>JAUNGZ010000024.1 GCA_030524205.1 Eubacteriales bacterium
ACGGCACCGAGCTTGCGATCTCCGAATCGCAGGAGCGCATGGCGGTCGTCGTGCGCGCGAAGGACGCGGACGCGTTCATCGCCGCCGCCGCGCAGGAGAACATTGAAGCGGTCGCCGTCGCCACGGTGACGGACAAAAACCGCCTGCGCATGACGTGGAACGGCAATACGATCGCCGACGTGTCGCGCGATTTCCTGAACACCAACGGCTGCGCCAAGCACGTCACCGCCGAGGTCGCGCCCCTGCCCGCGCCGTCCATTTCGTGCGCGCCCGAGGGCAAAACCGAAGCGGAAAAGCTGCTGAACCTCGCCTCGACGCTGGGCATCTGTCTCGAGCGCGGCCTTGTCGAGCGGTTCGACGGCTCGATCGGCGCGAACTCGGTCTTTATGCCGTTCGGCGGCAAGTACCAGCTCACCCCCGCGCAGGTGATGGCGGCGACCCTGCCCGCCCTGCACGGCCAGTGCGAGACTGCGTCCGTCATGGCGTTCGGCTTCGATCCGTATTACACCGAGCAGAATCCCTTCCTCGGTGCGTCGGCGGCGGTGATCGAATCGGTCGCCAAGCTGGTGGCGGCGGGCTGCGATTTTGAAACCGCCTACCTCACCTTCCAAGAGTATTTCGAGCGGCTGGGGCGCGACCCCAAGCGCTTCGGCAAGCCGCTTTCCGCGCTTTTGGGCGCGTATGCCGCGCAGGAGGCGCTGTGCCTCGGCGCGATCGGCGGCAAGGACTCGATGTCGGGCTCGTTCGACGACATGGACGTGCCGCCCACGCTCGTTTCCTTCGCCATCGCTCCGCAGGACGCGTCCCGCCTTATCTCGCCCGAGTTTAAGGGCGCGGGCCACCCGGTCTACTTCCTCGACGCGCCGTACTTCCCGGACGGCTCGCCCGATTACGCGACGATGAAGCACATCTGGAACGACGCGGCGAGCCTCATCGCGTCCGGCAAGGCGGTTTCCGCGTGGGCGCTGTCCACCGGCGGCATCGCCGAGGGCGTGTGCAAAATGGCGCTCGGCAACGGGATCGGCTTTGCGTTCGACCCGTCGTTCCCGACGGACGCGCTGTACCTGAAGAACTTCGGCGGCATCCTGATCGAGGCCGAAACCGAGCTGCCCGCCTACTGGCTGGTCGGCCGGACGACCGAGGCGGCGGAGGTCTCCGTCGCGGGCGAGACGGTTTCGCTTGCCACGCTGACAAATGCGTTCGAGGGCAGGCTCGAAAGCGTGTTCCCGACCAAGGCTGACGCTTCGGACGAGCACCTCGTCACCGTCTCCTTCGCCGAAAGAGCGGGCCATGCGCCCGCTGTCAAGACGGCCAAGCCCCTCGCGGTCATCCCGGTTTTCCCCGGTACCAACTGCGAATACGACACTGCGCGCGCGGTCGAAAACGCGGGCGGCGCGGCCGAAATCGTGGTCGTCAAGAATTTCTCCGCCGACGCGCTCGCGGAGAGCGCCGCGCAGCTCGAAAACGCCATCCGCCGCGCGCAGATGGTCGTGCTGCCGGGCGGCTTCTCGGGCGGCGACGAGCCGGACGGCTCGGGCAAATTCATCGCCTCGTTCCTGCGCGGCCCCGGCATTAAGGACGCGATCCACGAACTGCTGCAAAAACGCGACGGCCTGATGCTCGGCATCTGCAACGGCTTTCAGGCGCTTGTCAAGCTCGGCCTTGTCCCCTACGGCGGGATCCGCGACGAGATGACGGGCGACGATCCGACGCTGACCTTCAACCTGATCGGCCGCCACCAGTCCCGCTATGTGACGACGCGCGTGGCTTCCGTCAAGAGCCCGTGGCTGTCCTCCTGCGAGGTCGGCGACCTGCACTCGATCGCCGTTTCCCACGGCGAGGGCCGCTTCGTCGCCCCGCAGAGCGTGATCGACGGTCTCATCAAAAACGGACAGGTCGCGTTCCAGTATACCGATCTGGCGGGCAGCCCGTCGATGGACATCGCGTGGAACCCGAACGGTTCGCTGTGCGCGATCGAGGGTATCACCTCGCCGGACGGCCGCGTGCTCGGCAAGATGGGCCACACCGAGCGGTACAGCCCGTTCGTCGGCCGTAACATCTACGGCAACAAGTATCAGCCGATTTTTGAGAACGGTGTAAAATACTTCAAGTAATTCGATTGCGACCACGCTCGCAATCGAGGGTTCCGTCTCCAAATCGCGCCTTTCAGGCACAATTCTCCGACGGTTTGTATAAAAAGCGCGGGCGAAGCTCGCACTTTTTATGAAATTGGCGGCGCTGCCGCCAATTTCTGTTATATGCGCGCTGCGGCGCGATCGAATTCTAAAAAGCGCCCTCGAAAGAGGGCGCTTTTGTGAGGGGAACATATTTTATCATGAAAAAGGTCAAAATCACGGTGCTGAAAAGGCACTTTGACGCAGAACTTGCCGCCGAGTACGGCGCGGACGGACTCGGTCCGTGTCCGATGCTGCGCGAGGGGCAGGTGTTCTACGCCGACTACGCCAAGCCCGACGGCCTGTGCGACGAGGCGTGGAAGGCGATCTACCAATATGCGTTCGCCCTGTCGCACGGCGCGGACAAGGAGCTGTTCTACTACGGCGACTGGATCCGCACGCCCGGCGTCGCCATTTGCAGCTGCAACGACGGCCTGCGTCCGGTCATTTTCAAGCTGGAGGCAACCGATAAGGCCTCTGAGATCGACTACGAACCCATCCGGTAAAGGAGCGAAAACAAATTGTACGAGCACAAGGTCCAATATTACGAGTCGGACGGCATGGGCATCACCCATCACTCCAACTATATCCGCTGGTTCGAGGAAGCGCGCGTCGCGCTCTTAGAGCACCTCGGCTACCCCTATGAGGAGATCGAGCAGCAGGGCGTCGGCAGCCCGGTGCTGACGGCGAGCGCCGCTTATAAAGCGTCCACCCGCTTTGGCGACGTGGTGCGGGTCTCCGCCCGCGTCACCGGCTACACCGGCGTCAAGCTGTTCCTCGCCTACGAGGTGTACAACAAGGCGACCGGCGCGCTGTGCTGCACGGGCGAAACCAGCCACTGCTTTACCGACAAAAGCGGCAAGCCCGTCATCCTGCGCCGCGTCTGGCCCGAGCTGCACGAGATGTTTTCCGAAACCGCGAAGCAAACCGAAGCATAAGAAAAGACCGCCTACCGGCGGCCTTTCTTTTTACTTTTTGCGCACGGGATAGCAAACCTCGGTGACCAGCTCGTCGGGGTTCTGCGTTTCGTGCGGGCTGACGTGGTAGATGCAGAACGACAGACCGTCAAATTCGTAGCCGTTTTGCTGCACCCACGCGGCCACATCCGCATTGACCTCGTTTACCTTTTCATAGCTGCCGGTGTAGGTGGCGGACGCCATAAAGATCGGGGGCACGGTCTTGAATTTGACGTGCTCGGTGTTCTCGTACCGGCCCTTGACCGACATCTGGATCTCCACATCCACATCCCGCTCGCGGTAATCGGTGTCATGGTACACGCCGACCGCGTAGCACGGCTCGTCCGGCCGCACGTTCTGCGGCGCGAGCTCCCGCATCATCGTGTGCCACAGGCGGCCTTCCTCGTAATAGCTGGGCAGGATGTCGCGCACGCTCGCCACATAGCGTTCGGGCAGGGTTTTGCAGCTTACTTCGTATTTCATCTTGATCTCGTCCTTTCCAAGCCGCTGCAGCGCGCTTTCCAGCCGCATAAGCTGCTCGTCCAGCTCACGCTTTTCGCACAGAAGCGCCGTGCGCCGCCGCGTCAGCGCCGCCGTGAGCGCGGACAGGCCGCCGCGCACGATCTCACCGATCTCCGCCACGTTGAAGCCCATATCGCGCAGCGCGGCAATTCGCCCCGCATCGGTCAGCTGCGCTTCGTCATAGTAGCGGTAGCCGGTCGTCTCGTCGATCTGCGCGGGCCGAAGCAGGCCGTTCTCGTCATAGTACCGCAGCATGCGGATACTGATGCGCGACAGGCCGGAAAACGCGCCGATTTTCAGCATTGATTGATCCCTCCCACGAATTCGTGTCCTTTTTTGAGCTCATCCTCAGTATAGCGTCTGCCACTGTGTCAGAGTCAAGCCCTGCCGGCACAAAAAAATCCACCGGGTTTCCGGTGGATTTTTATTCATGTCCTGATATAATAGATAACCGTGATTTCGCCGTCCACAACCGAGGGATAGCAGTAACGGTACGTGCTGCCCGTGCTCATCGGCGTTTTGATCTGATGATACGGCTGGGTCACGTCCACCGCCACGCAGTTTGACGCGATCGGATACGTAACGGTCGCCCCTTCCTTATCTGAGTCCGGGTCGTTCAAGATAAGCTGTCCCGCGTTGTAAGCCGCCATCCGGTCGATGGGCTGGTTTTCCTCCAGCGTAATGTAGGTGACGCCGCCCTCCTGCCGCAGCTTGGAATAGCGCATCAGCTCGCCATAGTGCACGGAGGGGTCGTAGTTTTCGATTACCACGTCGCAGTAGCTCTGCGCGCCGATGCAGATATTGACCACATCGCCGCGCTTTTCGTAAAAGGTTCCGCTGTCCTGCTCGGTCAAGTGGGTGGCGCGGTACAGCATGACCGACATTTCCGCGCGCGTTACCAGCGCCTTGGGTGAGATCTTTCCGTTCGAGCCGCCGATCACCTGCGCGATTACCAGCGCGCTGACCGGATCCTTGGCGTAGCCCGAGATTTGGTCAGCGTCGGAAAATCCGCTGATCAAACCAGATTGCAGCTGAAGCGGCGTCCGGTCAATCGTGCGCTTAAGAAACACCATTGCATCCTGCCGCGTCATATTCTGCTGCGGCAGGAAGCGGTTGTCGTCCGTGCCGTTGGCAACGCCGAAGGCCTTGGCAGCCGTGACCGCCTTCGTGTAATACGAGTTGGCCGGCACATCGCTGAACGTGCCCTTTGAAGGGATCGCGCCGCTTTCAAGCGCATTGCTCATACCGTACGCCCGGTCGAGCATCACGATAAAATCGGCCCGCGTGATCGGATTGCCGGGATAAAACAGATGGTCACCGCCCCCCTTGACCACGCCGTTTACCGCCAGCGCGTCAATTTCGCGGTGGGCCCATGCATAGCCCTCTGCAACATCATAAAAATAAACAGAATGATCGGGCAGATACGCATAGGTCTTTGTGTTGTCCGTCGCGAGTGCGGCTGTCAGCCCGCTCACCGCAACGACGGCAACCAGCAGCAGAACCGCCGCCAGCTTACGCGTTCTTGTCATAATCTTCTCCTTGCCGTAGGTTACAGACACGATGGCAATTCACCACTCGTGCAAACTTACTGCAAGATTATAACACATCGCTCCCCACTTAGCAAGTTAAAATCTGACTAAAAATGTCGCCGCAACCTTTGTTTCCAGTTTTTTGAAGCCTATTTTGCGATCTTTTTCCCCTCTTTTCGGCTTTGTGCGACCATCCATGCCGACGACGGCCGGCCCGCCCACCGCCACACCCCACAGCGTCCATGTCAGCGCAAAGGTGACGGCAAAATAAGGGAAGATATCTTTATACGTCCCGCCCTTTTTCCTGCCGGAACCAGATATAGCTCATAACATTGGGAATCAATACCGCGATCAGCAGCGCGCCGAAAAACACAAAGTACCGGGGCGTTTCCGGCAGGAAGCAGCTTGCAAGGCCGAGCAAGCCTGCGGCGAACAGCAGCTTGCCGCCCAGCCGGTGCGTTCTGACCCAAACGGCTTCGCTGGCGAGCGTCCACGGGTTTTTCAGGCCGCTGAAGTAATTCTGCCGGAATTTAGGCAGCATATTGCCCAGCACCACAAACAGCAGGCTGACCAAGCCGGTCACAACCGTGCCGACGTTGACCGTGCCGGGGCGGAACGTCTCAGTGAGGATAACCCCGGTCATGCCAATCAAAAACAGCATCATAACGACCTGAAACAAATCATAGGACGGCATGAACTTGTCATAGTTCCTCCGTCGCGGGTCAATATGCGGCAGAACGGGAAAGAGCACCGCAAAAAGCACCGACATGCCGCCGATCATCCACATCGTCGACTTTGGGCCGTAGGTAACCGCTCCGTCAAAGCCCCAGTGCGTCGGCACCTGATCGGGCAGCAAACCGTAGGATACGGCAACCATAATAAGAGGAACCACAGCCAGCACCCACGCCAAAATCTGCAGCTTGCTAAATTTCTTCATCCCGGCTCTCTCCCTTCAACGCGGTGATCCATTCCAGTATTTCATCGACCACCGACATGTTCAGCTCATAATAAATGTACTTCCCCTGCTTATCGTCCAGCACCAATCTCGCATCCCGCAGGATGGACAGATGATGCGAAACGGTTGCACCCGACACATTGAAATGCGCGGCGATATCGCCCGCCGCCATCGACCCCGTGCGCAGAAGCGCCAAAATTTCTCTGCGGATCGGATCAGACAGCGCCTTGAAGCTCTGCTGAAAGCCCATTTACCGCGCCCCCTTTTCGTTTGGCCGCGCCGCCGCGCACCAGCCCTTTTTGCCGCAGTGCGGACAGCTCAGCTTGTAATCGCTGTTAAAATGCTCCACCCAAAGCGCGCGCCGCCAAGGAATGCGAAAGGCCCCGCCGCAGGATTTGCAGGTGAAAACGCAGTGCGACAGCCGTTTTGCCAGCACCGCGGCAAGAAACAGCACAATGCCAACCAATATTGCCGCATACGCCCAAGCTCTCATTTCCCCACCTCATTTAGACCTTTATCTAAATATAGCTTAACTCTTTCGCTTGCAAATGTCAAGCACATTTTGATCATTATCAAAATGTTGCAGAGCACATACCGCTTCGCGCCATCAGCTGACTGCAAAAAGAAAAAATCCTCAGAGCAAGACCCTGAGGATTTTAAACGGTTCTATCGAATTACGCCAGCGCGTTCATCTTGAGCGTCATCGCGCTCTTCTTGTTGGCCGCGTTATTCTTGTGCAGAAGGTGCTTGGCAGCCGCCTGATCCACCGCCTTGACGGCAGTCGTATAAGCAGCAGTCGCCTCCGCCTTATCGCCGGATGCAACAGCAGCCTCGAACTTCTTCAGTGTGGTCTTGAGCGCGCTCTTGGCCATCTGGTTGTTCAGCGTCTTGATGGCGTTTACCTTGACACGCTTCTTCGCAGATTTGATATTGGGCATTCCGAAAACACCTCCCTCGTTCTTTATTCGTCAGTGATTCTATTCTACCATCCTATTTCTTAAAATGCAAGATTTTTTTGCATTTAAATCTCAATTTTTCTTTGCGGCGCAATTTTCATCCCTGATATAGGCCCGAATCCGCAGAACAGACGCGCGGACTCCGCTATGGCAACGGAATTATTCAAAAATCTGCCGAAGAAAGCCGTATCCCTCCGCCTCCAGCTGATCATACGGGATGAAACGGAGCGACGCGCTGTTGATGCAGTAGCGGAGCCCGCCCTGCTCCTCGGGGCCATCGTCGAAAACATGTCCCAGATGGGCGTCCCCCACGCGGCTGCGCACCTCTGTGCGCAGCATATTAAAGCTGGTGTCCGTTTTTTCATTCACAACCTCCGGAAGGATCGGTTTAGAAAAGCTGGGCCAGCCACAGCCGGACTCAAATTTGTCCTGCGAGCTGAACAGCGGCTCTCCGGTGACTACGTCGACATAAATTCCCTTGTCAAACAGTGCAGCGTACTCGTTGGTGTAGGGGCGCTCGGTTTCGCCCTGCCGGGTGACCTTGTACTGGATATCGGTCAGCCTTTCTTTTAGCTCGGCGTCCCCGGGAGCAGGATAGTTCTCGGCGGGAATCAATGCGGAAAGGCCGTTTATCTTGTCCAGCCCTTGCTCCTTGACGAACGCATCAGCGGCGCTCAGGTCAATATGGCAGTATCCGCCCGGATTTTTATCCAGATAATCCTGATGGTATTCCTCGGCCGGATAGAAATTGTTGAGCGGCAGCACCTCGGTGACGACCGGAGCATCGTATTTCGGCTGCTGCATGGCCGCCGCTTTCTCAGATATATCTTTGTCACCCTCATCTTCATAATAAATACCGGAACGGTACTGGCTTCCGCGGTCGTTGCCCTGCTGATTCACGCTGGTGGGATCGACTACTGCAAAAAAGCCTTCCAGCAGCTGCTCCGTCGAAATCCGCGCGGTGTCATACACAACTTTTACCGTTTCGGCATGGCCGGTGTTTTTAAAGCACACATCCTCATAGGTCGGATTTTCGGTGTTTCCGTTGGCGTAGCCCACCTCGGTATCGTATACGCCCGGCAGCTCTTTCATATACGCCTCCATTCCCCAGAAACAGCCGCCTGCCAGATAGATCGTGTGCAGATTCTCGGTATTGACCATCTTATCCTCCTGTTTTACCGTCATATCATCCCCGGCGGCGGAGCAGCCCGTCAGCGCCAGCATGGTACCAGCCAGTATCCCCGCTCCCAGCGATGTGATCCAACTTTTTTTCATGACGCAGATTCCTTTCCCTTATCATGCTTTCATTATATTCCTTTTAAGTAGCGTTTTAAATAGCACAATTTTAATCACCTTTCTCATCCCATGCTTGGCAAGCCCATTTCGTTTCGAGCAATGTTCAAGTGCGACAAAATCACGGCGCAATTTGACGGCTGGCATTTAAGGCGGGAGGACACGGAGCGGGAAATACAAATACGCCTCCGCTCTTAAAATGAGCGGAGGCGTACGGTATTTACCGAAATGTGGAATGCAGAAAAGCCGAATGCGCAATACTATGGCAGGGACGCGCCGTCGGGCATAGCGTCCTCGCATTCGCAAAGCCGCTTACTTGGAGATAAATTCTTTCGGATTTCGGTCAAACTCGCGTTTGAAAGCTTTTAAAAAGTTGGAATAATCGTTAAACCCGCAGCGCATGCACGCATCCATGACCGAAACGCCTTCGCGCAGCATATTCCGTGCAACGGTCAGCCGTTTTTTCATAATGAACTGGTAGAGCGTCAAGCCGGTGTACCGTTTGAACTGGTTATTAAGATAAAACTTGCTGATAAAAAAGACATGGGACAGTTGGTCGAGCGACAAATCCTCCGCCACATGATCGTTGATATAGGCGACGACCTGATTGATTTTATCGTTTTCCGAAATATCCCGCCGGATGGTGTCCGGCGTGTCAAAATAGGCGCGGTTGAGGTAGACGAGAAATTCGATCAAGCAGGCGTGCAGCAGCGTACGGCTGCCGAAGACACGCTTGGTCTGCTCCTCCGCCAAATACTCGCACAGCGCCTTCAGGCGAACCAGCACCGGCCCGTCCGGGCGGATAAGCTGGTACTTGCGCTGCGCCGCGTCGGTAAAGCAGGCGGAAAGATCGTCTCCCCAGTCCTGAAGCCGGTCGAAAAAATCGTCCGCGAGCCATATGACAAACCGCTCATACGGCTTGCCGCGCGTGATTTCCGGGCGGTGGATATCGCGGTTGCTGGTCAGCAGGATGTCGCCCGGACGCAGCTGATAGGTGCGCCCCTCAATAATATAGTTCACGTCGCCCGAGAGAAAAAAGAACACCTCATAAAACGGATGCTCGTGGAACTCAACATCCGGCGGCGTCAAATCCAAGTAGTGATGGAATTCAAAATCACGTTCTTCCATCGTCTGGCGGAGGGTAAATTCATCTTTGTATATATTCAACAAAATCACCTCCGCATTTTTGATCATATTCATATTATATAGCAACTTTCACCAGATTTCAAGCTTCAAATACCATGCAAAAACGCACCAGAAATTGATATACTGATTTTGTTAACAGAGGTATCCGGAAAGGAGCAAAAAACCATGAAAACCTTTATAAACGAGGACTTTTTGCTGCAAAACAAGATGGCCCGCAGGCTCTACCACGACTATGCGGAGAACACGCCGATTTTCGATTATCACTGTCACCTGAACCCGCAGGAGATCTACGACGACACGCGCTTTACCGATCTGGCGCACGCTTGGCTGGGCGGCGACCATTATAAGTGGCGCGTGCTGCGCGCGGCGGGCGTGCCGGAGGAGTACGTCACCGGCAGCGCGCCGGGCCGCGAGAAATTCGACCGCTTCGCCGCGGTCATGCCCGGACTGATCGGCAACCCGATCTACCACTGGTCGCATTTGGAGCTGAAGCGTTTTTTTGATGTAGACGAACTGCTCGATCCCGCAACCGCGGACGAAATTTGGGCCAAAGCAAACGAAAAGCTGCAAAGCCCTGCCGGCTCGGCGCGGTCGCTCATCCGCGAGAGCAACGTCCGCGCGCTGTGCACCACGGACGATCCGGTCGACTCGCTCGAGTGGCACAAAAAGCTGGCGGCGGATACGTCCTTTGCCGTCAAGGTGCTGCCCACCTTCCGGCCGGAAAAAGCGATGAACGTCACCGACCTCGGCTATCCCGCGTATTTGCAGAAGCTGGGCGCCGCCGCCAATCTCTATATCCGCACGCTGGACGACGTAAAGCAGGCGCTCGCCGCGCGCATGGAGTACTTCGCCGCCTGCGGCTGCCGCCTGTCCGATCACTCGTTCGGCTCGCCCGACTTCACCGTCTGGGACGAAAGCGCGGCCGAGCAAGCCGTTCACAAGGCGCTGACCGGCGAGCCGCTGCTGGATTATGAGGCGATGGCCTACCAATCGGCCGTCATGGATTTCCTCGGCGGACTGTACGCCGAAAAGGGCTTTACCATGCAGCTCCATCTGGGGGCGATCCGCAACCTGCACACCAAACGCTTCCGCGCGCTCGGCGCCGATATCGGCTGCGATTCCATCGGCGACCCGATCCCCGCCGCTTCGCTCGCCGCCCTGCTCGACCGGCTGGCCGCGCGGGACGCGCTGCCCCAAACCATCTTGTACACGCTCAACGCCGCCGACAACGACAAGCTGTCCGCCGCCGCCGGCTGTTTTCAGGACGGGCCCGGTGCCGGCAAAATCCAGTTCGGCTCGGCCTGGTGGTTCAACGATCATTTCGACGGCATGACGGCGCAGCTCAAATCGCTTGCAAACATCGGCGTGCTCAGCCACTTCATCGGCATGCTCACCGATTCGCGCTCGTTTCTTTCCTACCCGCGGCACGAGTATTTCCGCCGCATCCTGTGCCGCCTGTTCGGCGAATGGGTCGAACAGGGCATGGCGCCCGGCGACGACAAGCTGCTCGGCGGCATCGTCCGGGATATTTGTTACGGTAATGTTGTCCGCTACATCGGACTGGAAGATTAAGGAGGTCTTTCTATGAAACTGTCTTTTCGCTGGTACGGCGAAACCGACCCCGTCTCGCTCGAGTACATCAGCCAGATCCCGGGCATGCGCTCAATCGTGTCTGCGGTGTACGAGGTAAAGCCCGGCGAGGTCTGGCCGGAGGAAAGTCTGGCCAAAATGCAGGCGCAGTGCGCCGCGCACGGGCTTGTGTTCGACGTGGTCGAATCCATCCCGGTGCACGAGGACATCAAGCTCGGCCGCCCGAACCGCGACGCGCTGCTCGAGGTGTACTGCGAGAACATCCGCCGCTGCGCAAGGCACGGCGTCAAGTGCGTGACCTATAACTTCATGCCCGTGTTCGACTGGACGCGCACCCAGCTCGACAAAAAAGCGCCCGACGGCTCGACCAGTCTGGTCATGTACTGGGAGCAGATGGAAGGGCTTGATCCCCTCAAGGACGACATCAATCTGCCCGGCTGGGACGCGAGCTACTCCAAGGAGCAGATCCGCGAGCTGATCCGCGCCTACGGCGAAATCGGCGAGGAGGGGCTGTGGGAAAACGCCGCCTACTTCCTGCAAAAGGTCATCCCGACGGCGGAGGAATGCGGCGTTGTCATGGCGATCCATCCGGACGATCCCCCGTACCCGATCTTCGGCCTGCCGCGCATCATCACGAGCGAGAAAAACCTCGACCGCTACCTCGCGCTGTATGATTCGCCGTCCAACGCGCTGTGCCTGTGCACCGGCTCGCTCGGCTGCGCCAAGAGCAACGACATCCCCGCCATGGTGCGCAAATATTCCGCCGCGGGGCGCATCGGCTTCATGCACATCCGCAACGTGCAGATTTTGGACGACGGCTCGTTCGAGGAACGCGCCCACCTGTCCTCCTGCGGCTCGCTCGACCTGTACGAGATCGTCCGCGCGCTGGTCGAAACCGGCTTCGACGGCTACGTCCGTCCCGACCACGGCCGCATGATCTGGGGCGAGACCGGCAAGCCCGGCTACGGCCTGTACGACCGCGCGCTCGGCGCGACCTACCTGAACGGCCTGTTCGAGGCCTGCGAAAAAAGCCTTTCCAAGTAACGCCGTTATGAAAAGAGGAACTGAAAAGGAAAGAGGGAATAAGCGCACAATGAGACAGATGAAAAAAATGCTTGCGCTTGTGCTGACAGCGGCGCTGTCCGCCGCGGCCCTGAGCGGCTGCGGACAGGGCGCGGCAAGCAAAACCATCGTCCGCATCGGGCACAACCAGTCGACCAACCACCCCACGCACATCGCGCTGACCGCCTTCGCCGATTTTATCGAGGAACGGCTGGGCGACAAGTACGACGTGGAGGTCTATCCGAGCGAGCTGCTCGGCTCACAGACCGACATGGTGCAGCTCACGCAGACCGGCGCGATCGACTTCTGCGTGGCGAGCAACTCCATTCTGGAGACCTTCTCCACCAATTACACGCTGTTCAACATGCCCTATCTGTTCGCGTCCAGCGAAGCGTACCACGCCTCGATGGACGATGAGGCCATCGTCGGGCCGATTTTTGAATCGACCCGCAAGGCCGGCTTTGAGGCCGTCACGTGGATCGACGCGGGCACGCGCAATTTCTACACCGTGTCGGGGCCGATCGAAAGCCCGGCTGATCTCAAGGGCCTGAAAATCCGCGTACAGCAGTCGCCGACCAACGTTGAAATGATGCGTCTGCTCGGCGGCTCGGCAACGCCGATGGGCTTCGGCGAGGTATACACCGCGCTGCAAAGCAAGGTCATCGACGGCGCGGAGAACAACGAGCTTGCGCTGACCGACAACGGCCACGGCGACGTATGCAAATATTATTCCTACGACATGCACCAGATGATCCCCGATATCCTGATCGGCAACTGCGCGTTTTTGGACGACATGCCCGCGGAGGACCGCGCCGTCTTTGACGAGGGCTTCAAGCTGGTCAATCAGGTCGAGCGGGACGCATGGACAAGCGCGGTGGAAAAAGCCAAGGACAAGGCGCTGAACGAGCAGGGCGTGCAGTTCAATTATCCCGATACCAAGCCGTTTCAGGATATCTGCACCCCGATGCACGAGCAGATGCTCGAAAGCCACCCCGATCTGCGGCCCATCTATGAGAAAATCCAGCAGCATAACGCCGAGCATCCCTCGGCGGCGGCTTGACGGAGGTGGATGACAAATGAAAACGCTTCGTACCATTTTGACCCGCGCGCTTAACGTGCTGGCCGGCGTCAGCTTTCTGGCAATGGTTCTGCTGACCTGCTGGCAGGTCTTTACCCGCTACGTGCTCGGTTCCCCCTCCTCTTGGTCGGAGGAGCTGGTTTCCTACCTGTTCGCTTGGATGAGCCTTTTGGGCGCGTCGCTTGTCACCGGCGAGCGCGGGCACATGAACATCCCGATTTTGATCGAAAAGCTCCGCCCGGGCGGCCAGAAGGGCATGCTTGTGCTGGGCGAGGTGATCGCGCTGCTGTTCTCGGCCGTTATTCTGGTGTTCGGCGGCGTGCAGATCGCCAACCTCGCGATGGGGCAGATGACCTCGTCGCTCGGCGTGCCGATCGGCGTATTCTATATCGTGCTGCCGCTGTGCGGCGTGCTTAATATCCTTTATACCGCGCTAAATATCGCCGACATCCTCAAAAGCGGACCGGAAAAGGAGGCGTACTGATGGCTATACAATCCTTATTCATCATCCTTGTGGTGCTGCTGGTGCTGCTCGCGCTCGGCGTGCCGATCGCCTACTCCATCGGCATCGCGTCGCTGACCGCTATCCTGCAGATCGTGCCGCTTGACGTCGCGGTGGTCACCGGCGCGCAGCGCACCTTTGTCGGCATGAGCAAATTCAGCCTGACGGCGATCCCCTTCTTCATTCTGGCGGGCAACCTGATGAATCAGGGCGGCATCGCCAAGCGGCTGGTCGATTTCGTCATGGCGCTGCTCGGCAAGCTGCCCGGCGCGCTGCTGGTTACCAACTCGGGCGCGAACGCCCTGTTCGGCGCAATCTCCGGCTCGGCTTCCGCGGCGGCGGCCGCCGTCGGCAGCATGGTGAAGGACGGCGAGGAGCGTCAGGGCTACGATCCCGCGCTCTGCGCGGCGACCAACGGCGCCTCCGCCCCGTCCGGTCTGCTGATTCCCCCGTCCAACGCGCTGATCACCTACTCGCTCGCCTCCGGCGGCACCTCGGTCGCGGCGCTCTTTCTCGGCGGTTACATCCCAGGGCTGCTGTGGGCGCTGTGCTGCATCCTTGTGGGCGTGCTGATCGCCCGCAAAAAGGGCTATAAGGGCATCCCCGGCAAGTTTGACTGGAAAAACCTCGGCGTGTGCACGCTCAAGGCAATTCCCGCCCTGTCGCTGATCGTCGTCGTAATCGGCGGCATCGTGGCCGGCGTGTTCACCGCGACCGAGGGCTCGGCCATCGCGGTCGTCTACGCGCTCATCCTCGGCATCTGCTACCGCAACATCACGGTCAAGTCTTTCTGGGATATTGTGATCGACAGTGCGAAAATGAGCGGCATGGTCGTCTTCCTGATCGGCGTGTCCAACATCCTCGGCTGGGTCATGGCCTTTACGCAGATCCCGCAGGCGGTTTCCGCCGCGCTGCTCGGCCTGACCAGCAACCCGATCGTCATCCTGCTGATCATGAACGTCATCCTGTTGGTGGCGGGCACGTTTATGGACGTCACCCCGGCGATCCTGATCTTCACCCCGCTGTTCCTGCCCATCGTGCAGACCTTCGGCATCCACCCGGTGCATTTCGGCCTGCTGCTGGTTTACAACCTGTGCATCGGCAACATCACGCCGCCGGTCGGCAACACGCTCTTTGTCGCCATCAAGGTGGGACGCACGACGCTGGCGAAAACCATGCCCTATATGCTCTGGTATTACGCGGCGATTCTGATCGGCCTGCTGCTGGTCACCTATGTGCCGATGATCAGCATGGGGCTGCCGATGGCGGCCGGTCTGGTCTAATTCCCAGCCGCCCTGTAAGAAACGCATACCGTTTGTGAAAGGATGATAGCAATGAAAATGAATCTGCAAAGCCTGTCTCAGCCGGCGGAATGGAACGCGCTCAGCGTAACGCTCCCGTCGTTCGACGTGGCAAAGATGCGCGAGACGACCGCCAAGGCTCCGGTTTGGGTGCACTTCGGCGCGGGCAACATCTTTCGCGGCTTTGTCGCGATGCTCCAGCAAAAGCTGCTGAACGAGGGCTTGGCGCAGGCGGGCATCATCGCCTCGGACACCTTCGACTACGACATCATCGACAAGATCTACAAGCCCTACGACGAGCTGACCATGCTGGTCGGCCTCAAGCCGGACGGCTCGACCGAGCGCTCGATCGTCGCGTCAGTGGCGGACAGCGTCAAGGCCGACAGCTCGGACGCCGCCGAAACGGAAAAGCTGCGCGCGATTTTCACCAGCCCGTCGCTGCAAATGGTCAGCTTTACGATCACCGAAAAGGGCTACGCGCTGCGCAACATGGCGGGCGAAACCTTCCCCGTGGTTGCAGAGGACATGAAAAACGGCCCCGCCGGGGCGCGCCACGCGATGAGCATGGTCGCCGCGCTCATGCTCGACCGCTACAAGGCGGGCGCGTATCCGATCGCGCTGGCCAGCATGGACAACTGCTCGCACAACGGCGAAAAGCTGCGCGCGAGCATCATGGAGATCGTGCACGCTTGGGAGGAAAACGGTCTGGTCGACGACGGCTTCGTGCGCTACATGGTGGACGAGCACACGGTCGCCTTCCCGTGGAGCATGATCGACAAGATCACGCCCCGCCCGGCCAAGGTGGTCGAGGACGCGCTCGCGGCCGACGGCATCGAGGGCATGGCGCCCATCGTCACCTCCAAAAACACGTTCATCGCGCCGTTCGTCAACGCGGAGATCCCGCAGTACCTCGTCGTCGAGGACAATTTCCCGAACGGCCGGCCGCCGCTGGAAAAAGCGGGCGTGTACATGACCGACCGTGAAACCGTCAACAACACCGAGCGCATGAAGGTCACGACCTGCCTCAATCCCCTGCACACCGCGCTTGCCGTTTACGGCTGCCTGCTGGGTCACACCAGCATCGCGGCGGAAATGCAGGACAAGGAGCTGAAGGCGCTGGTCGAGCGCATCGGCTACGACGAGGGCATGCCTGTCGTGACCGACCCGGGCATCCTCAGCCCCAAGGCCTTTATCGAGGAGGTCATCGGGCAGCGCTTCCCCAATCCGTTCATCCCGGACACGCCGCAGCGCATCGCAACCGATACCTCGCAGAAAATCCCGATCCGCTTTGGCGAGACGATCAAGAGCTATCTCGCGTCCGACACGCTCGATGTGACGAGCCTGACCTTCATCCCGCTCGCCATCGCGGGCTGGCTGCGCTACCTGCTCGGCGTGGACGACAAGGGCGACGGTATGGAGGTCTCGTCCGACCCGATGCTGGAAACGCTCCAGCGCCAGCTTGCGGGCGTCGAACTGGGCAAGCCTGAAACCGTGGGCGATAAACTGCGCCCGATCCTGTCGAACGAAGCGGTATTCGCGATCGATCTGGTGCAGGCCGGCCTTGCGGACAAGATCGAGGGCATGTTCCGCGAACTCGTCGCCGGCCCCGGCGCGGTGCGTGCAACCCTCCAAAAATATCTGGGGTAACCCTTAGCCATTTAAAAGAGAGACGCATAAAGCGTCTCTCTTTTTCCGTTCCTGCATAAAAATGCAGAGGGCGCCGCAAAATAGCGCAAAAGGAGTGGTGCAGCATGGCTTTCCGCACCGATTTGGCGGTTGAAGCGATTGAAAATATGGAAAAGGCCGCGGACGCGGATCAGGTCCGCCAAACCGAACGCACATTGGAGGGGTTTTCTGTCAGCGAGGTGGACATTTTAAGCGCCCGCGCCGCCGAGGAAATTGGCAAACCGTGCGGGCGGTATCTGACGCTCGAGCTGGACGCGCTCCTGCGGCGCGAGGAGGACGCCTTTCCCCGCGCCTGCCGCGCCTTGGGCGGGCTGCTTGGCGAGCTGCTGCCGAAAACCGCCAAGGGCGGCCCCGTGCTGGTCGCCGGGCTGGGCAACCGCATGATCACGCCCGACGCTATCGGCCCGCAGGCCGTCGATCATGTGATTGCGACCCGCCATCTGGTCGAGCAGGTACCCGACGTGTTCGCCTCGTGGCGGCCGGTGTCCGCGCTCGCGCCCGGCGTTTTAGGACAGACAGGCGTTGAAACGGGCGAGGTCGTGTGCGGCGTGCTCGACCGCATCAAGCCCGCCGCCGTGCTTGCGGTCGACGCGCTCGCCGCCGGGCGGCTCTCCCGCCTGCTTCGCACCGTGCAGCTTGCCGACACCGGCATCACGCCGGGCGCGGGCGTGGGCAACGCGCGCGCCGCGCTCAACGAGCAGACGCTGGGCGTGCCGGTCATCGCGGTCGGCGTGCCGACCGTGGTCGACGGCGCGACGCTCGCGCATGAGATCGCCTCGCAGCTCGGCGGCCCGTCCTGCGAGGCGCTCGAGGATCTGTCCCGCCCCGTCATGATCACGACGCGCGACATCGACCGCGAGGTGTCCGACGTTTCACGCATGATCGGCTACGCGATCAACATGGCGCTGCACCCGCATTTGACGGTCGAGGATATCGACCTGTATCTCTCTTAATTCCGTCGTCAGAATTCGGTCATACTCGCACGCCTCCCGGCGTATGATAGAGACAAGACTAAGGGAGGTGGCGACGATGAGACGGCGCAGAACAACACACCGGCGGCGGGGCGGCATCGGGCTGTCCGCCGCCGTTACCCTGTGCCTTGCCGCCTCCCTGCTGCTGTTTGCACGCGCGGGCGGCGAATATGCGGCGCAGAGCATTTTGGACGACCTTGCCAATAACACCGGCTTTATCACGCGTGCGGTCGCGCTCGAGCTTGGCCTGACGCCGGACGACGTCGAGGTGTTCGCCCCGCGCACGGCGGCCGCCGCACGGAGCGAGGACGCGGACGATCCCGTGAGCGAAAGCACCTATATCCCGACCGAAAGCCAAAACGACGCGCCCGTTTTGTCCGCCGCCGACAAGGCCGCGACCGTGACCGTCAACAACGAAACCTCGTATTCCGTGGACGTGGCCGCCTGCCTGTCCTCCGGCGTTTCCATCAAGGCCGAGGGCGGCGGGCCGCAGGTGCTGATCGTACATACGCACGGCAGCGAGAGCTACGCGCCCGACGCCGCCTTCCCCTACACGCCGACCGAGACCGAACGCACGACCGACGTCAAATACAACGTCGTGCGCGTGGGCGACGAATTGCAGAAGGTGCTGAAGGACAACGGCGTCAAGGCCGTGCACATCCGCGATATTTTCGACTCGCCCACCTACTCCGGCTCCTACGACCGCTCGCTCGCCGCGATCGAGGAAGCGCTGGCCAAATATCCCTCCATTCAGGTCGTGATCGACGTGCACCGCGACTCCATCCTGACCGACGACGGGCGCGCCTACAAGACCTCGTGCACCGTGGACGGCACGGAAATGGCGCAGCTTATGTTTGTCGTCGGCACGGACGACGGCGGGCTGACCCATCCCGACTGGCAGCAAAACCTAAATTACGTCACCGGCCTCCAGTACCGCCTCAACCGCGCCTATCCCGGCCTGATGCGTCCGGTCAACCTGCGCACGCAGCGCTTTAACCAGCACGCCCGCCCCGGCTCAATGCTGGTCGAGGTCGGCTCCTCGGGCAACACCATGACCGAGGCGCTCACGGCCATCCGCCTGTTCGGCAAAACGCTCGCGGACGACCTGACGGGCGCATAATCCCTTTCCATTTCGGGCAGAATACCCCTGCATAAAGGGGTGAGCCGATGGATAAAATCACATTTTCTACCGATCTGGAGACCAACATCCGCCTGATACAGGCAATTTTTCAAGGGGACAACACGCTTGTGACGCGCCGTGCGCAAAGTCCCAAGGGGCTGCGCTGCGCCGTCTTTTTCTTCGACGGAATGGTCAACGCCATCGCCATCAACCAAAGCGTCATCCGCCCGATCGTCTGCTCCGACCGCAAGCGCGCCACCGCCGACGAGCTGGCCGCGACGCTGCTTCAAGTAAACGACAGCCGCGTCGAAACCGACTCCGACAAGCTGTTCGCCTCGTTCCTGTACGGCGACACCGTTGTTTTCACCGAGGGCGACGCGCGGCCGGTCGTGGTCAACACCAAGGGCTTTGCCATGCGCTCGACCGCCGAACCGGAAAACGAGCGCGTGCTCTCCGGCCCGCGCGAGGGCTTTACCGAGTGCTTCATGCCCAATCTGGCGCTCATCCGCCGCCGTCTGAACGACCGGCGGCTCAAATTCACCTTTTTACGCGTGGGCAGGCGCACCAACACGGTCGTATGCTTGTGTTACCTTGCAGGCGTGTGCGAGCACAAGCTGATCGCGCACCTCAAGCGCCGGCTGGAAGCGCTCGAGATCGACAGCGTGCTCGACTCCAACTACCTTGCCGAGCGCATCCGCGACCACCGCTTCTCGCCCTTCCCCACCCTCGGCACAACCGAGCGGCCCGACGTGGTCGCCGCGCGGCTGGTCGAGGGGCGCTGCGCCATCGTGGTCGACGGCAGCCCGGTCGTTTTGACCGCGCCGTTCCTTTTGCAGGAATGCTTTCAGTCGAACGACGACTACTACGTCAGCTTTTTGCAGGCCAACCTGTCGCGTGTGCTGCGGCTGACGGGCTTTTTATTTACGATCACCTTTCCCGCCGTCTATGTGGCGCTGCTGCTCTACCACAGGGAGCTGGTTCCCGCCCGCCTGCTATTCGCGGTTTCGGCGGCGCAGCGCGGCGTGCCGCTTCCCGTCGGCTGGGAGACGTTTCTGCTGCTGCTCGTGCTGGAAGCGCTCAAGGAAGCCGGCGCGCGCACGCCGGGCGCGATGGGGCAGACAATGAGCATCGTCGGCGGCCTTGTGCTCGGACAAGCCGCCGTGTCCGCGCGGTTCGCCGCCGCGCCCACCGTCATCGTGGTCGCCATCGCGGGCGTGACCGGCCTGATGGTGCCCAAGCTCCAAACCGCGACGCTGTGGCTGCGTTTTCTTCTGCTGGCCGCGGGCGCGGCTTACGGGCTGTACGGCGTGGGGCTGATGCTGGCGCTGCTGCTTTCATGGCTGTGCCGCATGCACTCCTGCTCGGTGCCGTATCTTTTGAATCTGGTGCCGCGCGTACAGGCCGAGCAAGAGGACGCTTGGCTGCGCGCGCCTTGGTTTTTCATGCGGTACGACCGCTTTCCGGTCAAACGAAAACGCTAGAGGGGGATCATTTTGAAAAAGCTGCTGTTTCCACTGCTCCTGCTGCTGCTTTGCGGCTGCGCGCGCGAGGTTTCGCCCGTGTCCGCGCTTGCGCTTGACAGGGACGACGAGGGCTACCGCCTGACCGCCGAGGTCGTGCGGCAGGACAGTTTGGACGACACGGCCGCGCCCGCCTATCTGTCGGCCACGGGCCGCGATCTGCCCCAGCTGCTGCAAAATCTCGGCAATCTGCTGCCCGGCGAGCTGTATCTGAGCCACGCGCAGGTGCTGCTGCTTTCCGAGCCGGTCGCAAAGGACGGCATTTTAGCCTTGGCCGACTATCTCTGTCAGGAAAACGACGTGCGCTTATCCCTGCGCGTCGCGGTTGTGCGGGACGGCGCGGCGGACGCGCTGCTGAAAGCCGACGACGAGGTTTTCGCCCTTTCCGAGCTGCTCGACCGCGCGGCGGACGCGGGCACGCTTCCCGACATGCCGCTTTACCGCGCCGCGGAGGTGCTTCACGCCGACGGCACGGCCATTCTGCCCGCGCTGCGGGTGGACGAGTTCGGCCAGACCGCGCCTGCCGGCACGGCGGTATTCGCAAACGAACGCTTATCCTGCTTTCTCGACGGCGGGGAGATCGGGGGCGGCCAAAATGCGTGAACGCCTTTTTCCCCGCTGGGGCGCGGCGCTGTTCGCCCTGCTGCCGCTGAGCGAGATCCTCTATCTGCCGGTCGACGGACAGACCATGTACGCCGCCGCGCTGGCCTGTCTGATCTGCGCGCTCTTGTGCGCGGGCGGCGCAAAGCTTGCTCCCCTCTGGCGGCAGTACCGCGTGCTGCGCTGGGCGCTGGCGCTGTTCACGCTCTGGCCGCTGACCGCTTCTCTTGCCCGCATGGCGCTTTTTCTGCGGCGCACGATATTTCCCGCGCGGCCGCTGTGGAGCCTTGTGCTGCTGCTGACGGTATGCACGCTATGCATCGCCATCGCCGGGCTGAACCGCTGCGCTATGTGGGCGCTGCCGGTGGCATGGATCGCCGGGAGCGTCGTCGTGCTGTCCGGTCTGCTGACGATGGGCGGGCTGCACCCGGCCTACTGGCAGCCGCCGGCCGCCTCGCTGATCGAGCAGACCGGACGCATCCTGAACGCGCTGCTGCCCGCGGCGCTGGCGCTATCCGTCTCTCTGCCGGATAATCTTGCGGGCGCGGCGGCCCGCGGGCTGGGCGCCGGCGGCGCGCTCACCGCATTGATTTCGCTGCGCGCGGCGCTGCTGCTGGGTTCGCATACGGCGGGACTGCTGCCCTATCCTAATTTTTCCGCCGCGGGGCTCGCCGCCGTCGGCGATTTCGCGCGGCACGGCGAAGTGTTTTTCGCCGTCCCCCTGCTGCTGTGCGAGCTGGGACGCGCCGCCGTGCTGGCCTGCGTGCTGCTTCTGCCGGTCACGCACTCCTACGGCGTGCTGCACCTTCCGGGAAAAGAACAAAAAAAGGACGCGTAAGCGTCCTTTTTTGCACGCGATTGGAACCACGGTTCCAATCGAAATTCCGTCTCCAAATCGCGCCCTTCAGGCACAATTCTCCGACGGTTTGTACCAAAAGCACGGGCAAAGCTCGCGCTTTTGATGGAAATCGAGTCTCCGCTTTCGATTTCCTATTTTATGCGCGCTGCGGCGCGAAGGCTTTTCTCTTTTACCGTCCCAGCAGCGAAGCCGCAATGGCAAAGAGATATACGTGCGCGGGATAATAGATGTAAAACAAATATTTCATACCGCGGCCCCGCTGACCGTTATACAGCAGGATAAACGGCAGCGCCAGCCACGTGAAAAACGCGAACTGAATGTTGTACGCGGTTATACCACTCAGCAAAACTATGACGGCTATCCACGCGGTGTAAAACACAGCGATCGCCTTTTTGCTGTTCCGGCAGTAGTAAAAGCCGACGCCGAGCAGCACGAACACGAAGCCGCCCTCGCACAAAACCGGCGACGGGAGCACAACCAGCAGTACGCGCACAGCCGTAAGCGAAAGCGAGGAGACCGCGTAAACCGGCAGAAACGACAGGAAAAACACGATCAGCGCCAGTACATACAGCACCGCGCGGCCGTATTTCCCCTCCCGCTTCGCCTTGCGGCAGTTTTCAATCCACCATAGGCAGATCACGATGCATGTCATCGTCGAAAAGATGCCGTTCATGGTGATCGCTCCGCCCGGCAGCGGGAAAAAGTGGTTAACCAGCAGGTTGCCGAGCTGCATCAGCGTCGCACCGATATACAGGCGCAGCAGATATTTGCCGCGGTTTCTCGTGTGCGCAAAGCCTTCCGCTACGAAAAACACGAAAATAGGGGCAGCGATGCGCCCGATCAGCGTTAAAATCAGCGGCACGTCGGTCAGCGTGGAGCCGAAATAGTGAATGTGGTCGATCGTCATAATGACAAGCGCCAGCAGCTTGAGCTGGAAGCCGTCCAGCCCGCGGCGGCGTTCGAGCGAATCCGTCTGTTCCATGGAAGTTATCCCCTTTTTGAATTATTGTTCTATTTTAATAGTACAATAACCCATTGCCTTTGTCAACCCCTTGTTTGTGCGCGCTTTTTTTGCTATAATAGCGGTATTAAAGGAGACGAAGCGCATGAATATACAGATTTTTGGCAAATCCAAATGCTTTGACACCAAAAAGGCGCAGCGATGGTTCAAGGAGCGGAACATCAAATTCCAGATGATCGACCTTGCGCAGAAGGGCATGTCAAGGGGCGAGCTGGACAGCGTTTTAAAAGCGGTGGGCGGTCTGGACGCGGTGCTCGACGAAAAGAGCAAGGGCTATGCCTCCCTCGCCTATCTGGCCTATGAGGAGAATAAAAAGGAAAAGCTTTTGGAAGACGGCACGCTGCTTAAAACGCCCATTGTGCGCAACGGGCGGCAGGCTGCCATCGGCTACCAACCAGAAGTCTGGAAGAGTTGGGAATAACAAAAGCGCCGTATCGTGCCGATACGGCGCTTTTGTCTGTCAAAAAGTCTCCGCGCCGCTGCGCGCATATAATAGAAAATCGAAAGCGAAGCGTAAGCGTGATTTTCAAAAAAAGCACGAGCTTCGCCCGTGCTTTTTTTACAAAGGCGATGTCACCCGAAAATCGAAATTTTCGGGTGGCATCGGCGCAATAGCCTTTTCCGGCTCGCAAGCCGGAAAGGCGTCCCTCGATCGAAAGCGTGGTTTCGATCGAATTTTTAGTTTTTCAGGCTCTGGATCGGCGCGGGCACGCGGCCGCCGCGGTGAATGAACCGCGCGGGCGAGCCGGTCGAAATCGGCATGATGGGCGCGCTCCCCAGCAAGCCGCCGAACTCGACCATGTCGCCGACCTTCTTGCCGATGGCCGGGATGACGCGCACGGCGGTCGTCTTGGAGTTGACCACGCCAATGGCGATCTCGTCCGCGATCAGGCCGGAGATGACCTCGGCGGTCGTGTCGCCCGGCACGGCGACCATGTCGATGCCGACCGAGCAGACGGCGGTCATCGCCTCGAGCTTTTCGAGCGTCAGCGCGCCCGCCTGCGCGGCGGCGATCATGCCCTCGTCCTCGGATACCGGGATGAACGCGCCCGACAGGCCGCCGACCGACGAGGACGCCATGACGCCGCCCTTTTTGACCGCGTCGTTGAGCATGGCGAGGATGGCGGTCGTGCCGCAGCAGCCGCACACCTCCAGCCCGACCTCCTCGAGAATGCGCGCGACCGAGTCGCCGATGGCCGGCGTGGGCGCGAGCGACAGATCGACGATGCCGAACGGCACGCCCAGCCGCTCGGACGCGATCGAACCGACGAGCTGACCCATGCGGGTGATCTTAAACGCGGTTTTCTTGATGACCTCGGCCACCTCGTTAATCGAGCAGTCGCCCGCGCGGCGGATGGCGGACTGCACCACGCCCGGGCCGGACACGCCGACGTTGATAACTGTTTCCGGCTCGCCGATGCCGTGGAACGCGCCCGCCATGAACGGGTTGTCGTCCACCGCATTGGCGAACACCACGAGCTTGGAGCAGCCCATCGACTCGTTGTCGCGCGTCAGCTCGGCCGTCTGCTTGATGATGCGGCCCATCAGCTCGATCGCATCCAGATTGACGCCCGCCTTGGTGGACGCGACGTTGACCGACGAGCAGACGAGACTCGTCTCCGCGAGCGCCTCGGGGATGGAATTGATGAGAATTTCGTCGCCCTTGGCGAAGCCCTTCTGCACCAGCGCGGAAAAGCCGCCGACGAAGTTGACGCCGGTAGTTTCCGCCGCGCGGTCGAGCGCTTTGGCGAGCGGCACGTAGCTTGCCGCGCTCGTCGTCGCGCCCACCATGGCGATGGGCGTGACCGAAATGCGCTTGTTGATGATCGGGATGCCGAGCTCGCGCTCGATCTGCTCGCCGGTCGAGACCAGCTTTTCCGCGCGGCGGGCGATCTTCTCGTATACCTTGTCGCACAGAACGCCCATATCGTCCGACGCGAGGTCGCGCAGCGAAATGCCCATTGTGATCGTGCGGATATCGAGGTGCTCCTCCTCGATCATTTTGATCGTTTCTAGTACGTTATGTGTGTTGATACTTGTCATATTCTCCGCCCTCAGACCGTGTGCATGGCGTTGAAGATATCCTCGTGCATGGTGTGAATCTTCATGCCGAGTTCCTCGCCGTCCTTGTCAAGCAGGTCGGCCAGCGCGGTGAAATCGACCGTGCATTTGTCGATATTGACCAGCATAACCATGGCGAACATATCCTCCATGACGTTCTGCGAAATATCGACGATGTTGACCTGATGGGCGTACAGCGTGTCCGAAATCTTGGCGATGATGCCCGTCCGGTCCTTGCCGACGACTGTGATAACTGCGCGCATACGATATAGCCTCCAAAAGTTTTATTTTTGTTCTTCTTCCGGCTGCCCGGCTTCGACAACGGCGTTGATAATGCTGTTGGAAACCAAAAAGCCCTTTTCCGTCAAATACCAGCGGGTGCCCCGGTGGGCGACCAGCTCCTGCCCCATGAGCGCGCGGAACGCTTCCTCATACGGCGTGGAGTCGATGTTGTAGCGTTTTTCAAGGTCGAGAAAGTCCACGCCGTCCGACGTGCGCAGGCGCACCATCAGGTATTCGCCCTGCCGCTGGAAGGTAGGCACCTCGTCCTCGTCGCGCACGATGTCCTCTCCGTTTATGTAAGCCTTGATATCGCGGGCGAACTCGAACCGCCGTCCGTTCATAAACGAATGCGCCCCCGGCCCAAGGCCGATGTACTCGGACAAATCCCAGTATTTCAAATTATGCCGCGAGCGGAAGCCCGGCCTTGCGAAATTTGAGATCTCGTAGTGCTCGAACCCGTTTTTACGCAGCATTTCGCACATGGCAAGATAGGCGTCCGCCTGTTCGTCGTCGTCCGGCAAAGCGGGGGCCTGCCGCCCCATCGGGGTCGCCGGCTCAAGCTTCAGGCCGTAGCAAGACAGATGCTTGGGCCCGAGCGCGAGGCACTGCTCGACCGAATCGAGAAACCTTTCCTGCGTCTGCCCGGGCAGGCCGTACATCAAGTCGAGGCTGATGTTGTCAAACCCCTTTTCCCGCGCCAGATCGACGGCCTGCTTGGCCTGCTCGAACGTGTGGATGCGGCCGATGGCCGCGAGCTCGTCGTCGTGTGCGGACTGCACGCCGAACGACAGCCGGTTCACGCCGTGCTTTTTCAGCGTTTCGAGCACCTTTTTATCCGTGCTCTCGGGATTCATCTCAACCGTGATTTCGGCGTCATCCGACAGGGGGAACTTGTTTTTGACCTCCTGCAAAATCCGTCCTAGATACTTTGGCCCCAGACACGAGGGCGTGCCGCCGCCGAGGTACACGGTGTCCACCGTGTAGCCGCCGCACACCGCCCCGTATTCGCGGATGTGGCGCAATAGCGCGGAGACGTAATCCTTTTGCAGGCTTTCGTCGGTCACCGAGTAAAAATCGCAGTAACCGCACTTGGAAACGCAGAACGGGATGTGCAAATACAGCCCGAGCGGTTTGTTTTTATAAGAAAATCTACCCATTATTCCTCATCCAGCTTGAGCACCGCCATGAACGCCTCGGTCGGAATCTGCACGGTGCCGAGCGAGCGCATCTTCTTTTTGCCTTCCTTCTGCTTTTCAAGCAGCTTCTTCTTGCGCGTGATGTCGCCGCCGTAGCACTTGGCCAGCACGTCCTTGCGCATGGCCTTGACTGTCTCGCGCGCGATGACCTTGCCGCCGATGGCGGCCTGCACGGGCACCTCGAACAGCTGGCGCGGGATGTTCTCCTTGAGCTTTTCGCAGATGCGGCGCGCGCGCCCATAGGCCTTTTCGCGGTGCGCGATAAAGGACAAGGCGTCCACCTGATCGCCGTTCAGCAGCATATCGACCTTGACCAGATCGCTTTTGCGGTAATCGAGGAATTCGTAATCGAGCGAGGCGTAGCCCTTGGTGCGCGCCTTGAGCGCGTCGAAAAAGTCGTAGATGATCTCACCCGTAGGCATCTCGTAGTGCAGCTCGACCAGATTCGCGTCCAGATACTGCATATCCTTGAACACGCCGCGCCGCTCCTGACACATCGGCATGATGTTGCCGACGAATTCCTGCGGCGTCATGATCGTCGCCTTGACGAACGGCTCGCGCGCCTCCTCGATCAGCACCGGGTCGGGATAGTCGTGCGGGTTGTCGCAGAACAAGGTCGCGCCGTCGGTCTTTTTTACCTCGTACACGACAGAGGGCAGCGTGGTGACGAGATCGAGGTCGAACTCGCGCTCCAAGCGCTCCTGAATGATCTCCATATGCAGCATGCCGAGGAAGCCGCAGCGGAAGCCGAAGCCCAGAGCGACCGAGCTTTCCGGCTCGAAGGACAGCGCCGCGTCGTTTAATTGCAGCTTTTCCAGCGCGTCGCGCAGGTCGGGGTATTTGGAGCCGTCCTCGGTATAGATGCCGCAGAACACCATTGGCCGCGCGGGCCGGTAGCCGGGCAGCGCCTCCGCGGTCGGCCGGCCGGCCTCGGTCACGGTATCGCCCACGCGGGTGTCGGCCACGTTTTTGATCGACGCGGTGAAATAGCCGACCTCACCCGCCGTCAGCTCCTGCTGGGGCGACAGCCCCAAGGGCAGCAGATAGCCGCACTCGAGCACCTGAAACTCCGCGCCGGTCGCCATCATTTTGACCCTCATGCCGGGCGCGATACGCCCGTCCATCAGGCGCATATAGACGATAACGCCCTTGTAGGGGTCGTACTGGCTGTCGAACACCAGCGCGCGCAGCGGCGCGTCCCCGTCGCCCGCGGGCGCGGGGATGTCGGACACGACGCGCTCAAGCACCGAGCGGATATTGATTCCCATTTTGGCCGAGATCTCGGGCGCGTCCTCGGCGGGGATGCCGATGATGTCCTCGATCTCCTGCTTGACGCGCGGCGCGTCGGCCGCGGGCAGGTCGATCTTGTTGACGACGGGCACGACCTCGAGATCGTGCTCGAGCGCGAGATAGGTGTTGCCAAGCGTCTGCGCCTCGATGCCCTGCGCCGCGTCGACGACGAGCAGCGCGCCCTCGCACGCGGCGAGCGAGCGGCTGACCTCATAGTTGAAGTCGACGTGGCCCGGGGTGTCGATCAGGTTCATTTCGTAAACCTGCCCGTCGTCGGCCTCGTACTCCATGCGCACGGCGCGCGCCTTGATGGTGATGCCGCGCTCACGCTCCAAGTCCATGTTATCGAGCAGCTGCTCCTCCATCTCGCGCTGGGAAACGGCCTTGCACTGCTCGAGCAGACGGTCGGCCAGCGTAGATTTGCCGTGGTCGATATGCGCTATAATTGAAAAATTCCGTATTTGCCCGCGATTTTTCACACCGGAAGCTCCTTATCCATATCCAAGATTGCAATATGAGATATTATAACACGTTCCCCCGCTTCTAACAAGCGTTCTTTTGACCAAGTGAAGCGCCGGCACGCTCTATTTTTTCTAACTTTTGACCCACGCTTGCTTTAGAGTTAACAGAAAGCGGATATACTGACATTGTGTCTGAGATCAGGCCACAACTCTTTCTCTTTTCTTTATACTCTTCCTGAAGGCGGGGACAGCGATATGCTGTCCCCGCGCTTTGACTTCGCACGATGCGAAAAAAAAGCTTGCATTTTTTTGCCGGCAGGTATATACTTTAGCACAGCGAAACGATGAACCGTTTCGCACACAACCGAATAATCAGATTCTTCAGGGCAGGGTGCGATTCCCTACCGGCGGTACAGCCCGCGAGCGGACGCCTTTTCGGCGGATGCAGGATTCGGTGAAATTCCGAGGCCGACAGTATAGTCTGGATGAAAGAAGAATGTGCGGAATGCAGAGAGAATTCTCTCTATTTCCGTCTGTTTGCTGTTCTGAAATGTCCTTTGGGCGTTTCAGATTTTTTATTTGCAGCGGCATCCTTGCGCCCCGAAGCATCTCATGCTTCGGGGCGTTTTTTATTCTGATCCGAGGTGGAAAATTTGCAAAACGAAACTTACATGCACCGCGCGCTCGAGCTGGCAAGGCGAGGCGCGGGGCGGGTCAGCCCCAACCCGATGGTCGGGTGCGTGATCGTCAAAAACGGCCGCGTCATCGGCGAGGGCTGGCATGAGCGCTGCGGCGGCCCGCACGCCGAGCGAAACGCGCTGCAAAGCTGCGCGGAGGACCCCGCGGGCGCGTCGCTCTACGTCACGCTCGAGCCGTGCTGCCACTGGGGGCGCACGCCGCCCTGCACGGACGCGATCCTCGAAAACAGGATCGCGCGCGTGGTGATCGGCTGCCTCGACCCCAATCCGCTTGTCGCGGGCAAGGGCGCGGAACGGCTGCGTCAGGCGGGCGCCGCCGTCGAAACCGGCGTGCTGGAGGACGAGTGCCGCCGCCTAAACGAGGTGTTCTTCCATTACATCCGTCACAAAACACCCTTCGTCGTGCTCAAATATGCGATGACGCTCGACGGCAAGATCGCCGCCTGCACGGGCGACAGCCGCTGGGTGACGGGCGAAGCCGCCCGCGCCCATGTGCACCAAACGCGGAACCGCTTGGCGGGCGTCATGGTGGGCGTGGGCACCGTGCTGGCGGACGATCCGCTGCTGACCTGCCGCATGGACGGCGGGCGCAATCCGGTGCGCATCGTGTGCGACAGCCGCGCGCGCACCCCGCTGGACAGCCGCCTGATCCGCACGGCGCGCGAGATCCCGACCGTGATCGCCGTGGCCGCGTGGAACGACCGCGCGGCGGCGCTGAAAAAAGCGGGCGCGCACATCGCGCTGTGCGGGGACAGGGACGGACACACCGATCTCGCCGAGCTGATGCGGCAGCTCGGCGCAGGCGGGCTGGACGGGATCCTGCTCGAGGGCGGCGCGTCGCTCGCCTTTTCCGCGCTCGAGGCCGGCCTTGTGCGCAAGGTGCAGGCTTATATCGCGCCCAAGCTGATCGGCGGCGCGGCGGCAAAGACCCCGGTCGGCGGCGCGGGCTTTGCTAAAATGGCGGACGCGCTGCCGCTTGTAAACCCTGCCGTCACACGTTTGGGAGACGATTTTCTGCTGGAAGGAGAACTGCCATGTTCACAGGATTGATTGAGGAGGTCGGCGCGGTGGAACGCATCGAGCGCGGCCCGCGCGGCGCGCGGCTGACCGTGCGGGCCAAGGCCGTGCTGAACGGCACGAAGATCGGGGACAGCATCGCCGTCAACGGCGTGTGCCTGACCGTGACCGATCTGACCCCATCCGGCTTTTCGGCCGACGTGATGGCCGAAACGCTGCGGCGCTCAGGGCTGGGCGGCCTGACGCGCGGCGCGGCGGTCAACTTAGAGCGCGCCATGCCCGCCGACGGGCGCTTCGGCGGCCATCTCGTGTCCGGCCATATCGACGGCACGGGCGCGGTGCGCAGCCTGCGGCACGAAGGGAACGCCGTCTGGGTGACGGTCGCCGCCGCCCCCGCCCTCACCCGCTATATCGTCGAAAAAGGCTCGGTGGCGATCGACGGGATCAGCCTGACGGTCGCCGCGGTGGACGGAAACGGCTTTTCCGTGTCGGTCATCCCGCACACGGGCGCACGAACCGCGCTGCTCGACCGCCTGCCCGGCGATACGGTCAATCTGGAATGCGACATCATCGGAAAATACGTGGAAAAGCTGCTGGAAGCGCACCCCCAAAGCGGCGTTACCATGGAATTTTTAGCTGAAAACGGCTTTTAAGGAGGAGCCCCTATGAAAAACACTGTTGAGCAGGCCTTGCTGGATCTGCAAGCGGGCAGATTGATCCTCGTTGTCGACGACCCCGACCGCGAGAACGAGGGCGACCTGATCTGCACGGCGCGCGCCGCCACGACCGAAAACGTAAACTTCATGGCGACGCACGCCAAGGGGCTGATCTGCATGCCCATGTCGGGCGCGCTGGCCGACCGGCTGGGGCTTGCGCAGATGGTCGAAACCAACACCGACAACCACGAGACCGCCTTTACCGTGTCCATCGACCATGTGGACACGACGACCGGCATCTCGGCCGAGGAGCGCGGGCTGACCGCGCGCCGCTGCGTCGAGCCGGGCGCAGAGCCCGCCGATTTCCGCCGCCCCGGTCACATGTTCCCGCTGCGCGCGGTCGAAGGCGGCGTTTTGAAGCGCTCGGGCCACACCGAGGCCACGGTCGACCTGTGCCGTCTGGCGGGCGTGGAGGAGTGCGGCCTGTGCTGCGAGATTATGCGCGAGGACGGCACGATGATGCGCACGACCGAGCTGACCGCCTTCGCTCAAACGCACGGACTGACGATGATCTCGCTGGCCGACCTGATCGCCTACCGGCGCAGAACCGAAACGCTGGTCGAGCGCGTCGCCTGCGCCGACTTCCCGACACGGTACGGACGGTTCAAAATCTACGGCTACGTCAACAAATTAAACGGCGAGCACCACGTCGCCATGACGATGGGCGACATTGCGGACGGTCTGCCCGTTTTGGGACGCGTGCACTCCGAATGCCTGACCGGCGACGCGCTCGGCTCGGCCCGCTGCGACTGCGGCGAGCAGTACGACGCCGCAATGAAGCGCATTGCCGCGGAGGGGCGCGGCGTGCTGGTCTACATGCGGCAGGAGGGGCGCGGCATCGGCCTGATCAACAAGCTGCGCGCCTACGAATTGCAGGATCAGGGGCTGGACACGGTCGAGGCCAACGTGGCGCTCGGCTTCGCGCCCGATCTGCGCGACTACGGCATCGGCGCGCAGATTTTAAGCGACCTCGGCGTGCGCCGGCTGCGGCTGCTGACCAACAACCCGACCAAGGTCGTCGGCCTCGGCGGCTACGGCATCGAGATCGTCGAGCGCGTGCCCATTCAAATCGCAGCCAACCCCTATGATGCGTTCTACCTCAAGACCAAGCAGGCCAAAATGGACCATATGACCGAATATAAATAAAGGAGTGCGTTTTAATTATGAAAGTACTGGAAGGAAAACTGGTCGCGCGCAAGGGCAAATTCGCCATCGTCGCCGCGCGTTTTAACGAATTCATCGTCTCCAAGCTGATTGCCGGCGCGGAGGACACGCTCGTCCGCCACGGCGCCGACAGCGACGACATCACGCTCGTCTGGGTGCCGGGCGCGTTCGAGATTCCGCTTGCCGCGCAAAAGCTCGCGCAGTCCGGCGAATATCAGGCGGTGATCTGTCTGGGCGCGGTCATCCGCGGGTCCACCTCGCATTACGACTATGTGTGCAGCGAGGTGTCCAAGGGCATCGCGCAGGTGAACCTGCAAACCGGCGTGCCCACCGCCTTCGGCGTGCTGACGACCGAAAACATCGAACAGGCCATCGAGCGCGCGGGCACCAAGGCGGGCAACAAGGGCGCGGACGCCGCGCTTGCCGCGCTTGAGCTGGCCGATCTTTTGCCAAAAATTTAACATATCTTTTATAATACGGTATAGTGAAGCGCCCGCGGAATCGCAATTCCGCGGGCGCTTCGGCGCGTTGGCCTCATCAGCCGCCGGCTGAAAGGCATCCCTCGATCGGAACCGTGGTTCCAATCGAAATCATTCAATATTCAGCGCCTCCCGCAGCACCGTCAGGCTGGCAAGATGACCGTCGAGCATCGAAAGCGTCAGATCCTCCATTTCCAAGGAAACGTCGCCGTCGTAACCCGACATGCGCGCGACCGAGAAGAACTCCTTCCACCACTTGGCGTCGTGCCCTGCGCCGACCGCCACGTAATTCCATGCGCGGCGCGCGAACGCGTCGATCGGTTTGGTGTCCAGCATGCCGTTGGGCTGCCAATAGCGGCGCTCCGGCCGCGAGTCCTTGCCATGGATATGATAGATCGCGCCATGCTCGCCCAATACGCGCGCGGCCTCGATCGGGTCGCCGCCCATCCAGAACAGGTGCGAGGGGTCGAGGTTCATGCCCACCATCGGGCCGACGGCCCCGCGCAGGCGCAGGCAGGTTTCGGGGTTATACACAAGCTGCATGCCGTGGTTTTCCAGCGCGATCCGCTCAATGCCGCAATCCCGCGCCATCTGGACGATTTCTTTCCAGACCGGGATCGCCACCTCGTTCCACTGATAGTCCAAAATGTCCTGCGTCTCGGGCGGCCAGGAGGTCGTCACCCAAACCGGCGTTTTATCTCCCTTACAGCCCGCAGGCAGGCCGCTCATCATGACGATCTTTTTGACGCCCAGCAGCCGCGCCAGCTCAAAGGTCTTTTTCGTCACATCCATCTCCGCCTCATAAGCCAGCGGATTGCCCGAACAGTTGAGCGCGCACAATGCAAGCCCCCTTGCGCGCATTGCGTCGTGCCATGCTTCGCGCGCGGTCCGGTCGCTTACCAACAGGTCCAGATCACAGTGCGGCGCGCCCGACCAGTTGCCCGTGCCGATCTCGACCGCCGCAATCCGCTGCTGCACACAAAAATCGAGCATTTTTTCATAGGACATATCAAGCGTGCAAGTTTTAATTGCCAATTTCATGCTACGTTCCCTCTCCCTCTATTGGTTTTGAATAATTTTACCACACTGTAACCTTTATCCGCAAGGATATATTCAAAACATACCCAAAATCGCTTCCCGCTTTTCTCTTTTTCCTTGTGAATCTTGTCACAAAAGCGCAGAAATGCACAATGCACAGCACGCCTTTCCCATTTGCATTTGCTTTCCTTGTGAACCTGCACAAAACCCTCAGCGGCGGCCTCGCTATTACCGACAAAAATAACAACAAACACTTGTCAAAGCCCCGGGGATGAATTAAAATATTACCAGAACGTTGGAGCGTTCATCGCGTTCTGCATCCCGGCAGAGCGAAACAAAAAGGAGAGAGGTTTTAACATGAAGAAGAGATTACTGGCAATGTTACTCGCAGGCGCTATGTGCGCAGGCCTCGCCGCTTGCGGCAGCAACGGCGGCGACGCTACCACACCCCCGGCTGACGGCGGCGATTCGAACGCTTCCACCGACGGCGGCAGCGGCTCCTACAAGATCGACGTGATCCTGAAGACCACAGCGTCCGAGTACTGGCAGTATGTGCAGGCCGGTGCGAACGCCTACGCGAAGGATCATCCCGAAGTAAAGGTTGAAGTTAAGGGCGCTCCGTCCGAGACTTCCTATCAGGAACAGCTCAACATGATCCAGACCGATCTGACCAGCGATTACGACGCCTACGTCATCGCGCCGCTGCAGGCCGACATGGTCGCCAACCTGATCAAGGATACCACCAAGCCGATCGTCGCGTGCGACACCAAGATCGAAGCTCCCGAAGTTATCTCCTTCGTAGGCACCGGTAACGAAGAAGCCGGCAAGCTGGGCGGCGCTGCCGCTGCCAAGCTGGCTAAGGAGCGCGGCTGGGAGAAGATCCAGTGCATCGAAATCGCCGGCGTTGAAGGCGACACCACCAACAGCGACCGTATGGCCGGCTACAAGGCGGGCGTTGAGTCTGAAGGCGGCGAGTTCCTCGATGCCGAAGTACAGTACGCCGACGCTGTTGCCACCAAGGCTGTTGATGCAATGAACGGCATCATGTCCCGTTTCCCGGACGGCGTTGCCATTATCTGCGCGAACAACGACGATATGGCCATGGCCGCTGCCAAGACCGCTGCCAACAACCCGGCCTACAAGGACACCGTGTTCCTCGGCTTTGACGGCACGATCTCCGCTTGCGACGCGATCCTCGAAGGCCGCCTGACCATGTCCGTTGCACAGATGGCTTACGAGATGGGCTACAAGTCGGTTGAGACCGCTGTTGCCAAGCTCAACGGTGAAGAAGTTGAAGCGTTCGTCGACTCCGGCGCGGACGTTGTCAGCCCCGAAACCGCTCAGACCCGCAAGGATACTCTGGAAGGCTACCTCGCTTCCGTCAAGTAACAATCGCATAGCTTGGGTGTAAGAAAAAGCAATTAATCGACGCCCCTGTACCAGATTTTATGCAGCTAAAATCATACAGGGGCGTCCCCTTTTTCAAAGGGCATCGGAGAAACGGAGCGGTTTTTCCGGTGATCATTCCTCATCTGCACATGGCCAGCCGTGCCGAGAGCGGATCTGGCCGAGGTTTGCGTCAACCCCATCTCGGAGAAGAAAAGGTGATTATGCAATGAGTGAATACGTAGTAGAACTAAAGAACGCAACGAAACGGTTTCCGGGCGTCGTGGCTCTAAAGAACATGAGTCTGGCCGTAAAGCCGGGCGAGATTCTGGGACTGATCGGCGAAAACGGCGCGGGCAAATCGACGCTGATCAAGGTATTGACCGGCGTGCATCAGGCGGATGAAGGGCACATTCTGGTAAACGGTCAGGAAATGCACTTCAAGGATCCGAACGATTCGGCTGCGGCCGGCATCGCATGTGTATATCAGGAGCTGAACATCGAGCCGCTTCTGAGCATCACGGACAATATTTTTATCAATAAGTGGCTGAAAAAGGGCGGGCTGCTGGATTATCCGACCATGCATAAGAAGGCCAAGGAAGTCATGGCCTCGCTCGGTCAGGACGTTGACCCGACCAAGGCCGCGGGCACGTTCGGCATGGGCGTGCAGCAGATGATCGAAATCGCCAAGGCGGTTCTGATCGACGCGAAAATGATCATCATGGACGAGCCGACCTCTTCGCTGGGCGAAAAGGAAGTCGACCAGCTGATGAAAACCTGCCGTGAGCTCAAAAGCCGCGGCATCGGCATCGTGTTCGTATCGCATAAGCTGGAAGAGCTGTTCGAGCTGTGCGACCGCGTCACCGTTATGCGCGACGGCGAACACATCTGGACCAAAAACGTAACCGACACCGATAACGACGACCTGATCGCGGGCATGGTAGGCCGTTCGCTGGAGAACCAATTCCCGAAGGAATTTGGTGAAAAAGGCGACTGCGCGCTCAAGGTCGAAGGCCTGCAGGAGGGCGGCGTGCTGTACGACGTCGGCTTTGAGGCATACAGCGGCCAGATCCTTGGCTTTGCCGGACTGGTCGGCGCGGGCCGCACGGAGACGATGCGCGCGATCTTTGGCGCGGATCCGATCGACGGCGGCAAAGTGTACATTCATGGAAAAGAAGTCCATATCAAATCCCCGCGCGACGCGATCCGCGCAGGCATAGCGTTCCTGACGGAGGACCGTAAGGGCCAAGGCCTTGTTTTGGCGCAGTCGATCCGCACCAACCTGATCCTTGCCAACCTGAAGGGCTTCTGCTCGGGCCCGTTCCTCGACGAAAAGCGGATCGAGGAAAGCGGCCAGCAAAATATCTCGTCTCTTCGCATCAAGACCCCCTCGATCGACGAAATCGTCGGCCAGCTTTCCGGCGGCAACCAGCAAAAGGTGGTTATCGGCAAGTGGGTCAATACAGACGCCGATGTATTCATCTTCGACGAACCGACACGCGGCATTGACGTCGGCGCGAAGGTGGAAGTTTACAACGTAATGAACAGCCTGGTAAAGCAAGGCAAATGCGTCATTATGATTTCTTCTGAAATGCCTGAAATCCTCGGCATGTCCGACCGGGTCGTCGTTATGCGCGGCGGCAAGGTGATGGCGACGATCGAGCGCGACAGCAAGCATTTCAACTCTGAAGATATTATGAAGGCTGCATGGGGAGGTACTTTAGATGACTAAGACGAAAAACAAGGGTAAATTTACACAGCTTGGCACACTGATCGCACTGATTCTTCTGTGCGTGGTGCTTTCAATCGTAACCGGGGGCAAGTTCCTGCGTCCGACCAACCTGATGAACGTTCTCAACCAGACCTCGTTCAACGCCCTGCTGTCGATCGGCATGCTGCTGTGCCTGATCACCGCCGGTATCGACCTGTCGGTCGGCGCGAACGCAACGTTCTGCGCCTGTGTGGCCGGCATGATGGTCAAGAACAATGTTGCCGGCAAAAACGCGATCGTAATTCTGATCGTCGCTATTGCGGCCGGCACCCTGATCGGCTGGATCAACGGCATGCTGCTGACCCGCCTGCACCTGCCTCACCCCTTCGTATCGACGCTCGGTATGAAGAACTTCCTCTGGGGCATGGCGCTGCTGGTAACCGGCTCGCAGATGGTGTCCGGCTTCCCGCAGGGCGTTATGTGGCTGGGCAGCACGACGGTGTTCAAGGGCCTTGGCGGCGGCATCCCGGTCAGCTTCATTCTGGTCGTCATCCTGTACATCATCATGCATGTTTTCCTGACGCGCTCCGCTTTGGGCCGTTCGATTTACTGCGTGGGCGGCAACCCGGAAGCGGCCCGTCTGTCCGGTATCCACTCGGCAAACGTGCTGACGTTCTGCTACACGATTTCCGGCGTGTGCGCGGCGCTGGCCGGCATCGTTTCGATCGGTCGTTCGTCCATCTGTAACGGCGCCGACGCCGTTCAGCCGTTCGATACCGACGCGATCGCGGCCTGCATCATCGGCGGCGCGTCCTTCATGGGCGGCAAGGGCACCATGCTCGGCACCATCA
>JAUNGZ010000025.1:0-32035 GCA_030524205.1 Eubacteriales bacterium
GGCCCCGCGCGGGCAGCGCGGCGTTCCCCGCCGCCCGCAGGCGGCGAAATCCCCGTCCCGCGCCGTGCGCGGAAAACCCCCGCCCGCAGGCAAACCCTTAAACGTCAAGATTCATAACATACTTGGCGTTTTTCTCAATAAACTCTCGTCTTGGCTCGACCTTTTCGCCCATCAGCAGGGCGAAGGTCTCGTCGGCGGCCGCCGCGTCCTCCATGGTGACCTGCTTCAAAATGCGGTTGGTGGGGTCCATCGTCGTTTCCCAAAGCTGCTGGGGGTCCATCTCGCCGAGGCCCTTGTAGCGCTGGACGCGCACGCCCTCGCCGCCCATTTCCTCGATGCAGGCGCGCTGCTGGTCCTCGTCGTACACATAGCGCACGTCCTTGCCCTTCTCGTTTTTGAACAGCGGCGGCTGCGCGATAAACACATGCCCCTGCTCGATCAGCGGCCGCATAAAGCGGAAGAAGAAGGTTAAAAGCAGCGTGCGGATATGGCTGCCGTCGACGTCGGCGTCCGCCATCAGGATGATCTTGCCGTAACGCAGGCGGGCGGGGTCAAAATCGTCGCCAAAGCCCGCGCCGAACGCGGTGATCATCGGGGTGAGCTTGTCGTTGCCGTACACGCGGTCGAGCCGCGCCTTTTCGACGTTGAGCATTTTGCCCCACAGCGGCAGGATGGCCTGATACCGCCGGTCCCGGCCTTCCTTGGCCGAGCCGCCCGCGGAATCGCCCTCCACGATGTAGATTTCGGTCAGCGCGGGGTCTTTTTCGATGCAGTCGGCCAGCTTGCCGGGCAGGGCGGCGGAATCGAGCGCGGATTTGCGCCGCGTCATCTCGCGGGCTTTTTTGGCGGCCTCGCGCGCGCGCGCGGCGGTCTGCGCCTTGTCGATGATCGTGCGGGCGACGGCGGGATTTTCCTCAAAGAAGGTCATCAGCTTGTCGCCCACCATGGTCTCGACCAGCGTGCGCATGTCGCTGTTGCCCAGCTTGGTCTTGGTCTGCCCCTCGAACTGGGCCTCTTGCAATTTCACCGAGATGATCGCGGTCAGGCCCTCGCGGGCGTCCTCACCCTTGAAGGATTCCTCTTCCTTGAGCAGCTTGTATTTTCTGCCGTATTCGTTTAAAACGCGGGTCAGCGCCGATTTAAAGCCGGTTTCATGCGTGCCGCCCTCGGTCGTGTTGATGTTGTTCGCGAAGGACAGCAGCAGCTCGCTGTAGCTGTCCGTATACTGCATGGCGACCTCGGCCATCGAGCCCTCGCGGCTGCCCTCCATGTAAATGACCTCGTCGTGCAGCGGCGTTTTGGTGCGGTTCAGATGCTGCACAAACTGGCGGATGCCGCCCTCGTAGTGCATCACGTCCTCGATGATATCCTCATCTCGTTCGTCGCGCAGCGTGATCTTCAGGCCGGCGTTCAAGAAGGCCTGCTCGCGCAGCCGCTTTTCGAGCACCTCGTAATCGAACTCGGTCGTCTCGAAGATCTCGGGGTCGGCGTGGAAGCGGATGGTCGTGCCCGTTTCCTCGGTGCAGGGCACGGATTCCATTTTTTTGACGGTCAGGCCGCGCTCAAAGCGCATGGAATGGCGCTCCCTGCCGTCGCGCACCTCGGCCTCCATCCAGTCGGACAGGGCGTTGACGACCGACGAGCCGACGCCGTGCAGGCCGCCGGACACCTTGTAGCCCGCGCCGTCGAACTTGCCGCCGGCGTGCAGCACGGTCAAAACGACCTCGAGCGTCGGAATGCCCATCTGCGGATGGATGCCGCAGGGGATGCCGCGGCCGTTATCCGTCACGCGGATGATATCGCCCTTTTCCATGGTGACCTCGATGTGCGTGCAGTAGCCCGCGAGCGCTTCGTCGATCGAGTTGTCGACGATCTCGTACACCAGATGGTGCAGGCCGCGCGCCGAGGTCGAGCCGATGTACATGCCCGGCCGCTTGCGGACGGCCTCTAAGCCCTCGAGCACCTGAATCTGACTTTCGTCATATGCTTCGGTAACCTTTAGGTCGAGCATCTCATCCTTGATTTCCATTTCTTCACTCATGTAACTAAATTTCCTTTCCAATAGATCGGAATCAACAGCCGGTTAAACCGCATAGCCCTTTTCCGCACGCCGCTGCATGGCCTGCGTGGATACACCGGTCAGGTAAAGCGTCTCGCCGAGCGCGTCCTCGCACAGGACCGCCGCGCGCGGCAGATCGTCATACAGCTCGATGATCCGCCCCTCCTCCTGCAGCCGGGTCAGCAGGCCGCGCGTGCGCCTTGACGCGGTCGCCGTGTCCATGTCGAACACGCTCACGACGTTTTGCAGCGGCACGATATAATCCTGTCCCAAATGCAGATACATGGGCGCTCTCCTCACAGAAAAGAAGCACCGGACGGGGCCGGCGCGGATATGGGTTTTCCTAGTTTTTATTATACCACTTTTTTCTGCGTTTGTAAGCAAAAAAAGCAGAAAAGGTCAAATAATTTTACCGTTTTCTATCTCGAAAACCGCGCCCGCGTGCAATTTTCCGGAAACGCCGTCCTCGCAGCAGGTGATCATGACCTGCCCGGCCGCGATCCGGTTCAAAACGAAGTCCTGCCGGCGGCGGTCCAGCTCGCTCAGCACGTCGTCGAGCAGCAGCACCGGGTACTCGCCGTCCTCGTCGAAGAACAGCTCGCGCTCGGCAAGCTTTAGGGACAGCGTGCACGTCCGCACCTGCCCCTGCGAGCCGTAGGCGGCCGCGCTGCGGCCGTTTAAGTCGAGCAGCAGATCGTCCTTATGCGGGCCGGAAAGGCAGCTTTTCGCCGCGATCTCGGCGGTTTTGTGCGTCAGGGCGTGATGTATCAGCTCCTGCTCGATCCGCCCCGCGTCCGCCAGCGGGTCGGTGACCGAGGACACGGTTTTATACGCGCCGGACAGCGTTTCATGCGGCGCGATCTCGGCATAGATGCCGCCCGCAGCGGCCAGCAGCTTTTTGCAGTAGTACGCGCGGTAGCGAACGAGCTGCGCGCCGAAGCGCGCCATGCGGAGTGAAAAATCCTCCCACATTGAAAGCAGGGAGGGCTTTTCCTCGCTGTCGCGCAGGATGCGCGTTTTATGCTCGTACAGGCGGTTGTATTCCTCCAGACAGCGCGCGTAATACGGCCGCAGCTGGCACAGCGCGGTATCCAGAAAGCGCCGCCGCGCGGACGCCCCCTGCCGCACAAGCGTCAGGTCGCCCGGGCAAAATAAAACAGTTTTTAAAAGTCCCTGCACATCGCTCTGCCGCTTCTGCCGCACACCGTTTTTGTAGATTTCCATGGATTTTGTGCGCGAAAGCCGCAATTCCAGCTCGATCTCGCGCGACTGCGCCTCAAATTCGGCGCTGATAAACGCATGATCCGCGTCGAAGCGCAGGCCCTCTTTTTTCTGCGCCGTGCGAAACAAACGCATGGTCGAGCAGGCCGCGACCGCTTCGAGCAAATTGGTTTTGCCCTGCCCGTTGTTGCCGCAGATCAGGTTGACCGCCGGATCGAACGCAAACTTCTGTTCTTCATAATTGCGGAAATTTTGCAGGGTAAGCGTATTTATGTGCATGATTTCTCCTGTTTTTATGCCGAAACCGTAACCGTCTGCCCGCCGAGCGAGACCGTGTCGCCCGGCCGCAGCTTTTTGCCGCGCATCAGGCAGGGCGCGCCGTTTACCAGCACCTCGCCCTCGGCGATACGGATTTTGGCTTCTCCGCCGGAAGATACGAGATTGGCGAATTTTAAAAGCGCGTCGAGCTTGATAAACTCCCCTTCAATACGGATCTCAGTCATTGGCCTTGAGCCTCACGGGCAGCACCAGATAGGTATACTTATCCCCTTCGAGCGGCGAAATGACGACCGGATTGAGCGGCCCTTTGAGCTTTAAGCGGACGGTGTCGTCGCCCGCGGCGCGCAGCGCGTCGAGCATGTAGCGGTTGTTAAAGCCGATTTCCAGCTCGTCGATCGTGCCGTCGAAGGCGCACTCGTCGTAGCTCTTGCCGACGGCCGTGATGCACGACATCTGGACATAGGAGCCGTCAAAATGGAAGCGCACGGGATTTTTGAGCTTTTCGGACACGATCAGCGACACGCGCTCGATGCAGGTGATCAGCTCGTGCCGGTCGGCCTTGACCTCGTGCTCGAACTCTGCGGGGATGGCCGCGCGGTAGTTGAGGAACTCGCCGTCGATCAGCCGGGTGATCAGCGTGGTGCGGCCGATGCGGAACAGAATGTTCTTTTTGTCGGGGAAAATCTCAACGTCGCCGTCCTCCTCGGTCAAAATGCGCTCGATTTCGCGCAGCGAAGAACCGGGCACGACGAATTTCATATCCCCGGGAATACCCTCCACTGTTTCGCGCCGCACGGACAGGCGGTAGCCGTCCACCGCGACGACGTGCAGCTCCTTCCCTTCCAGCTCGAACAGGCAGCCGGTATGGATGGGCTTGGATTCATTGTCGGAAACCGAGAAAATGGTCTGCGCGATCATGCTTTTGAGCATGGCCTGCGGCAGCGAAAAGCCGGTGTCGCTGGAAACCTCGGCCAGCGCGGGGTATTCGTCCGCCTCGGTGGCGATCAGGTTGAACACCGCCCGGCCGCACTTGATGGTGGTCAGCAGCTTGTCGTCCGTCTCCAGATAGACGGAATCCTGCGGCAGCTTGCGGACGATATCGTAAAACAAACGGGAATTGAGCACGATGCTGCCCGGCTCGACCACGTCGACCTCGGCGGTCGAGCGGATGCCCATGGACAGATCATAGCCGGTCAGCGTCAGCGTGTCCGCGTCGGCGGTGACCAGCAGGCCTTCGAGCAGCGGCATGGCGCTTTTGCCGGTGACCGCGCGGGACGCGGTGCCGATCAGGCCGAGCAGCGTTTCTTTTTCACAGGAGAATTTCATCGGTCGTTCCTCTTTCTGTATTTTTTCTCTAAAAAAAATAGAATAGGTTTTTATCGTAGTAGTAGAGGCTGGGGAAATTGGGGAAAAGCGGTGTACGGCGAGAGATACTGCGGGAAATGTCGTACACAGAGAGTTGTGGACGAGTTTTGCGCCGTCCACAGCGGCTGTGGGTAGGTTTTTTATCCACAGGGCTTTACCTGTGTAATCCACAGAGGGTTGTGGATGGATTTAAAGCGAGAAGCGGTCCGTTTATTCGCCGCGGATGTTGTTGTGCAGCTTTTTGATCACGTCCTCGGCCTCGCGGGAGGAGCGCCGTTCCTCCTCGATCTTATTGCAGGCGTGCATGACGGTGGTGTGGTCGCGCTTGAAGATCTTCGCGATGTCGGGGAAGGAATACTCGAGCTCCTGCCTTATCATGTACATGGCCATCTGGCGGGGATAGGCGACGTCCTTCGAGCGGTTCTGCGAGATCATCTGCTCGACCGGGATGTAGAAGTAGTTGGCGACCGCTTCCATGATGCGCTCGGGCGTCGGGTTGAGGCCGGGGTTTTCGATGCGCAGCGCGTCGATCGCGTTTTCCGCCAGCTCCACGTCGATCCTTTCGCCGATCAGCTCGTGCATGGCCTTGATCTTTTTGACCGCGCCCTCAAGCTGGCGGATGTTGGCCTGAATATTTTCCGCGATGTAGGTGGAAACTTCGTCGGGCAGGTCGATGCCCATTTTAACCGCCTTATCCCGGATGATCGCGATGCGCGTTTCAAAGTCGGGCGGCTGGATATCGGCCAGCAGGCCCCATTCAAAGCGGGTCTTCATGCGGTCCTCGAGCGTGTTGATTTCCTTGGGCGGCCGGTCGGAGGTCAAGACGATCTGCCGGTGCGCCTCGTACAAGGCGTTGAAGGTATGGAAGAATTCCTCCTGCGTGCGCTCCTTGCCGGCGATGAACTGCACGTCGTCGAGCAGCAGCAGGTCGACCATGCGGTATTTGTTGCGGAAGGCCTGCACGTTGCCGTCCTGGATGGCGGTGATCAGCTCGTTGGTGAAATCCTCGCCCTTGACGTAAATGATGCGGTATTCCGGATGCGTTTTGCGGATGACGTTGGCGATCGCGTACATCAAGTGGGTTTTGCCGAGGCCGGAGTTGCCGTAGATGAAAAGCGGGTTATTCTCCGCCGCGGGGCGCTGCGAGACGGCGACCGCCGCCGCGTGCGCGAATTTGTTTGCCGAGCCGACGATAAACCGCTCGAACGTATAATCGTCATACGGGGAGGAACTGGCGGTGGGCGCGGTGTATTCGCCCGTCACCACGACGACCGCGACCGGATCGCCGGTCAGCTCCTGCAGCACGTTTTGCAGCGGGTCAATGAATTTTTGGTCGATAAATTCCTTCTTGAATTGCACCGGTGAATGCAAAATCAAACGGTTGTCCGCGAAAGAAACAACCGTGACATCGTCGAACCATGCCGAGAGACTCGACGGCGGAAAATCGCGTTCGAGCTGCTCGAGCGCCATTTCCAATATATTATTGGCCATGGGGTGCCTCCTGTCCAGATTGATACAGTATCATAATACCATAAGTTATCCACAGATTCAACGCAAATTGTTGACAAAGCGGGCGTTTGGCGGCTGTCACGCCCCAAGTTGTAGGGCTATTTTTGAACCCATCCCCAAGATGTTGAAAACGCAAAAAAACCTTGACATTCTGCCCTTTTTATAAGATAATATTTATTGTCTCATATTCTGCGGACAGGCAGCGGCATGTGCCCGCGTAACCGCCGGACCTATGCCGGTGCCCATCCGTAACTTATCAAAAAACAGGGAGGTGCACGAAAGATGAAGAGAACTTACCAGCCTAAGAAGCGTCAGCGTTCCAAGGAGCACGGCTTCCGCAAGCGTATGCGTACGTCGAACGGCCGCAAGGTATTGGCCCGCCGCCGCGCGAAGGGCCGCGCGAAGCTGTCCGCGTAATTGTTGGAAGAAGCGGCGTGTTTTGCGGAAGGGCTTTTGTTTCGGCAAAGCCCGGCGGGAAAATACAGATTATTTTTTGGGCAATACGCGCCGCGGCGCGAAAGAGCTACAGCGAGCCGCTTTTGCGGCTCGTTTTTCCGTTATTGCAGAATATTCGGAAAACCGGCGAAAAAGATTTGGGCTGTGCGGCCGGTCAAGCAATCGCACAGTCGGCTTTGCAGGGTTACTTAGATGCAAAGAGAGTTCGTTTTTTCAGGGCATCGGAAAAACGAGGGGTTTCATAAAAATGAAAAATACCGTATCCCTAAAGGAGAATCACGAGTTCCGCCGGTTATACCATCGCGGCGTTTCTTCGGCAAACCGGCATTTGGTGCTGTACTGCCGCAGAAATAAGCTGGGCAAAAACCGGCTGGGGCTTACCGTCAGCGCCAAGCTCGGGTGCGCGGTGCAGCGAAACCGCGTCAAGCGCCTGTTTCGCGAGGCGTACCGTCTGCACGAGCAGGAATTTGCGCTGGGCGTCGATCTGGTGCTTGTCGCGCGCGGGCGCGCGGTGGGCGCAACCTATCTGGAAATTGAAAAATCGCTGCTGCGGGCCTTATCGGAAAACAAGCTCGCGGCGGCTGAGAGTTGAAGCGGGCCTTGCTGGCGGCCATCCGGTTTTACCGCCGGCATATTTCCCCGGCAAAGCCGCCCTGCTGCCGCTATATCCCGACCTGCTCGCAGTATGCGATCGAGGCGATCGAGAAATACGGCGCGCTTAAGGGCGGCTGGCTCGCTTTGAAACGGATCCTGCGGTGCCATCCCTTCAGTAAGAGAGGGCCCTACGATCCGGTACCTTAACGGAAAAGATGTAAAATACGCGGGAAACAGAAAGCCGCGGGCTTGCCGTTTCCTTCCCGCGCCTGTCCGGCGCGGATTATTTCAAATTCAAGCGGAACACGGTTTCGCTTGATGGAGGTTTTTATGGGAGAAGCATTCGGACTTATCATCGTCAGGCCGCTCGGCCTGATTTTACTCGCGATTTTTAAAACGGTTCATTCCTACGGCCTTGCCGTTATCCTGTTCGCCCTGCTGGTCAAGCTGATCTGCATTCCGCTGGCGATCAAGGGTAAAAAGAGCATGCTCGCGATGACCGCGATGAACGCGGAGCTGCAGTCGCTGCAAAAGAAATACGCCAACAACCGCGTCAAGCTCAACGACGAGATGCAAAAGCTGTATGATAAGCACGGCGTCAACCCGATGTCGGGCTGTCTGCCGCAGTTCATCCCGCTGCCGATCATGATGGGCCTGTACTACGCGGTGCAGCAGCCGCTCAAGTTCATGATGGGCTTTGCGGACGACAAGATCGCGGCGCTTGCCAAGCTGGTCGGCGTCGATATCGCGACCGCCGGGTACTACGGCCAGATCACAATCGCGGAAAAGCTCGGCCAGATGACCGACGCGGCCGGCAATTTCCCGGCGGCGGTTACAAGCATCACCAACGGCGCGGGCGAGCTGCTGAACATTGATTTCAGCTTCCTCGGCCTGAACCTTGCGCAGACGCCGTCCATTTCGCACCCCGGCATTATCTGGATTATCCCGATCCTGTCCGGCGCGACGGCGTTCCTGTCCAGCTTTGTGATGCAGAAGATGCAGGGCACGCAGAACAGCCCCGCCGCCGGCCAGATGAAGGCGCTGACGTATATGATGCCGCTGATGTCGGTTTACTTCGGCTTTATCCTGCCGGGCGCCATCGGCATTTACTGGATCTTCAACAACGTGTTCACCTGCCTGCAGGAGGTTGTGCTGACCAAATGGCTGCGCGGCAAGCGCGAGCAGGCCGAAGCGGAAAAGCAGGCGGCCATCGAAGCGGAAAAAGCGTCTAAGCGCGCCGCCAATCAGGCCGCGCAGCTCCAGCAGTCCCAGGAAGCGAAGAAAAAGAAGGGGGACAAGTAACGATGCAGAAATTTCTTGAAATGACGGGCGAAAACCGCGACGCGGCGATCGAAGCCGCGCTCAAAGCGCTCGGCCTCGACCGGGACGACGTTTCGGTGGAAGTGCTCGACAACGGCAAAAAGGGCTTTTTGGGCATCGGCTCCACGCCGGCCCGCGTGCGCGTGACCTACGAAGCGCCCGACGTGCCGGAAACGCCCTCCGTCCCCACCCCTGTGGAAAAACCCGCGCCGGCGCGCAAGCCGAAGCCCGCGCCGCGGCCCGCGGAGAAGCCGTCCAAGCTGTCCATCACGACGGACGACGACCAGCCCCGTCTGGTCAAGCCCGCGCCTGCCGGCTTTGTTGCGGAAAAGCAGGAGAACGCCCGTCCGGAGAGCCGTGAACGAGCCGAGCGCCCGCGCCGCGACCGCGGCGAGCGCCGGGACCGCCGTCCGCGCGAGGAACGCCCGGCGGCTCCCTCCGCGCCCAAGGAGCGCGAGCTGATTCCGGTTTCCCCGGAATGCATGCAGAAGGCCGAGACCTTGGCGACGGATTTTGTCAAGGGCCTGCTGGAAAAAATGGGCGTGGAGGCGACGGTCGCCACCATGCCGCAGGTTGAATGCGACCAGCTCCGTCTGGAGATTTCCGGGCCGGATATGGGTCCGGTGATCGGCCGCCGGGGCGACACGCTCGACGCGATCCAGTATCTCGGCTCGCTCGTGCTCAATAACGCGCTCGACGAGCACGTCCGCCTGTCGGTCAATACGGAGAATTACCGCGAAAAGCGCGCCGAGAGCTTGGAGCGTCTGGCACGCAAAATGGCGATGAAGGTGGTCAAAAGCCACCGTTCGATGACGCTAGAGCCGATGAACCCCTATGAGCGCCGCATTATCCACGCCGCTTTGCAGGAGTTCAACGGCGTAACGACCTATTCGACCGGCACCGAGCCCGGCCGCCGCGTTGTGATCGCGCCGGATAACGGCTATCGCTCCCGTCGCTGACAGCGAATGGGGGAGAAAGTAAATGAACGATACCATTGCCGCTGTTTCTTCCGCGGGCGGGCCGATCGGTTTGATCCGGGTATCAGGAGAACGGGCGATTGAGGCGGTTTCCGCTGTTTTTCAGCCGAAAAACGGCAAGAAGCTGACCGACGCGCCCTCTCAGAAGCTGGTATACGGCACGCTGCGCGATAAGGACGGCAAAGTGATCGACTGCTGCTATGCGGTTGTGCTGCGCGCCCCCCTCACCTACACGGGCGAGGATATGGCCGAGCTGCAATGCCATGGATCGACCGCCGTTTTGCAGCTCGGATTGGACGCATTGTTCTGTCAGGGCGTGCGGCAGGCCGAGGCGGGCGAGTTTACGCGCCGCGCTTTTCTGAACGGCAAGGTGGGTTTGTCCGAGGCCGAGGCCGTGCACGACCTGATCACCGCGCGCACGGCGGAGGCCGCGCAGAACGCGGCGGCGCAGGTCATGGGCGCGGTCGGCTCTCCCGTGCAGGAGATGCGGGACGACCTGATCGGCATGGTGGCGCACTTTCACGCGGTCGTCGATTTTCCGGATGAGGATATCGACCCCGTTTTGTTTGAGGACGCCGCTGCGCTGCTCCACCGGACAACCAGCCGCCTGTACGCCATGGCGGAAAGCTATGAGCGCGGCCGCATCCTGCGCGAGGGCGTGCCCTGTGTGATTCTGGGCCGTCCGAACGCGGGAAAAAGCACGCTTTTAAACGCCCTTTTGGGCCGGGAACGCGCGATCGTAACCGATATTCCGGGCACGACGCGTGATTTGATTGAAGAAAACGTGAAAGTCGGCGGCGTGCTGCTGCGGGTGACCGATACGGCCGGCCTGCGCGACACGACCGACCCGATCGAGCAGGCGGGCATCGACCGCGCGATGGCCGAGGCTTCGGCCTCGGCGCTCATTCTGGCGATGTTCGACGGCTCGCAGCCGCTGGGGGACGAGGATATGCTCGTGCTCGCCCGTTCGGCCGGGCACCGCGCAATCGCGGTGATCAATAAAGACGATCTGCCGCGCGGGATCGACGAAAAGCTGCTGAAAAAGCATTTTCTGCACATTGTGCCGCTGTCGGCCAAGACCGGCGCGGGGCTGGACAAGCTGCTCGAGCTGATCCCGAAAATGGTCGGCTTGGGAGACGGCTCGATCGACGGCGCGCTGATCACCAACGCGCGGCAGGCTGCCGCGCTCGCGCGCGCCGCCGAGCGGTGCGAGGCCGCGCTGTACGCCGCGCAGTCGGGCATGACGCCCGATGCCGTCGTGATGGACGCGGAGGGCGCGATTGCCGCGCTGGGCGAGATCACCGGCGAAACGGTGACCGAGGCCGTCGTCTCGCGCATTTTCAGCGATTTCTGCGTCGGAAAATGACCGGCGTTCGCCGCCGCAGGCCGCTGCAACGTGCAGCGGCCTTTTTTCGGCCTTGCTGTTTGAAGCGTTAGCTGGATAAATACAGCTTGTAAATACTATTTGTATAATACTATAATATTATTTCAAATAGAAATTTTAAACTCAATCCTTATCAAGAAGTTATCCCATGTTTACACAGAGTTATCAACAGGGGGTATCCGTTGAAAATCCATGAGAGGGCCGCTGCTGAGGTGGTTTTTCATGTGATAAATCCATCAGAAAGTGAGGGATAGGTATGACGGTTTTTTCGGCTGAGCCGTTCGACGTGATCGTGGTGGGCGCGGGACATGCCGGCATCGAGGCCGCGCTCGCGTCCGCGCGGCTGGGCATGAAAACGGCCTGCTTTACGATTAACCTCGACGCAGTGGGCAATATGCCGTGCAATCCGGCGATCGGCGGCACGGCAAAGGGGCATTTGGTGCGTGAAATCGACGCGCTGGGCGGCGAAATGGCCCGCGCGGCGGACGCCGCCTGCATCCAATACCGCATGCTCAACCGCGGCAAGGGGCCGGCGGTGCATTCGCTGCGCGCGCAGGCCGACCGCGTGCAATACAGAGCGTATATGAAGCATGCGCTCGAGCGGCAGGACAATCTGCGGCTGATGCAGGATGAGGTTGTGTCGGTCGAGACGGAAAACGGCGCGGTATCCGCCGTGGTCACGGCGGTCGGCGCGCGGCACGCGGCAAAGGCCGTGGTCATCGCGACGGGCACGTTTTTGGGCGGCCGCGTCATCGTCGGCGAGCACACGCGCGACTGCGGACCGGACGGCATGTTCGCCGCCGGGCCGCTGACCGACAGCCTGCGCGCCCTCGGCCTGCGCTTGCAGCGCTTCAAAACCGGCACGCCGCCGCGCATCCACCGCCGGTCGATCTGTTTCGACGGGCTGGAGGAGCAGCGCGGCGAGGAGGAGATCATCCCCTTTTCGTTCGAGACCGAGCGCCCGCCCGAAAACCGGGCGGTCTGCCACCTGACTTACACGACGGCGGAAACGCATGAGATCATCCGGCAAAACCTCGGCCGCTCGCCGCTTTACGGCGGCAAGATCGAGGGGATCGGGCCGCGCTACTGTCCCTCGATCGAGGATAAGGTCGTGCGCTTTGCAGACAAGCCCCGGCATCAGCTCTTTTTGGAGCCGATGGGGCTGGACACCGAGGAAATCTACGTGCAGGGCTTTTCCTCCTCCATGCCGTTCGACGTGCAGCGGGACATGCTGCACACGGTCAAGGGGCTGGAGCACGCCGAGATCATGCGCCCCGCTTATGCGATCGAGTATGACTGTGTCGATCCGCTCGAGCTGCGGCCGACGCTCGAGACCAAAAAGGTGAAGGGCCTGTACGGCGCGGGGCAGTTCTGCGGCTCCTCCGGCTACGAGGAAGCGGCGGCGCAGGGCCTTGTCGCGGGCGTGAACGCGGCGCTTGCGATCAAAGGGGACGAGCCGCTGGTGCTCGACCGGGCGGACGGCTACATCGGCACGCTGATCGACGATCTGGTCACCTGCGGCGCGAACGAGCCGTACCGCATGATGACCTCGCGCTCGGAATATCGCCTGCTGCTGCGGCAGGACAACGCCGACGAGCGGCTGGTCGGCATCGGCGTGCGCGTCGGCCTCAATCCGCCCGAACGGGGGGAGCGGGTGCGCGAGAAATACGCCCGCGTACAGGCCGAGATCGACCGGGTCGCGGCGGTCGGCGTTGCGCCGGGCGAGCGGCTGGACGGCTTTCTCGCCGGCCGGAACAGCGCGCCGCTCAAGGCGGGCTGCAAGCTGATCGACCTGCTGCGCCGTCCGGAGCTGTCCTACGAGGCGCTCGCGCCCTTTGACCCCGACCGCCCGGCGCTGCCCGCCGTCATCCGGGAGCAGGTCGAGATCCGCGTCAAATACGCGGGCTATATCGACCGGCAGCAACGCGACGTGGAGCAGTACCGCAAACTGCAGGGCCGCGCGCTGCCCGCCGAGCTGGATTACAGCGCGATCGACTCGCTGCGGCTGGAGGCGCGCCAGAAGCTGAACGCGGTAAAGCCCTTGAACTTCGGGCAGGCCGCGCGCATCTCGGGCGTTTCGCCCGCCGATATCACCGCGCTGATGATCTATATGGAAACCAAGTGGAAAAGGGGGGAGCGGGCATGAACGAACGGGAGCTGCTGGAAAGCGGTCTTGCGGCGCTTGCGCTGGACTTTTCTCCCCAGTCTGTGGATAACCTGCTTCGGTTTTCCGAGCTGCTGCTGGAAAAGAATAAGGTGATGAACCTGACCGCGGTCACCGATCCGCGCGAGGTGGTGACGCGGCATTTTCTAGACTGCGCGGCGGTCATCCCTTATATGGATTTGCGGCAGGGACGGACGGTTTTGGATGTGGGCACTGGCGCGGGCTTTCCGGGGCTGCCGCTTGCCGTGCTGTGTCCACAGTGTGAATTTGTGCTGCTGGACGCGCAGCGCAAGCGCGTGGATTTTCTGAAAAAGGTGATCGCGGCGCTGGGGCTTACTAACTGCACCGCCGTGCATGCGCGCGCCGAGGATTTCGCGGGGGAGCACCGCGCCTCGTTCGACGCGGCGGTTTCGCGCGCCGTGGCCGAGCTGCGCGTGCTCTGCGAGCTGGCGCTGCCCATGGTCAAAACAGGCGGGGCGTTTTTCGCTATGAAAGCCGCGGACTGTCAGGATGAGGTCGACGCGGCGGCGAACGCCCGCGCGGTGCTCGGCGCGCCCAGAGCGGAGGTGTTCCGCTACGCGGTGCCGGTCGACGGGGTTGCGCGCGCCGTCGTGCGGCTGGAAAAGACGGCGGATTGTCCGCCACAGTATCCGCGCCGGTTTAAAAAGATTGAAACGCAGCCTTTATAACTTTTTGTAACCCTCTGTCTGGAAATTACAGAGGGTTATTTTTTGTCCGAAAATGTGGGGAAATGCATATATAAGAGTAAGAAATGACAGATATACGTCGAATAAGGCAGTTTTTGCGGTCGATTCTCCTTGCCAAAATGTAATAATATGGTAATCTATTACCAGTGGACATAAGAGAAAGCGTTTTGCGCCGCATGCGATTTCCCGGGGATTGGACGCGGCATTTGACGGTTTTTCCGGTTTGTTGGCAGGTAAAGTGGGATCCTTGCGGGTCCTGTCCGGATTGGTCATATGAGAAGGAGGAGCAGAAAATGATGTCGGTTTTGACATTGGTATCAGGCAAGGAGGACCGCACGCTGCGCCGCATCCGTGTCGGTGAAATCGCGCGCAACCCCAATCAGCCGCGCAAGTATTTTGACCCGGAAGCGATCGCGCAGCTTGCGGAAAGCATCCGCCAGTATGGGGTGCTTAACCCCTTGACCGTGCGCCGCGCGCCGGGCGGCGGGTTTGAGCTGGTGGCGGGGGAGCGCCGTCTGCGCGCGGCCCGCGTGGCCGGGCTGAACGAGGTGCCCTGTCTGGTGATTTCGGCGGATTCGCAGGATTCTTCCGCGATTGCGCTGGTTGAAAATTTGCAGCGCCGCGACCTCGACTTTTTCGAGGAGGCAAACGGCTTCAAGCGCCTGATCGAGCAGTACGGCCTGACGCAGGAGGAGGCCGCCCGCAAGGTGGGCAAGACGCAGTCGGCCGTGGCGAATAAGCTGCGCCTGCTACGGCTGTCTCCGCAGAATGTCGAGCTGATCCGCAGCGCGGGTCTGACCGAGCGACACGCGCGCTGTCTGCTCCGCTTGGAAACGGAAGAGGACCGCATTGGCGCGACCAAGTTCATCATCGAGCACGATTTGAACGTCAGCCGGTCCGAGCAGTACATTGACGCCTTGCTCAAGGAAAAGGAAACGCCGCCGGGGCAGGAGCGCAAAATGGTGCGCCTGATCAAGGACGTGCGCTTCTTTCTCAACACGCTCAACCGGGCGGTCGGCGTAATGGTCGACGCCGGTGTCGGCGCGACGATCGACCAGCAGGAGAGCGAGGACGGTTTGACGCTTACGATCAATATTCCGCACGCTCGGAATAACTGACGCACCCAGATGTTTCACGTGAAACAGTGCAACATGAACGGCGGCCCGCATCTGCGGGCCGCTATTTTTGGTGCATTTGAAATGTTTCACATGAAACATAAGCCTTTGCATTCTCATGTGATTGTGCTATAATAAAACCCGTAAGACAATACGAGAAAATCGAGGAGAGACTGCTATGGGCAAGATTATAGCCTTCGCCAATCAAAAAGGCGGCGTCGGAAAGACTACCACCGCAATCAATTTGGCAGCCGCGCTGTTCGAGCGCGGAAAGCGCGTGCTGCTGTGCGACTTTGACCCGCAGGGCAACGCCACTTCGGGCTTCGGCGTGGATCCGCGGTCGCTCGAGACCTCGATTTACGATCTCATCGTGGCGGAAGAGCCGGACGTGCACAAGGCGGTCGTTTCAACCAAATGGGTTGATCTGATCGGCGCGAACGTCAATTTGGCGGGCGCGGAGCTGGATTTGATCGCAATGGACGGCCGCGAATACCGCCTGAAGGGCGTGCTCGACCGGATCAAGGACGAATACGACTTCATTTTCATCGACTGCCCGCCGTCGCTCGGTCTGCTGACGCTCAACTGCCTGTGCGCCGCGGACAGCTTTTTGGTGCCGCTTCAGTGCGAATACTACGCGCTCGAGGGGCTTTCGCAGCTGATGACGACCGTGCGCATGGTCAAAAAAGCGATGAATCCGTCGCTCGGTCTGGAAGGCGTGCTGCTGACCATGTTCGACGGCCGCACCAATTTGTCCATTCAGGTGGTCGAGGAAGTCAAAAAGCACTTTCCGGGCGAGGTGTTCTCCTCGGTCGTGCCGCGCAACGTGCGCCTGAGCGAGGCGCCCAGCCATGGCAAGCCGATCACCGATTACGACCGCATGTGCCGCGGCGCGGAGGCATATTTATCGCTTGCGGATGAAATATTAAAGAAGAACAAGCAAGGGAAGGGGAGGTAAGTATGTCGTCGGCAAAAAAAGGGCTGGGCGGCGGACTGTCCAATTTGTTCGGCGGCGACGTGGCTGATTTGAGCGCCGCGGGCGCGGCGGACAGCGTTTCGCAGCTTACCCTGTCCAAAATAGAACCAAACCCCAACCAACCGCGCAAAATGTTCGATCAGGCCGCGCTTGACGAGCTGGCCGAGAGCATCCGCCTGCACGGCGTGATCACGCCGATCACGGTGCGGCCGGGTGAAAAGGCCGGGTATTATCAGATCATCGCGGGCGAGCGCCGCTGGCGCGCGGCGCGCATCGCAGGGCTGGACAAGATCCCGGCGATGGTGCTCGACGCGGGCGAGAGCGAGGTCATGGAGCTTGCGCTGATCGAGAATTTACAGCGGCAGGATCTCAACCCGATCGAGGAGGCCGAGGGCTACGATCTGCTGATGCGGCAGTTCGGCCTGACGCAGGAGGAGGTCGCCCAGCGGGTCGTCAAGTCGCGTCCGGCGGTCGCCAACGCGCTGCGCCTGCTCGCCCTGCCCGACGAGGTGCGCACCATGGTGACGGAGGGCAAGCTCTCCGGCGGACACGCCCGCGCCGTGCTTGCGGTCGCGGAAGCGGATAAGCGCGTCGAGGCGGCGCGGCAAATGATCGGCATGACGGTGCGGCAGGCGGAGGCTTTGTCCAAAAAAATGAACAAAAAGCCGGTTCTCAAGCCGGAAAATAGCGATTTTACCGTGGATTACGTCGCTGATGTGGAAAAAGAGCTGGAAAGCGCGCTCGGGCGCAAGGTCAGCATCCAGCAGGGAAAAACAAGCGGCTCGCTGTCGCTTGAATACTACGGCGCAGACGATTTGGAGCGTCTGATCGACGCGCTGCGCAGCCTGCGCGTATAAGGAGAAGCTTATGGACGAACAGAAGAAAACCGCGCAGCCCGAACAGCAGCCCGAGCATCCCGAGAAAAAGCTCAGCCGGAAAACGCTTACCTTTTATATTGTCGGCCTGTTTTCCGTGGCGATCGCGCTGATTTTGATTAGCTACGTGGCGCAGTCGCGCGCGGATAAGCAGCTCGAAAACCTGAGCACCAAGCTGAGCGAGCAGCAGACCGTCGCACAGGGCGCAACCCAAAAAATGGAAGATTTGCAGAAGCAGCTCGACGACATGTCCGCAGAAATCGCGGCGGCAAAGCAGTCGCTCGGAGTGGATGCAAAGGACTCGCTTGCCGAGAGCGTGCAAAAACTGCGCAGCCGCGAACAGCTTCTCGAGCTGCTGGTTTCCGCCGAGGAGGCCGCGCGGGCGGACGATTGGGAGCGGCTGAGCTTGCTGTTGGACGGTTTCGTGGACGCTTGGAGTGCGGACGACCTGAAACCGGCCGCGCAGGGCGGCCTGTTTGACGAGCAGGATTACTTGGCGTATCAAAACTTGGTAAAGCTGAACAGCGAAAAAAATAGATAAGGGGAAATCAAAACATGCTGGATATTAAATTTGTCCGCCAGAACCCGGACGCGGTCAAGGAAAACATCAAGAAGAAGTTTCAGGACGAAAAGCTCGTGCTGGTTGACGAGGTCATCGACTTCGACGCGAAATTCCGCGCGGCCAAGACCCGCTGCGACGAGCTGCGCGCCCAGCGCAACAAAAAGTCCAAGGAAATCGGCGGGCTGATGGCGCAGGGCAAGAAGGACGAGGCCGAGCAGGTCAAGGCCGCGGTCAAGGCCATGGCGGACGAGATGGCGCAGCTCGAGGAGGACGAAAAGGTCTATGCCGACGAGGTCAAAAACCGCATGATGGTCATTCCGAACATCATCGATCCCTCGGTGCCGATCGGTAAGGACGACTCGGAAAACGTCGAGATCGAGAAATACGGCGATCCGGTCGTGCCCGATTTTGAGGTGCCGTACCACGTCGATATCATGGAATCGCTCGACGGCATCGACTTGGACGCGGCGCGCCGCACCTCGGGCAACGGCTTCTACTATCTCAAGGGCAATATCGCCCGGCTGCATTCGTCCATTCTCAGCTACGCGCGCGATTTTATGATCGACCGCGGCTTCACCTATTATATCCCGCCCTACATGATCCACGGCGACGTGGTTAAGGGCGTCATGTCCTTCAAGGAAATGGAGAACATGATGTACAAGATCGAGGGCGAGGACCTGTATCTGATCGGCACGTCCGAGCACTCGATGATCGGCAAGTTTATCGACACCATCAACGACGCGGACACCCTGCCGCAGACGCTCACCAGCTATTCGCCCTGCTTCCGCAAGGAGGTCGGCGCGCACGGCATCGAGGAGCGCGGCGTGTACCGCATCCACCAGTTTGAAAAGCAGGAAATGGTTGTCGTATGCGAGCCGGAGGAAAGCCCCAAGTGGTATGACGTGCTCTGGCAGAACACCGTCGATTTCTTCCGCACGCTCGATATCCCGGTGCGCACCTTGGAGTGCTGCTCGGGCGATCTGGCTGATCTGAAGGTCAAAAGCTGCGACGTGGAGGCGTGGAGCCCCCGCCAGCAGAAGTATTTCGAGGTCGGCTCGTGCTCCAATCTGGGCGACGCGCAGGCGCGCCGTCTGGGCATCCGCGTGCGGCCGAAGGACTCGAAGGAGCTGCACTTCGCGCACACGCTGAACAACACGGTCGTCGCGCCGCCGCGCATGCTGATCGCGTTTTTGGAGAACAACCTGCGCGCGGACGGCTCGGTAGCCATCCCGAAGCCGCTGCAGCCCTACATGGGCGGCATGACCGAGATCAGATAAGGAGCTGCAAGGTATGGAAATCGGAATCAAGGGCGAGAAGAAATTCACCGTTCAAAAGGAACAGCTGGCAAACGCGGTCGGCAGCGGCCTTGTCGCCGTGTTCGCGACCCCGATGATGATTGCGAATATCGAAAACACGGCGGCGGCGAGCGTCGCCGCCGAGCTGGACGAGGGCAAGACCACGGTCGGCACGCTGGTGAATGTCAGCCACGTCGCCGCCACGCCCGAGGGCATGGAGGTGCGCATCGAAACGACGCTCACCGAGATCGCGCCGAACGGCAAAATACTGACCTTTCAGGTAGCGGCCTACGACGAAGCGGGCCTGATCGGCGAGGGCACGCACCAGCGCGCCATCGTTGACAAAGACCGCTTTGAGCAAAAGGCGCAGAGCAAAAAGGGATGAAAAAAGCGCCGCTTACGCGGCGCTTTTTTGTTTGACGGAGGAAATGCATATGCTTCTGCACTATGGAAAAGTCGAAACGGCGCGTCTGGCCGCCGCCGACCCGGTGCTGGGCGCGGCAATCGGGCGCATCGGCCCGATCGAGCGGCAGGCCATGCCCGATTTGTTCGAGGCGCTGATCAATTCGATCGCCGGGCAGCAGATCTCGGGACGGGCGCTCGAAACCGTGTGGGCGCGGCTGTGCGGCAAGACCGGCCCGGTCACGCCGGAAAGCCTGCTCGCGCTGGGCGGGGACGAGCTGCGCGCCTGCGGCCTGTCGGGCCGCAAAGCGGGCTATATGCTGGCCGCCGCACAGGCGGTGCAAAGCGGCGCGCTGGATATCCACAGCTTTGTGGATAAACCGGACGAGCAGGTCGTCCGTGAGCTGACCGCCCTGCCCGGCGTCGGCCGGTGGACGGCGGAAATGCTGCTGATCTTTTCGCTTAGGCGGCCCGATGTGCTCAGCTGCGGCGATTTCGGCATCCGCAAAGGGCTGCGCATGCTGTACGGCCTGCCTGAAATTGAGAAAGCGCGGTTCGAGACGTTCCGCAAGAAATATTCGCCCGACGGCACTGCGGCCTCGCTCTACCTTTGGGCAATCGCGGGCGGCGCGCTGCCCGAGCTGTCCGACCCGGCGGGCAGGTGACGCGCGTTCAGCCGAACACCCGCCGATTCGGTCCAAATGCGGCGAATGTGACTAACTCACGGTAAATAGAGAAAAAAGGGATATAATAAGACCATAAACCAAATACACTATACGAAGGAGTGCTGACAATGTCTATGCTGAAAATAACGAACGAGAATTACGAGGCCATGGTGGAGCAGGCGAAGCAGCCCGTGCTCGTCGAATTTTGGGCGCCGTGGTGCACCTACTGCCGCCGGATCGCGGGCGTGGTCGCCAAGCTGCCCGACGCGTACGAGGGCCGCGCGGCGGTCGGTCAGGTCAATATCGACGAAGAGCCGGAGCTTGCCCGCAAATTCGGGGTGGACACCATTCCGACCCTGCTGCTGATGAAGGACGGCCAGCCGGGCGCGCCGCTCGTCGCCCCGGGCTCCAAGGCCGATATCGACGCTTGGATGGAGGCGCAGTCGGTTTAAATCCCGGCGCGCGGCATACCGAAGGAGGCGGAACCGCATGAAGAAACAATATGATATGCTGGTGATCGGCGGCGGGCCGGGCGGCTATACCGCCGCGCTGTATGGGGCGCGGGCCGGTCTCAGCGTGCTGGTGATCGAAAAGCTGTCCGCCGGCGGGCAGATGGCGACGACCGAGCAGGTCGACAATTACCCCGGCTTTGACGAGGGCATCGACGGCTTTGAGCTGGGCGAGCGCATGCAGCGCGCGGCCGAGCGCTTCGGCGCGGAAAGCCTGAACGCCACGGTGACCGCCGTGCGTCTGGACGGCGCGGTCAAGCGCGTCGAAACCGACGAGGGCGCGTTGGAAGGCAGCACGCTTGTGATTGCGACAGGCGCGTCCCCGCGCGAGCTCGGCCTGCCGGAGGAGCGCGCGCTGCGCAGCCGCGGCATGGCCTACTGCGCGGCCTGCGACGGCATGTTCTATAAGGATAAGACCGTCGTCGTCGTGGGCGGCGGAAACACGGCGGTGGGCGACGCGCTGCTTCTCGCCAAGCTGTGCCGCAAGGTGTATCTGGTGCACCGGCGGGACGCGCTGCGCGCCTCGCGTATTTACGACAAAGCCCTGCGGGAAGCCGAAAACCTCGAGATGGTGTGGAACAGCCGGGTAACCGCGCTGCTGCATGACGAGCGCGTGACCGGCGTGCGGCTGGAGAACGTCAAAACCGGGGAAACGAGCGAAATCGCCTGCGACGGTGTGTTTGCCGCGGTCGGCCGCGTGCCGGATACCGCGCTGTTCACGGGCCAGCTGGCGCTCGACGCGCAGGGCTATATCGAGGCGGATGAGACGACGAAGACCAGCGTGCCCGGCGTGTTCGCCGTGGGAGACGTGCGTTCGAAGCCGGTGCGGCAGATCGTCACCGCCGCGTCGGACGGCGCGGTCGCCGCGTTCTTCGCCGAGCAGTATCTTGCCGAACAGCAGGACTGAGAAAAATGCCCGCTTTGCGGGCATTTTTTTGAGGCTGTCGAAAAACGTAGTTTTTCGACAGCCTTTCGATTGGAACCACGCGCACCCATCAAATCGCCGCACGGCGGCGGAATCAGGATTGGCGGGCTACGGCCTCCAATCGAATTATTATCGAATGCTGTCCGCCGCAAGCTCGCGCAGGCGGTCGATATCGAGCAGCGTGACGCTGCCGCGTTCCAGACGCACCAGCCCCTCGGTCTGGAAGTACTTGAGCATGCGCGTGACCACCTCGCGCGCGCTGCCCAGATGGGCCGCGATGCGTTCGTGCGTGATCGGGAGGGTTTCGCCGCCGTCCAGCGTGTGCTCCTCGAGCAGCAGGGCGGCGAGGCGGCTGTCCAGCTTGTGGTTGAGAAGCTGGTCCATCAGCCACATCACGTCGGAAAAACGCGCGCCCATCAGCTCGCTCGTGTAGTTGGCCACCGCGGCGGACTGCTCCATCAGCTCCTTATACACGTCCGACGGGATCAGCAGCACCTCGGTATCCTCCTCGGCGGCGATGATGATGTCGAATTCAATGCTGCGCATGATGCACGAGGCCGAAAACAGGCAGATATCGCGGTCGAGCAGGCGGTAGAGCGTCAGCTCCTTGCCCTCGTCCGACAGGGTGTAGGCGCGCAGTCGGCCGTTCAGCACGACGAACAGGCCCGTGCAGTCGTTGCTGCCGGCGTGCAGCACCGCGCCGCGTTCAAAACGCGACAGGGACGCGGCGCTCTCCAGCTTGCGGCGCTGGGCGTCGTCCAATTTGCTCCAAAAGGGAAAATAGGTTTCTATGTTCATAGGGGTACCTCCGGGTCGGATGCGGCGGATCGTTTGCTACCAGTATACCGCTTTTTCGTTGAAAAGTCACTTTTTTGCGCGCAAAAGCATGGAAGGCCGAAAAATCCCCCGCGCCGCCGTTTTCCTGTTGCCCGTGGGGCGCGATTCGGAGGCGGAAAATACGATGGGAAGCGTGCTTGCCATCGAGGGGCTATAATCCGAAATACGAGTAGTCCGTGCACAGCCGGGGCAGCTCGTCCGCGAGCGTGGTCAAGTGGTTTTGGCGGCTGCCCGCGCCCAGATTGCGCTGCAGCATTTCCTTGACCGAGTTTGCAACGTTGTTTTCCGTTTCGCGCCCCCAATAGTTGCCGCCCGAGAGATTGGCCACGCGCTTGACGCAGGTCGCGCCCGCGCTGATGCCGGTGAGCCGGCTCGTCGGCACGGTGACGAAGGAATAGGTAAAGCGTGAAACATCCCGGATGGAAAACCCATTGCGCCCGACTGTGACATGGTTCTGGAAGCCGGTGGCCGAGTAGATCATATCCCAGAGCATGGGGATCTGCGCGTTGTCGTTCCAGTTTGTTTTGCATTGGATGACGTGGATTTCCAGATCGCTGAAATCCCTGTGGCACAGCGCGTTCATCACGCCCGCCAGATTGTACCGCGGCAGTCTGCCGCCGGTGTACAAGGGCACGGGCAGACCGTTTTCATCATATACGGAAACGGTTTCCCTGTCGGCGCGGTATTCCGGCTTGTCCGGAAAGGTAATGGCGATCAGGTCGGATTCGGTATTGGATACAAAGTTGTGGTAGTTGACGGTGATCGCGTCGCTCACGGGGGAGGGGATCAGGTTTTTGTGATGCTTGATCACGACGGTGCGCCGCCCGACGGGGCAGAGGTTCAGATACCAGCAGACGATGGATTCCCATGCCGCCCCGCCGCCGGAAACGTCGCCCTGTCCGCGCCCGGCGGTGCCGGTGGTGCGGAAAATCTCCGAGAGACGGTCGCCGAGGTCCATGATCTGCCGGGGCGTTTTGGACGGCGCCAGCCGGTCGATCTCGTCTTTCCAAGAGGGGAAGCAGCCGGAAAAGACCCGCGCGCCGAACAACTGCCCGACAGCGGCCTCGCGCAGCGCTTCCACGATATTCTGTCCCATTTTTCGCCCGCCTTTCCGGTATTTTCTATATTTTATCACGCGCGGGACCGTTTGACAAGAACGCCGCGCGGCCCGGGGCTTCATACCGCCGCAAAACGGGCGATTGTGCCCTTTGCAGCGGCGTCCGTGCTTGACAGGAGGCCGGTTACGCATTACACTGATTTTATATGTATTTACACGTTTTATTTCAATTAGAAATACAAGGGGCTTTACCGGCGGCGGCAGGGGGAGAAAGCGCCCCAAGCCCGCGCCCGCGGCGCGGCGGCAGGCCCCGTCCGTTTTTATGCCGCGCGGAAAAGGGAGACTGCGAAATGAACAAAGAATCAATGGAAATGCTGCGGGCCGCCGGGGTGGACGTTCAGACCGCCCTCAACCGGTTTTGCGGAAACGATAGCCTGTACGCGAAGTACCTCAAGAAGTTTTTCGACGACCCCAATTATCGGGAAGCCGGCGCGGCGCTCGCCGCGTCGGACTGGGAGGAAATGCTGCACGCGGCGCATACGCTCAAGGGCGTGGCGGGAAACCTCGGCCTCGACCGGCTGTTTGAGACGAGCGGGCGCATTGTGGCCGCGCTGCGGGCGGGGGAGCACGATGCGGCGGCGGCCGCCTACGCGGTTCTGCGCGGACAGTATGAGGAGCTGTCCCGCGCGGTGGAGCAAATGAGAGAGAGGGGCCTGCTGTGAAACGGGATACCATCCTGATCGTGGATGATATGGAGGTCAACCGCGCGATCCTGCATGCGCTTTTCGAGGAGGAGTACAACCTGCTGGAAGCGGAAAACGGCGAGCAGGCGGTCATGCTGATCAAGCAGTACCATCAGTCGCTGGCGGCGGTGCTGCTTGATCTGGTCATGCCGGTCAAGGACGGGTATCAGGTCATGTCCGAGCTGTCCCAAAACGGGCTGCTGGTCGGCTTTCCGGTCATTGTCATCACCTCGGAGGATTCGATGGAAAACGAGGTCCGCGCGTTCGATCTGGGCGCGGCGGATATCATCATCAAGCCGTTCGAGCCGCATGTGGTGCGCCGGCGCGTGCGCAACGCGGTCGAGCTGAACCGGCACAAGCTGCATCTGGAGGAAATGGTCGAGGAGCAGGCCTCCAAGCTGCGGGAATCGCGCGATGTGATCATGGACGCGCTGTCCTCCGTGATCGAGCACCGCAGCGCCGAAACCGGGCAGCACGTGCTGCGCATCCGCATGTTTACGCGGGTGCTGCTGGAAAACGTCATGCGCTGCTGCCCGGAGTACGATCTGGACGAGCGCTCGATCGGCGTAATCGCCGAGGCCGCCGCCCTGCACGACATCGGCAAGATCGCGATACCGGACACCATCCTGAACAAACCCGGCCGCTTGACGCAGGAAGAATTTGAAATCATGAAGACCCACACGGTCAAGGGCTGCGAGATTCTGACCGGACTTGACCGCATGGGCGACAGGGAATATCTGCAATACGCCTACAACATCTGCCGCTACCACCACGAGCGGTGGGACGGGCGCGGCTATCCGGACGGCCTTGTGGGCGACAATATCCCGATCTGCGCGCAGGCGGTCGGCATTGCCGACGCTTACGACGCGCTGACCACCGACCGCGTGTACAAAAAGGCGATCCCGCCCGAGCGCGCGCTGACGATGATCCTGAACGGGGAGTGCGGCGCGTTTTCCCCCAAGCTGCTGGAGTGCCTGAAGAACGTGAGCATCCCGTTTGAGGAATTGGTGCGCGATTACGCGGACGGGCGCAGCCCCTCCGGGGAGACGGCCCGTTTGGGCGGGCCGGCCGCCCGCTATCCGGGTCTGAAGGGCGCGGCGGACTTCGGCCAGATGAAGTATTTCGCGCTGCTGCGCTATTTGGAGGCCACCGTGCTTGAAGCCGACCTCGACAGCGGGATTTACCATCTGGTGTATCAGCAGGACGAGGATTTCGAGGACCTGCGGCAGGGCGATACGTTTGAGGAGGCTTTTCGCGCGTTTGCGCGGCGCGCCGTGCATCCGGACGACCGGGACGAGGTGCTTTCCATCCTCAGCAGCGGGGTCGAGAACTTTTTCGGCAGCGGCCTGATGAAGCGGAGCCGGAAATACCGGGTGCTGCACCGCGCCACCGGCGCGTATGTTTGGTACGAGGGGACCGCGCTGCGCGTCGATATCGACAATCCCAAGCAGCACAGGGCGCTGTTCGTCTGGACGCGGTGGGAGGGCGGCGAGGCGGCGCTTCCGCAAAGCGCGCCCGCGCTGCGCGCGCCCGACACGCACGACCTGCCGGTCAGCGTGCAGCAATGCCTGAACGACCGGTGGTTCACCATGACCTATGTCAACGAAAGCTTCGTTTCGCTGTTCGGCTACGACAAGCGGGAGCTGGAGCAAAGGTTCCACAACCATTACATCGAAATGGTCTATCAGGAGGACCGGCAGCATATGACCCGACGGCTGTACGAGCAGCTTTGCTCCGGCCGCGCGCAGGAGCTGGAGTACCGGGTCGTCACCAAGCAGGGCGGCCTAGTGTGGGTGCTCGACCGGTGCCAGCCGGTTATGGGCGAGGACGGGTATGAATACCTCAACCGTGTGCTGACCGATATCACCCAGATCAAGCAGGCGCAGGAGGAGCTGCGGCTGAGCATGGAGCGCTACCGCATCGTGCAGGCGCAGACCAACGATATTATTTTCGAGTGGAACCTCGATCAAGATCAGATCATTTATTCGCAGAACTGGGAAAAGAAATTCGGCTACCGTCCCGTTTCAAGCGCCGCGCGGATCGGCACGGCCTCGCGCCTGTATCCCAAGGATCTTCCCGCGCTGCAAAAGCTGATCGGGCAGATAAAGGCGGGCATGCCCTACGGCGAGGCCGAGCTGCGCGTGCCGGACGCGGCCGGGCAGTACCGCTGGTGCCGCCTGCGCGCGACCACGCAGTTCGACGACAAGGGCAGGCCGGTCAAGGCGATCGGCGTTGTGGTGGATATTGATTCCGAAAAGCGCCGCACGCAGGAGCTGATCCACAGGGCTGAGCAGGACGCGCTGACCAAGCTGTACACCAAAAACGCCGCGCGCGACAGCATTGAGCGGACGCTTGAAAACCGCGAGGCGGACGAGCGCTTCGCCATGATGATCATTGATCTGGACAATTTCAAGCAGATCAATGATTCCCGTGGACATATGTTCGGCGACGTGGTGCTCGCCGAGGCCGCCGCCTGCCTGAAAAAGCTGTTCCGCGGCAGCGACACGGTCGCGCGGTTCGGCGGGGATGAATTTCTGGTTTTTCTGCGGCATGCTTCCGACGGACGGTTTCTGCATGAAAAAGCGGCGCATGTCGTCGGCGCGTTCCGCGAGCTGCTCGTTGAAGAGCTGAAGGACACCCGCCTGACCTGCAGCATCGGCATCGCCTGCTGCCCGGAGGACGGCGCGGATTTCCAAACGCTGTTCCAGCGGTGCGACCGGGCGCTGTATCAGGCAAAAATGAACGGCAAGGACCGGTTCGCCGTCTATAACGACGCAACCATGTCCAAAATTTTCGGGCTGGACGCGCCGCAGGTCTATGCGGCGGGCACGCATATCGAATCGGACGACGCGGACGCGCATTTCAGCGTGGACGGCATCGTGCCGCAGGCGTTCCGCCTGCTGTATGAATCCGGGGATATGGAAACCGCGGTAAACGCGATTCTGGATATGGCGGGACGCAAATACAATGTCAGCCGCGCGTATATTTTTGAAAATTCGGAGGATGGGACTTGGTGCCGGAATACCTTCGAGTGGTGCGGCGAGGGGATCGAGCCCCAGATGCCGTCCTTGCAACATGTGGTTTACGCGGAGCTTGGCGGCTGCTACAAGGATAACTTTAATGAGAACAATGTATTTTACTGCCGGGACGTCGCTGAACTGTCCGAGGGGCAGCGCAAGCTGATGGAGGAGCAGGGTATCCGTTCGCTTTTGCAGTGCGCGATACAGGACGCCGGCAGGTTCGTCGGCTTTGTCGGGTTCGACGACTGCGCGCTCCAGCGGACGTGGACGCAGGGCCAGATCGACGCGCTGACCTTTATTTCCGAGCTGCTGTCCACCTTCCTGCTCAAAAAGCGCGCGCAGGACAAGGCGATTGCCGCCGCGGACGATTTGCAGATGATGCTCGATAATCAGAACGCATGGATCTACGTGATCGACCCGGACGATTATACGATGCGCTACCTCAACAAAAAAACCCTGCGCACCGTGCCCGGCGCGGCGCTCGGCCAATGCTGCCATAAGGCGTTTTTCCACAGGGACACGCCGTGCCGGGTGTGTCCCGCGCGCGATATCCGCCAAACGCGGAGCCAGACGCACGAGGTTTACAACCCGGTGCTGGATGTGTGGACGGTGGCGGACGCCAGTTTGGTACGCTGGGACGGGGCGGACGCCTGCCTGCTGGTCTGCCATGATGTGACCGCGTACAAGCGGCGGGACGGCGGGGCGGTATAATAAAGCATCTCGGCAGCAAAAGCGGCGGCCGTCCGTTTGGACGACCGCCGCTTTTTTATATTTGCCGGCCGCGCCGCGTTCATCTGCGCGGCGTCAGTCCGAGGATATAGTCGGCCGACACCCGGTACAAACGGCACAGCACGAGAAGATGCCGGATGGGCAGCTCGTTCGCGCCGCGCTCGTAGCGGGCGTACATGGTCTGGGAAGTGCCGAGCAGGCGCGCCACCTGCTCCTGTGTTAAATCCGCGTCCTCCCGCAGATCCCGGATGATCCGAACGTATGGCTGCACTTGCGCACCCCCCCTTCCTCTTGCTCTATAAATATCGTAGCATAGTAAAGAAATATACTATTGACATTAGTAAATAAATTTACTATAATAATCACATACAAATTACGGCAGTATGCTTGAAAAAGGCTATTACTTGTGATATTCTCTTTATGCTAATAGATATATGCATAAATAATTTGGCAAACCCATCGAAAGATGGCGACGCAAAGCTAAAGGGACTTCTTCGCGGGCGCGAAATGTCAGCCAGCTGCACGGTTGCTCCCGATATGGGGGTTATACCTTGAAACTGGACTGAACAGTCCAGTTTTTTTATTGCCCTCCGAGGGTGGGGGCTATTCGTTAAAGGAGGAATACATATGAAAAAGCACAGAGGTTTGGCCGCGCTGCTCGCAGCGGCGGTCGCCGCGTCAATGCTGACAGTACCGGCGCTGGCCGCGGATTTTGCCGACATCGAGGGGCATTGGGGCGCTTCGTCGATCGAGCGCTGGGCGGATTACGGCGTTGTGCAGGGTTCGGACGGCAAATTTAACCCGGACGCCGAGATGACCCGCGCCGAGCTTGCGGCCGTCATGGCGCGCCTGCTCGGTCTGCGGGATAAGGCGGAGAATACCTTTGCCGATGTGGACGAGGGCGCTTGGTACGCCGACGCGATCCTGAAATGCGCGGCCGCCGGCATCCTGAAGGGCGACGGCACAGGCGCCAACCCGAACGGCACGGTAACGCGGCAGGAAGCGGCGGTCATGCTGGGCCGCGCGCTCGGCATCCAGCCTGCGCAGGGCGCGGTCTCCTTTGCCGACGGCAGCGAGGTTGCCGGCTGGGCGGCGGGCTACGTTAAAGCCATGGCCGAAAAGGGCATCATCAATGGCGTGGGCGGCAATGCTTTCGCCCCGCTGAGCGATATCAACCGCGCCTCGGTCACCACGATTTTGGATAAGTCGATCTCGACCTACGCCAATGAGAAGGGCGCTTCGGTCGAAGCCGCGGGCGACGGCCTGACCGTTGTTGCCGCGCCCGATGTAACGGTCACCGGCGCGGCGGCCGATATCGTGGTAGCGCCCGGCGCGGCCGACGGCACGACGACGCTTGAAAACACCGCCGTCACTGGCACGGTGACGGTTTCCGCGCCGCAGGCCGAGGTCGTCCTCGCCGGTACGACCAAGGCGGCGGATATCGTCGTCAGCCAGACGGCGGAGGCCGCTAAGGTAACGGTCGCCTCGACCGCCGAGGCTCAGACGATCACCGCCGAAGCTCCCAAGGCCGAGGTTGCGGTGGCTGGCAAGGTCGATAAGGTCGAAACCGCAGAAACGGCCGATTCCGCCAAGGTAACGGTCGAAAAATCGGCCACGGTCAGCGAGGTTGCGGTGGGCGCAGCCAAGACCGAGGTCGCCGTTTCCGGCAAGGTGGACAGCGTGCAGGTGAACGAGGCAGCGGCGGATACCAAGGTGCAGGCCAACAGCGGCGCGACCATCAGCAAGGTGGACAACGCGGCGGCCGGCACGACGGTTTCCGGCTCGGGCAAGGTGGAAAACGTGACCACCTCGGGCGATAACACCAAGGTCGATACCTCGGGCACCAAGGTGGAGGCCGCCGAGGGCACGACCGGCACGACGGCGGGCGGCACCAAGGTGGACGGCGGCGAGAGCACGACCACAACCAAGCCCAGCACCGGCGGCGGTGGCGGCGGCGGTTCTTCCGGGCCAAGCTATACCACGGTAAACGACGCGGCGGCGCTGGCAACCGCGTTCCAGAACGGCGGTTATGTGCGGTTGGGCACGGATATTGCACCGGCAGATTATCTTACAATTCCAGCAGGGAAAAATGTGACGCTGGATTTAAACGGAAAGATACTGACGATGGCGGCGACAGATAACCAACCCGATTCCTATCGAAATATTTGTGTTTACGGAACGTTGACAATTGAAGACCGGGCAAACGGCGGAAAGATCGTCAGATCGGCACAAACTTCGGTGGGTGCACTCTCTGTAGTAGAGATTGATAACGGCGGTAAAATCGTGATGAACAGCGGCATGATCGAGGCGGGAAATCCCTCGAATGCGGACAATACGAACGGTGCAACTGCCGTAGGCGTGTTCAATGACAGCACCTTTGAGATGAACGGCGGCAGTATTACGGCAAGCTGGTATGCCGTATGTTCAAACGGAACAACCGATTCTAACGCTGAAACCTACGGAAACAACGCAAGAATTGTAATTAACGGCGGTCAACTGATCTCTTCGACGGATTATGCTGTTTACGCTCCGTCCGATGGCGGTGTAACCACCATAAGCGACGGCCATTTGCAAGGCTCGTGGGGCGCGGTTCAATTAACGCGAGGCGAGCTGAATGTAAAGGGCGGCACGTTGACCTGCAACGGCGCTGCCAATGCAGTAAAGCCGGATGGACAGCATGATGGTTCCACGCCTTCCAGCGCTGCCGCCATATCGCTGAATGCGGTTCACGGCCCTATTACAGCCAGCCTTTCCGGCGGCACATTTTCGACGACAAACGGAGAAATGGCAGTTAAAAAGAGTGGGAGCCACAACGTTACCACAAACATTACCGGCGGCACGTACTCGAGCGATGTAACCGAACTTTGCGCGACTGGTTATGCCTGCGAAGAAGTGAACGGAAAGTACGTTGTAAAGCAATTCGATGATATCCTTACGGAGAAACTGGATGCGTTCGCATCTGACCTCTCGGGAAATAGCCTGCCCGTAACAATGGAAAAAGCCGCAGATAAAGAGTATAATGTTACGTTTACATCCGCTACTATCAGCGGCACCAACGCGGTCGCCATGCTCAGCACGATTCCCGGGCTGACGAAGGTTTCGGTTGCCAAGGATGGCGCGACAACCGTATCGCTTGAGGTTAAGAACGCGGAAAGCGGCGGCGCTCAGTTCAAAACAGATGTTACGAATCTGCTTCCCACAGCTTCCGGCAGCACGGTCGACCTGACCGTCACCTTCTCGCAGGGCGAAAGCCATACAGCGGCTATCACCCTGCACGTGACCAACAATGTTACCAGCGACAGCACCACCACCCAGCAGTCCGACGAGGGCGGCGGAACTGTCGGAGACAGCACCATCCAGCAGCCCGGCGACGAGGGCACAATCACCGAATAACACGCACCCATCCAAAGGGACGGCTTTACGCCGTCCCTTTCCCTTGTGTCATATTGACTTTTCCCGCCGCATATGCTATGATAGAGCGCAATAAGGGAGTAGTCGGCGCGGTCTGTTCCGCCGCGCGGCAGAGCCAACATACTGAGGGGGACGCTCCTCTGGTTTTGCATGAAATGACGAGACTTATCTGTTTATGCGGCAGATGGGTCTCCTTTTTTATGCCTAAGCTGCCGCGCCTACGACGAGGAGGACAAGAAATGGGATTTTTGGAGCTATTTATCCTTGCGGTCGGCTTGTCGATGGACGCCTTTGCGGTGTCCGTCTGCAAGGGGCTGTCGGTGCGCGCGCTGCGGCCGCGCCATGCGCTGATCACGGGCGCGTATTTCGGGGGGTTTCAGGCGCTGATGCCGCTTGCCGGCTTTCTGCTCGGCGTGCGGTTCCAGTCGCTGATCACCAGCGTCGACCACTGGATCGCCTTCGTGCTGCTCGCGCTGATCGGCCTGAACATGGTGCGCGAGTCGCGCGAGTGCGGCGAGGACAGCCTGAGCGATTCCTTTTCCTTCGGTACGATGCTGCCGCTCGCCGTCGCCACCAGCATAGACGCGCTTGCCGTGGGCGTGACGTTTGCGTTTTTGCAGGTCGATATCGTGCCCGCGGTGTGCTTTATCGGCGGCACGACCTTTGTGCTTTCGTGCGCCGGGCTGCTGGTTGGCCGCGTGTTCGGCGCGAAGTATAAATCGCGCGCCGAGCTGTTCGGCGGCGTTGTGCTGATTTTGATGGGGCTTAAAATTTTACTGGAACATTTGGGCGTTTTGGGGTAAAATAGGCTTTGAAAACGCGCAAAGGAGTGAACCCCATTGAAGAAAAGAACCATACCGGCGCTGCTGCTGGCGGCGCTGC
>JAUNGZ010000025.1:32045-36572 GCA_030524205.1 Eubacteriales bacterium
GGCGGCTGCGTCGTGCGGAACGACGCGCCCGATGTCCCGGAGAATAACCCGGCTCAAAACGGCGGTGCGGAGGATACGGGCGAAGCCGCCGGCATCGGCCTGCACCATGCCGAGATCGTCATAAAAAATTACGGTACGGTCAAGCTCGAGCTGGACGGCGACGCCGCGCCCCTTACCGTGCGGAATTTCATGGATCTGGCGGAGGCGGGCTTTTACGACGGGCTGACCTTCCACCGCATCATAGAAGGCTTTATGATGCAGGGCGGCGATCCGCTGGGCAGCGGTCAGGGCGGCGCGGAAAAGCAGATCAAGGGCGAGTTTGCCGCGAACGGCGTGGACAATCCGCTTTCCCACACGCGGGGCGCGGTCTCGATGGCGCGGTCGGACGATTACGACAGCGCGTCCTCGCAGTTTTTCATCGTCCATCAGGACAGCACGCGGCTCGACGGCCAGTACGCCTGCTTCGGCTATGTGACCGACGGCATGGACGTGGTGGACGATATCTGCACGAGCGTGCCGGTGGCGGACGAAAACGGAACAGTGCCGCCGGACAGCCAGCCCGTGATCGAGAGCGTTACCATTCTCGACTGAGCAGCTCCCGCGCCGCAGCGCGCATAAAATAGAAAATGCCCGCATCGCGGGCATTTTCATCAAAAGCCGCGACATGCGCGTGGCTTTTGATACAAACAGAAAGAGCGCCCCGAAATCGCAATTTCGGGGCGCTCTTTCTGCAATAGCCTTGTCCGCGCCGCAGCGCGGAAAGGCGTTTATCGTTTGAAGCTGTACGCTTCAAACGAAGCGAGCTTACTCGCTTAACAGCATCCGGTCGTTTTCGATGTTGAACTTTTCCAGCAGGTCGCGCACGGAGAGGTTCTTTTTCTCCTCGCCCTTGATATCCACGACGACGCGGCCCGCGTCCATCATGATCAGGCGGTTGCCGTACTGGATGGCGTTTTTCATGTTGTGCGTAACCATCAGCGTGGTGAGCTGGTCGCGCGAGACGATCTCCTCGGTCAGCTGCAAGACCTTGTCGGCCGTTTTGGGGTCGAGGGCGGCGGTGTGCTCGTCGAGCAGCAGCAGGTCGGGCTTTTTGAGCGTCGCCATCAAAAGCGTCAGCGCCTGCCGCTGTCCGCCGGACAGCAGGCCGACCTTGCTGGTCATGCGGTCCTCCAGCCCGAGGCCGAGGGTGGCGAGCTTTTCGCGGTACATGTCGCGCTCAGCGTTCGTGATGCCGCTGCCGAGAAAGCGCCCCTTGCCGCGCCGGTAGGCGAGAGCGAGGTTTTCCTCGATGCCCATGGTGGCGGCGGTGCCCATCATCGGGTCCTGAAACACGCGGCCGAGGTAGCGGGCGCGCTTGTGCTCGGGCAGATTCGTCAGGTTGAAGCCGTTGAGGCGGATGAGGCCGTCGTCGACCGGGTAAACGCCCGCGATCAGGTTGAGCATGGTCGACTTGCCCGCGCCGTTGCCGCCGATGACGGTGACGAAATCGCCGGGTTCGAGCGAAAGCTCCAGTCCGTCGATCGCTTTTTTCTCGTTGACGGTGCCGGCGTTGAAGGTCTTATTGAGGTTTTTCAGTTCAAGCATTGGTTTTGCCTCCCTTTTTGCCCGGTTTGGAGAAGTATTTAGCCTTCCAATAAGGGACGGCGAGGAAAATGGCCACGATCACCGCGGTGAGCAGCTTGAGATAGTCCGAGCTGATGCCGAACGAGAACACGACCTGCAAAACCGCGTAATAAATGACCGCGCCGAGCACGACGGACAGCAGCTTGAGCGCGAAATTGTGGAAAATGCGGCTGAAAAGCACGTCGCCGATGATGACGGCGGCCAGACCGATCACGATCGAGCCGATGCCCATTTTCACGTCCGCGAAGCCCTGATATTGGGCGAGCAGCGCGCCCGAGAGCGCGACAAGGCCGTTGGACAGCATCAGGCCGAGCACCTTGGTGAAATTGACGTTGATGCCCTGCGCGCGGCTCATATTGGGGTTGGCGCCGGTCGCACGGATCGAGCAGCCCAGCTCGGTGCCGAAAAACCAGTACAGCAGCGCGATGATGACTACGGCGAACACGGCGACGACTAAAATCGCATGGGTGATGTAACGCAGGGAAACCAGCAGGTCGTACTTGAGCACATTGATCGACTGGTTGGACGCGCCCAGAATACGAAGGTTGATCGAATAGAGCGAGAGCTGGGTTAGGATACCAGCAAGCAGGGCGGGAATGCCCATCAGCGTGTGCAGCAGGCCGGTGACCAGCCCGGCGAGCAGACCCGCCGCGAGCGCGCACACCATGGCCAGCCAGACGGGCAGTCCGGCGATCGTCAGCATAACGCAGGTCGCGCCGCCCGTGGCGATCGAGCCGTCGACCGTCAGGTCGGCGATGTCGAGCACCTTATACGTAATGAATACGCCGATGGCCATGACGCCCCAGATCAGGCCCTGCGCCACCGCGCCGGGCATGGCGCTGAGCAGTTGTGTGAAGTCCAAAGTTTCATTCCCCCAGAAAAAGGTATTTTCTCTGATAAAGTGTTAGCAGATACTCTTATTATACAGAAACAGAGCGGAAAAGTAAACCCTTCCGCCCTGTTTATCGTTTGAACATCATTGCGCCGCAGCGCGCATAAAAAGGCAGCGCCGCCATTTTCATAAAAAGCGCGGGCTTTGCCCGCACTTTTTATACAAGGTGGGAAGAAAAGTTTCGAGTGTCGGAACTTTTTGCCCGTCGGGCTTTCTCCGCGCTCCGCGCGGGAAAACCCCTCTCGGTTGCGGGCGTGCCCGCAACCGAAATTACGCTTCGATGGGCTCGTAGCCGTCGGGAGCCGTCAGGCCGAGCTCGTCGCAGATTTCCTTGTTGTACTTTTTGGTCACGTTGGGGGCGTACTGGACCTCCATCGTGGCAATATCCTTGCCGCCGACCAGAATGTCATACGCCATCTGCGCGGTGGTCTGGCCGAGCTCCTCGTAGTTGATCGACAGCGTGGCGACGCCGCAGCCCGCGCAGATGCCTTCCTCGCCCGCGATCACCGGAACCTTCTTCGGGATGGCGATGTTGGCGATGATGCCGGTGTTGTCGGCAACGGTATTGTCGGTCGGCACGTAGAGCACGTCGGCCTCGTCGCACGCCTTGGTCGCAACGGTGGACAGGTCGTTCGAGTCGGCGAACGAGTACTCGGTGCAGGTGTAGCCGAGCGCTTCGAGCTCGGGCTTGATGGTGTTGATCTGGAACTTGGAGTTGGCCTCGGCCGAGCAGTAAAGCAGGCCGACGTTCTTCGCGTCCGGGAACCACTCCTTGACCATGGCGGCCTGATCCTTCAGCGGCGCAAGGTCGGAGGTGCCGGAGACGTTGATGCCGGTCGCGCCGGTGAAATCGTCCATTTCAAGCGCGGTGCCGTAATCGGAAACCGAGGTGCCGAGGATCGGGATATCGCCGGTCGAAGCCGCGGCCGTCTGCAGCGGCGCGGTCGCGTTGGCGAGCATCAGGTCGACCTTGCCCGCAACAAAGCCGTTGATGATGGTGGCGACCGACGAGGTCTCGCCGTTTGCGTTTTTAACGTCGATCTCGACCGTGCCGCCGTCGGCCTCGATCAGCTCCTTGAGCTTGTCCTCGAAGCCCTTGGTCGCCGCGTCGAGCGCCGGGTGCGGCGCAAGCTGGCAGACGCCAATTTTATAGCTGCCGGCCTGCGCGGCGTCGCCGCCCTCGGTCGGTGTGGATGCGTTGCCGGAACCGGCGTCCTTGTTGCCGCAGGCGGCAAGGGACAGCGCCATTGCGCCGGCCATCAGCGCGGCGAGCAATCTCTTCTTCATGTGAAAAACCCCTTTTCTGCATAAAATGCGTGCTATGGGACGGAAAACCGTCCTGTAACTTTTACAGTTTAGCAGTTAAAAGGCATCAAGTCAAGTCCGAGCCGCGCTTTTTTTGCCACAAAGGGGCTGCGCCGTCATCTTCTACAAGAAACCGGCGGGCAATTGTAAATAAATTGTCAACCTTGATTAAGAATAGTTGACCCTGCCGCGCCGCCGTCGTACAATAGGGAAGAACAAAAAGGAGGACGATGTGATGAACATCTCTTTTTTCCTGAAGCCCAAGGTGGAAGTTTCGTACTTATTCGACGACTGCCCGGTGCGGCAGGCGCTCGACGATATGATGGAAAGCGGCTTTACGGCGATCCCGGTGGTCGACCATAAGGGCCATTACGTCGGCACGATCGGCGAGGGCGACTTTCTGCGCCTGCTGCTGCGGAGCAAGCCGGAAAAGATCGAAGCCATGACGGTCGGGCAGGTCGAGCGCCGCGTGCGGCACCGCACGGTCAGCATCGACGCGAATATGGAGGATATGGTCGATTTGGTGACCGAGCAGAACTTCGTGCCGGTGGCGGACGGGCGCGGAATGTTTATCGGCATCATCACCCGGCACGACGTGATCAAATACCTGCGCGACAGGTGCAAAAACCCGGCGTAAAGCCGGGCGGACGATAAAAGGGGGATTTTTATGGGCAGATCAGGCGGCGGAGGCGGCGGCTTTAGCGGAG
>JAUNGZ010000026.1 GCA_030524205.1 Eubacteriales bacterium
GGCGGCTTCGGCGCTCGGCGGCTTCGCCGGCGCGAATATGCGCAAGAAAAAACGATACAGCCATGTAAAAAAGTAGGAGGGAATCTCTATGAAGCACGTATCTACCCTGACCTCTGCCACCTTGAAGCAGACTGCGGCTCACGGCGGCTGCGGCGAATGCCAGACTTCCTGCCAGTCCGCCTGCAAGACCTCTTGCACCGTGGCGAACCAGAAGTGCGAGCACGCTTCGAAATAAGTCGTTCCGACCTATTTCGAGAGGCGCTTTGCCGGACTGCGTCCGGACAAAGCGCACAGTGAAAAAAGTTCCGACACGCGAAACTTTTTTCGCTCTTTGTATAAAAACCCGTGCGCATGTCGCGGGTTTTTATGAAAATGACCGCGGTGCGGCCATTTTCTGTTTTCATGCGCGCTGCGGCGCGCGGAGCTTTCAATGGGGCGCGCCGTTTGGCGCGCCTTGTTTCCTGTATATCGGAGGAAAAAAGATATGATCCATCGCTACCAGAAAAACGGACTGAACTTTGTGCTCGACGTGAATTCGGGCGCGGTGCATGTGCTGGACGACGTGAGCTACGCGGTGTCCGGCCTGCTCGACGAGGATATGGCGGAAGCCTGCCCGGATTCGATTGCCGCCGCGTTGCCGCAGTATGAGGCGGACGCGGTGCGCGAGGCTTACGGCGAGCTGTACGAGCTGAAAAAGTCCGGCCAGCTTTTTGCGGCGGACGATTACATAGATGTCAGCAAATATATCCCGGTCGGCGCGCCGGTAAAAGCGCTTTGCCTGCATGTGGCGCATGATTGCAACCTCAGATGCAAATACTGTTTTGCGTCGACCGGCGATTTCGGACAGGGCCGCAAGATCATGCCGCCCGAAATTGCAAAAAAGGCGATCGACTTTGTGATTGCGCGTTCGGGACAGCGGCATAATATCGAGGTCGATTTCTTCGGCGGCGAGCCGCTGATGGCGTGGGATACGGTGACGCAGACGGTCGACTACGCCCGTTCGCTCGAGCAAAAGGCTGGCAAAAAGTTCCGTTTTACCATTACCACCAACGGCGTGCTGCTCGACGAGGACAAACGCGCCTATATCAATGAAAATATGGATAACGTCGTGCTGTCGCTCGACGGACGTCCCTTGGTCAACGACGAGTTCCGCAAGACCGTGAACGGGCAGGGCAGCTATGAGGCGATCGTGCCCAAATTCAAGGCGCTGGTCGACGCGCGCGACCCGCAGAAGGATTATTACGCCCGCGGCACGTTTACCTCGCACAATCTCGATTTTGCGGACGATGTGACGCATATCGCCGACGCGGGCTTCGACCGCCTGTCGGTCGAGCCGGTCACCGCCGAAGCGGGCTGCGGCTACGATCTCACCGAGGCCGACCTGCCCAAAATCGAAGCCGAATACGACCGCCTGACCGAGATTATGCGCGAGCGCAAAAAGGCGGGCAAGCCGTTCTCGTTCTTCCATTTCATGGTCGACCTCGACCAAGGGCCGTGCGTGGTCAAGCGTCTGCGCGGCTGCGGCGCGGGTTATGAATATGTGGCCGTCACGCCGGACGGCGATATTTACCCCTGCCACCAGTTCGTCGGCAAGGACGAATTCAAGCAGGGCAGCGTGCTCGACCAGTCGTTCGACATGGACATCGCGAAAAAATTCGCGTCCATGAATATCTATTCGCGCCCCAAGTGCCAAAAATGCTGGGCGAAATTCTATTGCTCGGGCGGCTGTTCGGCGGCCAACTACAATATGAACGGTGATATGAACGATTCGTACGATCTCGGCTGTGAGATGGAGCGCAAACGGTTGGAATGTGCAATTTACCTGAAAGCGGCGGATCGGCTTTGCGCGGATTAGTCAATGCGCCAAAAAGATGAAATTCCCTGTAAAATGGATTGCAAACAGGGCTTTTCCTGTCTTATAATGAAATACGCTATGACCATATGAGCAATCCATGAAGGAGTTGATTCCATGCCGCAGAACGTACTGGTATCGGTGCTGGGCGAGGGTGAATATTTACAGCCGCTGGTTCGGGCGATTTTGGAGCGGGAAGTCATCCCCGCGCGCAATTTATTTTTATCTTCAAAGAATGCGGCCGCCTGTCAGGCGGCCGAGGGCTGCGAAGTGCGTATCTGCGAGGATGACGCGGCCGCCATCATCAAAAGCGAAATTGTGCTGGTGACCGCCTCCAAGCGCGAAATGCCGACACAGCTCGCGCAGATTTCGAACTGTACGCAAAAGCGCGTGGTCGTCACCGTGTGCGACAGCGAACGGGTCGACCTCGCCTATGTGCGCGACCGCATCGTCGCGGCGACCGAATTTGTCGCCGCCGTGCTGCACAGGGACGAGGCGGGCAAAGTAAGCGCTGCGTTCGAGATCGCCGAGAAAACGCGCCTGTTTCTGCATCAGCCGTGCCGCGATCTGGTAAACGCGCTGTGCGACGAGCTTAACGCGGCGGATTGACCGCGTTCTAAAAACAGAAAACCGGGAATATGCTGTTGTATGACCTTCCGTAAGGGGGAGACGTATGAGGAAGCGGCATATTCTCGGTTTTTTTGATTCACTGGTGCGCACGCCTGCGTTTTTGTTCCTGTGCGCGATGTTTCTCTGCGGCGCGGTGGCCGGCGGGCTGACCGGCCTGCACGCCGGAGAAGGGGATAACGCGGTGCGCCTGACGGCCATGCTGTCCGCCCTGCCCGCACAGGCGGCGAAAAGCGTGCTTTGCGCGGTGCTTTGGGTGGCGCTGCCGCTTTTGTGCGCGCTGCTGCGCCCCGCGGCGCTGTTTTTGTCCGCGCTGACGGCGGCGCGCGGCTTTGTGCTCGCGCTGACCGTCGCGGTCGGTATCGGACAGGCGGGAAGTTTCGGGCTGTCGCTGTGCGCGACCGGCGTGCCCGCCGTGCTGTCCGTGCCCGCGCTGCTCGCGGCGTGCGCGATGGTCTGGCAGAGCGGCGAGGCAACGGGGCGCTATTCGCTGCGCGGCTGCCGCGCGCCGTATGTGCTTTGTCTGACGCTGGCGGCGGCGTCAGCGATGGTGAGAGTGGGATTCGCGGTTTTGTGGAATTTGTGAAAAGAGGCGCGCGGCGTTGCTGCGCGCCTCTTTTTATGATAGAATAATTGTAATAATCGGAGGACTTGGGGTGGTTCTTTTCAAAAGGAAGGATCAAAGATATGAAATTTCAAAACAATGTGAAATCCTATCTCACGGCTATTGGTTTGGGCGCGGCAGCCGGTTTGCTGACGACCGTGCTCAATCTGTTTCCGTATGATACGCTGTGGAGCTTCAGCTCGATTGCAAGCGCGTTCGGGTTCTGGATCATTACAACCACATTAGTGATATATGCGAGCTGCTCCAATGTAAACGCGGCTGTTAACACTTTTTTGTATTTAGGCACGATGAATCTGGTGTTTTACAGCATGCAAGGCGTGCTGGGGCTGTTTTTGCCGAGGTTTTATAGCGTGGATTCCTTTATCAACTGGGGCCTGCTCAAGCGGTTTACCCTGCTGGCGCTGCTGTGTGCGGCTGTGGCGTTTGTGCTGTATTATTGGAATCGGGACAGCAAATTCAGCAGCTTTTTGTATGCGCTGCCGTTGTGCGGTTTGGTGGCCGAGTTGATCGGTGCGTGCGTTTTCCTCTGGCAGACGCACACCTATCTGTTTCAATTACTGATGGATGCGGCGGGACTAGCGTTTCTGCTCTCGCGGTTCTGGAAAAAAGCAGCCTCCAAACCGCTGTTGTTGGCAACGGCGGCAGTCGGCGGCGCGGCGGGCGCGTATCTGTTTTATCTGCCAAACCTTTTGTGATTTTGCGTGTTTTATAGAAAAAACGCCTGCGGAGTAAAAAACCGCAGGCGTTTTTCGTTATTTTAGCAAGCGCCCTTTTCCGAGCAAAACTCGACCTTCTTGCCCTCCAAGATGAGATTGGTCGTGCGCACGGCGCACATTTTGCCGCACATCGAGCAGGTGTGCCGCTCGGTCGGCGGCACCTGATTGTAGAACCGTTCGGCCTTTTCGGGGTCGAGGGCGAGGGCGAATTGCGCGTCCCAGTCGAGCTTGTGCCGCGCCTCGGCCATCGCGTTGTCGCGGTCGCGCGCGCCCGGCAGGCCGAGCGCGAGATCCGCCGCGTGCGCCGCAATCTTGGAGGCGACAATGCCCTCGCGCACGTCGGCTTCGTCCGGCAGGCGCAGGTGCTCGGCGGGCGTGACATAGCACAGGAAATTCGCGCCATTCTGCGCCGCGATCGCGCCGCCGATGGCCGAGGTGATGTGATCGTAGCCGGGCGCGATGTCGGTCACGAGCGGCCCGAGCACGTAAAACGGCGCGCCGTGACAGAGACGCTTTTCCATCTGCATGTTGGCGGCGATTTCGTTCATCGCCATGTGGCCCGGGCCCTCGACCATGACCTGTACGTCGCGGTCCCACGCGCGCCGGGTCAAGTTGCCAAGCTCGATCAGCTCGGAAATCTGTCCCGCATCCGAGGCGTCGTCGATGCAGCCCGGGCGCAGCGCGTCGCCGAGCGAGATGGTCACGTCGTATTTGCGCAGGATGTCGAGCACGTCGTCGTAGAACTCGAAAAACGGGTTTTCGTTGCCGGTCATCTGCATCCATGCGAACAGCAGCGAGCCGCCGCGCGAGACAATGTTCATTTTGCGCCCCTCGCGCATAAAGGCTTCGACAGCGCGGCGGTTGATGCCGGCGTGGATGGTCATGAAGTCCACGCCCTCCTTGGCGTGCGCCTCGACGACCTTGAGGAAGTCCTGCGCGGTAATTTCGAGCAGATCCTTTTCCAGATAGCCGATCGCGTCATACATCGGCACGGTGCCGATCATCGCGGGGGAATATTCGATCAGTTTATTACGAAAAGTATTTGTTTTGCCGTAGTTAGACAGGTCCATGATAGACTCCGCGCCCATCTCGACCGCCATTTTCACCTTGCGCATTTCCATTTCGTAGTCCTTGCAGTCGCCCGAAATGCCGAGGTTGACGTTGATCTTGACGCGCGTGCCGTCGCCGACGGCCTCGGCGGACAGGCTTTTGTGGTTCACATTGGCCGGGATCGCGATCGTACCCTTCGCGACCCGCTCCATGATGTACTGGGTCGAGCGGTTTTCCTTGCGGGCGACCGTCTCGATTTCCGGCGTGACGATGCCGCGCTTGGCGGCGTCCATCTGGGTGGCGTAGTTTCTCATTTTTATTGCTCCTTTTTTAATACCCGTCAAAGCGGTGCGCTCTCGCGGGCGAATTGGCGTTGTTGCGGGGGATTTGATAATATGATATAATGAGCCCAATAAATCGGAATTGACGGAGGTAACTTTATGAAAAATATGGTAATTCTATTCGTTATGCTTTTAAGCATGGCTGGTTTGACAGCGTGTGTGAGTGCTAACGCTAATGCGCCTAACACATCAAGCGAGAATAACACAACTATTGAAATGAAATTAGATGAAAATTATGATGATACAGACCCTTTTATCAATGAACGATTATTTTGTGTATCAGAAGATTTGTCCACTTTAACCGCTGAGGGAACTTTTGAAATGGACGGCGAAAGCGGCATTTTAGAAGTAAAAGACAACAAAACAAAGGAAGTCTTATGGAGTAATACATGGGAGGGAAGTGTTAAATCAGAAATCTTTTCAATTTCACTTGAAAATTTAAAAAAAGAAACGGAATATGCAATGTCTTTTACTGGAACAAAAATAAGCTATGCTACTATAGGAATCTCCTTTGAAAGTGATCTGGTACAGGAGAGAGAAGAGCCATTGCGATAACTTCCAGTTTGTGTGAAAGAAAAATTCCAGTTTATCGGGCGGCCGCGCTTGGCGCGGCCGCTTTTGCTATGCAAGGGGTATCAAAACCGGTTACACGTATAAATAATCCGCCATAACGGGCTGCAGGCCGTGGCTTTCGATGGCGGCGTATACCTCGTCGACCGAGCGGCCGTCCGAGATTTCAAACTGCTCGTCGCCCTTATCCTCGCCCGAGTGGCCGCCGATGCCGACGTCCACGCCCGCCGAAATCTTAGTTGCGGCGATGCCGATGATGTTGTCGCGGAAGCCCGCGCGCTCGCGCGTCGAAATCGTGATGGACGCGAACGGCATGAAGATGCGGTAGGCACAGACCACCTGCAAAAGCTGCGGCTCGTGCACGTCCTTGGGGTTTATTTTGTCGTTGTTGATGATCGGCCGCAGGCGCGGGCAGGAAAACGCGATTTCGGCGTGCGGATATTTGCGCTGGAGCAAATAGGCGTGCAGGCCGGTCGCAAACGCGTCCTTTCGGAAGTCAGACAGGCCCAAAAGCGCCGCGAAGCCGACTCCGCGCATACCGCCCTTCAGCGCGCGCTCCTGCGCGTTCAGCCGGTAGGGGAAAATGCGCTTGTGGCCGCCAAGGTGCAGGGTCTCGTACTTGTCCGCGTCGTAGGTTTCCTGAAAAACGGTCACGTAGTCCACGCCGCATTCATGCAGGTAGGCATACTCGTCTACGTTCAGCGGATAAATCTCCACGCCGATGACGCGGAAATACTTGCGCGCGAGTCTTACCGCCTCGCCGATGTATTCGACGGGCGACATTTTGCGGCTCTCGCCGGTCAGCAGCAGAATTTCCTGCAGGCCGGTGGCCGCGATGGCTTGCAGCTCGCGTTCGATCTCGTCCGCGTCGAGCTTGGCGCGGCGGATTTTGTTGTGGCAGTTGAAGCCGCAGTAAATGCAGTAATTTTCGCAGTAGTTGGCGATATACAGCGGCGTGAACATCTGCACGGCGTTGCCGAAGTGCTTGCGGGTCTCGGCCTGCGCGCGCGCTGCCAGCTGCTCTAAAAACGGCGCGGCGGCGGGGGAGAGCAGGGCGGCGAAATCGTCCGGCGACAGCACGTCCTCAGCCAGCGCGCGGCGCACGTCGGCGGCGGTATAGCGGGACGCGTCGTAGGCGTTCATGCGGGCGACGACCTCGTCCTGCACCTCGCTGCCGATGTCGTCCATGCCGGGCTGATACTGCATATGATCGGTTTCGCGGGTGATGTATTTTGCGGAAATGACATTGCTCATAAGGAACCCTTCTTTTGTTGATTGATAAGGTGCGCGCAAAAAAACTCTCGGGGCAAGGGCCGCAGCCCCAACCTTCGCGCCGCAGCGCGCTTTCGCGGCCACAGGCCGCTTTATCGTTTCACGGCTTCGCCGCGAAACGATACCCCTGCCCTTGGACACGTGTCCAAGGCCGCGCCCGCCGTGCGGGCGCGAGAGGGTTATCGCCGCCACCGGCGGCGTATCTAAGGGGGACAGCGTCCCCCTTAGAGTTCTAAAAAGCCGGTGAGCGGCGAGGAGGCCGAAGCGGTATCGCGCACGCGGCCAAGGCCGGAGAGATAAGCCGTGCGTCCGGCCTCGATCGCTTTCTTGAACGCCTCGGCCATTGCGGGCACGTCGCCCGCCGTGGCGATGGCGGTGTTCGCCATGACCGCCGCCGCGCCCAGCTCCATCGCCTCGCACGCCTGCGAGGGGCGGCCGATGCCCGCGTCCACGATGATGGGCAGGTCGATCTCGTCGATCAGGATTTTGATGAACTCGCGCGTCGCCAGCCCCTTGTTGGTGCCGATGGGCGCCGCGAGCGGCATGACCGAGGCCGCGCCCGCATTGACCAGATCGCGCGCGACGTTCAGATCGGGATACATATACGGCATGACGACGAAGCCCTCGTTGGCAAGGATATCGGTCGCGCGGATGGTTTCCTGATTGTCGGGCAGCAGGTATTTGCTGTCCCGCATAATCTCGATTTTGACGAAATCACCGCAGCCGCATTCGCGTGACAGCCGGGCGATGCGCACAGCCTCGTCGGCGTTCCGCGCGCCCGAGGTGTTGGGCAGCAGGGTCACGCCCTTGGGGATGTAGTCGAGGATGTTTGCCGCGCCGCCCTCGTTCGCGCGGCGCAGCGCGAGCGTGATGATCTGCGCGCCCGCGTTTTTCACGGCGGCGTTGATGAGGTCGAGCGAATACTTGCCCGAGCCGAGAATGAAGCGGGACGTAAATTCCCGTCCGCCGAGGATGAGTTTGTCGTTCATGTGAAAAAAGCTCCTTTTGTCGAATCCTGCCTTGACCGGGAAAACCAAGGCGTGTAAACTGGTTGTAATAAGAAGAAACGGGGTGTTTTATATGAAAAAGTTTTTTGAGGAGTTTAAGGCCTTCGCGCTGCGCGGCAATGTGATGGATATGGCAATCGGCGTAATTATCGGCGGCGCGTTTTCGTCCATCGTCACTGCGCTGACCGATAACCTGATCTCGCCGATTCTGGGCATGCTGGGCGGCGCGAATTTCGACCAATATTCGGTGACGCTTTTGGGCGCTGAATTTCGGTATGGCGCTTTTCTTACCGCAGTGATCAATTTCATCATCATGGCGCTCGTGCTGTTCTGCCTGCTCAAGGCCGTCAATAAGATGACGCACCTTGGCAAAAAGCCCGAAGCGCCCGCCGCTCCCACCACGAAAATCTGTCCGTACTGCTGCTCGGAAATCCCGATCGCGGCGACTAAATGTGCGCATTGCGCGTCTGAACTGCCGAAAACAGCGGAATAATGCAAGGAATTCTGGAAAAAAGACCGAGAGGTCTTTTTTCTTTTATCATTAAGGCTCGTCTTCGCTGAGCAGCAGCCGCAGTGCGACGGTTGCCTGCTGGGCGGCGCACAAGGCGACGCGCGGCGCCATCAGGCCGAGGCCGCCCGCGATGTCGCTTGTTCCGTCGCCGCACACGTATAGGCGGCTGAGCCTGCGCGCGGCGCGCATCGCGTTTACCGAGCCATAGCCCGCCATGCCGCTGCCCGACACGACGCGCGTATCCGGCAGGCAGGCAAGCGCCGTTTCGATCAGCATGGCCTTTTGATCGGCACGGTCGAACGCCTCGCACAGGATATCGCAGCCGCCAAACAGCGCCGAGACAGTTTCTGGTGTGACACGCTTGGTATACGTTATGTAATTTAAATACGGATTGATTGCTCTAAGTTGATGAAGCAGCGCGGTCGTTTTGGGTTTGCCGAGGTCGTCCATCGTGTAGTGCTGGCGGTTGAGGTTGGAAACCTCGACCACATCAAAATCGACAAGCACAAGCGTCCCCACGCCCAGCCGCGCGAGCTGAACCGCGATGTTTGAGCCCAAGCCGCCCAGTCCCGCCACGCCCACGCGCGCCCGGTCAAGCTTTGCCTGAATCTCCGCCCCATGCCGTTTGACCAGCGCCGCGTGCAGTTGCTCCCGTGTCAGCATCGTATTTCCCATCTCTCGTCCCCCCGTCCTTCGTCCCCGCGCGCCTTTCGGCGCGCGCATAAGGATATCGGCTTTGCCTCGCAAAGCCCTCCCCAAGGCAGCCGCCATCAGGCGGCGAGCCTTTACCCCCGCGCCGCAGCGCGCGCGCCGACAGGCGCGATTTCATCCGGAAACGGCTCTGCCGTTTCCATCGAAAAGCCCAGCTTCGCCGGGATTTTCGATCCCCCGACCCCAGCGGCCCCGGGCCGCGCCGTTCGGGTATCGGAAGGGAGTTTATAAAACTTCCTTCCGTATCCAGAGGGCTTTTGAAGCCCCCTGAAGAGCGCGAAGCGCTCATCCTCCGCCAACAAACTGCACGATCTCGAGCGTGTCGCCGTCGTCGAGCGGCTCGTCCGGAAATGCGGCGCGCGGGACGATCCGCCCGTTTTTCTCCACCGCGACGCGGGCCGGGTCGTGCCCGAGCTTGATCAGCAGAGACTGAACGGTCAACGCGTTCTCACAAGGCATGTTTTTTCCGTTTATTTTCAAAATATCCCTTCTTTCGGCATAAAAAACGCTCCGGTTTCACCATGCGGTAAAACCGGAGCACTGAAATTTACGCGTTCTTTTCGATGCGACAGCTTCCCTACGATGGTGCTAACCAACAGGTTCAAAGGGTTAGGCTCTCGCCCTCTCAGCCGCTCATCACGGCACCCCTGCTTGCAAGATTCAGTATAGGCCCGCGCGGCGGACTTGTCAAGTGTCAAATTATGCGGTAAAATAAAAGAAACAAATGTTCGGAGGGGAGGGCGCGCCATGGACCGCACAATACTGCACTGCGACTGCAACTCGTTTTATGCGTCGGTGGAAACGCTGCTCGACCCCTCGCTGGCCGACGGGCCGAGCGCGGTCTGCGGCGATCCGGAAAGCAGGCACGGCATTATACTTGCCAAAAACGAGCAGGCGAAGAAATACGGTGTAAAGACGGCGGAAACCATCTGGCAGGCCAAGCGAAAATGTCCCGAGCTGCGGCTGGTCGCGCCCCACCGGGAGGAATACGTCAAATTTTCGCGCCGCTGCAACGAGCTGTATCTGCAATATACCGATCTGGTAGACCCGTTCGGCATTGACGAATCGTTTTTGGACGTGACGGGCAGCCTGCACCTGTTCGGCACGGGAGCGGAAATCGCGGACGAGCTGCGCCGCCGGATGCGGCAGGAGATCGGGCTGACGATTTCGGTCGGCGTGTCGTTCAACCGCGCGTTCGCCAAGCTTGGCAGCGATTACAAAAAACCGGACGGCACGACTGTCTTTTCACGCGAAAATTACCGCGAAACAGTTTGGCCGCTGCCGGCGGACACGCTGCTTTACGTCGGCAAAAGGGCGATGGACCGGCTCGAACGCCTAGGGGTGCGCACGATCGGCGATTTAGCGGCGTGCGAGCCTGCGCTGATGCACAGCGTGTTCGGCAAGATGGGGGACACCCTGCTCCGTTATGCGCGCGGTGAGGACGACGAGCGCGTGCACTCCTTTTACGAGGAACGCGAGGTCAAGTCGGTCGGCAACAGCATGACCTTCGCGCACAATCTTGTGGGCGAGGACGAGTGCCGCATGGGGCTGACCGCGCTGTGCGACAATGTCGGCCGCCGCCTGCGGGGGCGGGGGCTGATGTGCCAAACCGTGCAGCTTATCATCCGCGATCCGGATTTCAAAAACCGCTCGCGCCAGACGACGCTCGAGCGTCCGACCAATTCCACCCGCGCGCTGATCGAGGCGTCGATGGCGCTGCTGCGCGCGAACTGGACGCAGGGCAGGCCGGTGCGGCTGCTGTCGGTGACGGCGACGGGCCTGCTGCCCGAGACGCAGGCCTGCGAGCAGCTTTCCCTGTTCGACGCGGCGGGCGCGGCCGCGTCGCGAGAGAAGCAGCACCAGCTCGACCAAACCGTGGATGAGCTGCGGAGGCGGTTTGGAGACCGGTCGGTCGTTTTTGCGCATTCGGTGCGAAAAACAGAGGGAAAAAACGAAAAAACAAAGAAAATGCCATGATTTCCGCCTTCCTCTGCGACGCAGCGCGCATACAAAAGGGAAATGCGGCAAGCCGCATTTCCTATAAAAAGCGCGAGCTTTGCCCGCGCTTGCTCTCATCTTATCGCTGCACGGCGGCGGTAAGATGAGAGAGGCTATGGGCTTATACAAAGGCGAAGCGCCGTCGGAATTTTGATTCCGGCGGCGCTTCGGCGCAATGGGCCGAACGGCCGTCTCTCAAACCGAACTGTACGTTCGGTTTGACCGCCAAGAGATTCATTTCCACGCCTGCCGCAGCAGGCGGACGGCCTCCGCGATCTGCGGCTCGGTCAGGCCCGCGTAACCCAAAACAAGAGTAGCGCGCGGCGGTTTGGCGGGAGCGGTATAGTAGCCCGACAGGCCGTATACGCGAACGCCCGCCTCGCGGGCGCGGGAAATCAGGGTCTGCTCGTCCATGCCGTTTGGCACGGACAAAAGGATGTGCAGCCCGGCCTCCGCGCCCGAAACCGAATAGGGCAGGCCGGTAAACTCGCGGGCAAGCGCGTTCAGCAGCGCGTCGCGGCGCGCCTGATAGACCTTGCGGCTGCGGTTAATGTGCCGTTCAAAGCCGCCGGTGCGCATGAATTTGGCAAGCGTGTGCTGCTCAAAGCTGGGCACGGTAGAGGAGTACAGGGAAAACCGCTCGCGGTACCGCGCCATAAGGGCGTCGGGCAGCACGAGATAGCCGATGCGCAGGCTGGGCGCGAGGCTTTTGGCGAAGGTATTGACGTAAACGACGCGTCCCGCGCGGTCAAGCTCGCCCAGCGCCGGGATGGGGCGGGAGGAATAGCGGAACTCGCTGTCGTAATCGTCCTCGATGATATAGCGGTCGGGCGCGGCGGCGGCCCAGCGCAGCAGCTCGGCGCGCCGCGCCGCGGGCATGACCGTGCCGAGGGGGAAATGGTGCGAGGGCGTCAGATAGACGGCGGAGGCGTCGCTCGCGGCGAGCGTGTCGGCGCGCAGGCCGCTGCCGTCCAGCGGGATGGGGCGCACCGCCGCGCCGTTTGCCGCAAAGATTTGGTACAGCTTGCGGTAGCCCGGGTTTTCCAGCGCGTAAACGCGGCCGCGTCCCAAAAGCTGAATCATCAAATGGATCAGGTATTCCGAACCCGCGCCGATCAGAATATTATCGGCCGGCACGTTGATGCCGCGGAAATCGTATAAATAGCGCGCGATCTGCTCGCGCAGCTCCAACGCGCCGTTCGGCGCGGCCGCGCGCAGCAGTTGGTCGGAATATTCGGACAAAACAGCGCGCGACAGCCGGGCCCAGGTGGAAAAGGGGAAGCACTCGGTGTCGACGATGTTGGTGCGGAAGTCGAAGCGGCAGCCGTCGTCCGGCCGGGGGGCGGCGGACGGCGTGCTCGGCGCGGCGGGCGCGGGCGGCGGCATCAGAAGCTGCTTTTGCACGAAATAGCCGCGCCGCGGTTCGGATTTGATATAGCCCTCGGCGAGCAGCTGGCCGTAAGCGGTTTCGACCGTGATTTGACTGACGCGCAGGTGTTCCGCAAACTGCCGCTTGGAGGGCAGCCGGTCGCCGCCCGCGAGCGTGCCGGACATAATATCCGCGCGCACGGCGCGGTAGAGCTGCTCGTACAGCGGCGTTTTGGCTTTTGCGTCAAGATGGTAGGTGAGCATGGCGGTTTTCCTTTCCGGCGTTACCGTTTGGCGGCGGAGAGCGCGTAGGACGCGGCGAGCCAGCCCAGCAGCTCGGCGTCCGCCTGCGCGGGGTCGGTCAGCAGAACGTGGTGCGTCCAGCGGTTGGGGCAGGGCTCGACGGCCTGCGCGACGCGGGGCGAATCCAGCCGGTACGTCAGGCCGAAGGTGACGACCAGACAGACCGCCGGCCAGCCCTTCAGCCGCCGCACGGGCAGGGAGGCGAACGCAAACCGGCGGCGGTTGGAAAACGCGATCTGCGTTTTCTGCACGGTGATCTCCACCGGGTCGAACGCGGCGCATATTGCGTCCTCCAGCGCCTGATAGATAGGAAAAACATCGGGCATTTTTTCAAAAAAATGCAGGATATCCAATTCGGTAAACGCGGACATAAAAAACCCCCCTTCCGGCTGGCCTTGTTAAAACAAGCATACCAGCCGGAAGGGGCGATGTCAAATCAGTCCCGCCGACCGCAGGATAAACAAAATGACCGTCAGCGTGACCGCGCTCAAGGCGGTCGACAGCACGATGATGGACGAGGCCAGCACATGGTCGCCGCCCATGTTTTTCGCCATCACGTAGCCCGTGACCGTGCTCGGCGCGCCGTACAGGATGACCAGCGCGACCATGGTCTGACCGGTAAAGCCCAGCAGCGCGGCGACGGGCAGGAAAAGCAGCGGCAGGCCGATCAGCTTGATGAAAACCGCCGCGCAGGTCGGCCCAAGCTTTTTGACGGCCTTGGCGCCCTCGAACCCGGCGCCGATGCTGAGGAGCGCAAGCGGCGTGGCGCAGCCCGCGAGCAGGTCGAGCCCCTTGGACAGCATGGGCGGGAAGTCGATTTGCAGCAAAGAAAACGGCAGGCCCGCGAGGATGCCGAGGATGATCGGATTGGTTACGATGCCGCCCAGCGTGCGCGCGGCGACGCCGTGGTGCTGCTCGCCCTTCGGGGCGGTCACGGCCAGCACCAGCACGGAGTAGATGTTGTAAAGCGGCACGGTCGCCACAATCATCAGCGGCACCAGCCCGGCGTTTCCGTACATATTCTGCACGAAGGCCACGCCCAGAACCGCCTGTGAGCCGCGGAACGCGCCCTGCGTGAACGCGCCGACCATGCTTTTATCGGGCAGCAGCACTGCCGCGCCCAGCCAGACGGCGAAAAAGTAAAGCGTGGTCGTGCCGGCGCAGAACAGGAAAAAGCGCAGGTCAAACTGCTCGGTGATGCGTCCGCCCGCAATATCGCGGAACAGCAGCACAGGCAGCAGCACCTTGAACACGAGCCGGTCCAGATCGCCCAGCGTCGCCGGGGCAAAAAAACGCCGCCCGCGCAGCAGGCGGCCCAGCAGGATGACCGCAAAAACCGGAACGGTCGCGTTCAGGCAGAAAATCAGGTTATCCGTTGCCGTTCCCTCCCGAACCGGACTCCTCCGAAAGGAAAAAGTCCTGCAATTTTTCCAGACTCTGCGCCAAAACGGCGGCCTGCTCGGGCGTGAGCGTGTCCATCACCGAGGCGACCATACGGCTGTGGAAGGCCTTATGGTATTCGTAGGCGGCGCGCCCCTTGTCCGTCAGCGTAACGTTGACGACGCGGCGGTCGTTTTTGTCACGCTTGCGGCGGACCAGCTCCTTGGCCTCCAGCTTATCGCATGCGACCGTCAGCGTGGCAAGCGTAACGCCGATGGATTTGGCGACCTCGCTCATGCGGATCGGCTCCATCGCGCCGATTTTCTCGATAATATGGATTTCAGTGATCGAAATGGAACTGCCAAGCCCGTCTGCCATGGCGCGTTCCTCGATTTTGTTGACGCGGCCGAACACGTCGACCAGAAAGGAGTTGATTTGCTCCGCGCCGCCCATATCCGCACCGCCTTTCCATCACTTACTTATACTAACTAAATACTAGCATAATAACGTGAAAAATGCAAATAAAAAAGGGCTTGCCGTTCAGCGGCAGGCCCTGTTCGCCATTTCTTGCGCCGCAGCGGGCAGTTTCATGAAAAGTGCGAGCTTTGCCTGCGCTTTTCGTATAAACAGAGAAACGGCCGCGGAATCAAAATTCCGCGGCTGTTTGTCTGCAATAGCCCTTTCCGTCTTCGCCGGAAGGGCGTCCTTCGATTATGCGTGCGGTCGCAATCAACTTTTTTTATAGGTTTAGCAGTTTATCCTGCACATTGGCAAAGCCGAGCCGCGCGACCGTGTCTGAAAACCGTTCGCCGGCAACGCCTTGATCGCGGAACAGGGTAAGGGCGCGCTCGATTACGGCGAGCACCTCGTCCTTGCTCGAGAAAATGGGGTCGAGCGCGCGGCCCTGCGCAGTGCGCTTGCCCCAGCGGCCGCCGATGTAAATGCGGTAGCCCTCCATCTCCGTGCCGACCACGCCGAACGGGCATTTGCCGACGCACCGGCCGCAGTGGTTGCAAAGCTCCTTATTGACCGAGAGCTTCTCATTGCCTAGGCGGCTCGCGCCAACCGGGCAGGCCTTTTCGATCTGGCAGACCTTGCAGCCGCGGCACTTGTCCATATCGTGCGCGGGCACGCGCTGGCCGATCACGCCGATGTCGTTCAAATCGGGCTTGACGCAGTTGTTTGGGCAGCCGCCGACCGCGATTTTAAACTTGTGCGGCAGCTTTTGGTCGTTCCAGCCGACGAAGAACCTCTCGTGGATTTCTTGGGACAGCGCAAAGGTATCGATCAAGCCGTATTGGCAGGTTGTGCCCTTGCAGGAGACGACCGGCCGGACCTTCGCGCCCGTACCGCCGGTTTCCAGACCGCGCTCTTTGAGAAAGGCGCGCATCGGTTCGATATTGGCAAAGGGGACATGCTGCACCTCGACGGTCAGGCGCGTTGTCATCGCAATTTCGCCGTTGCCGAAACGCTCGGCAGCTTCGGCGATCGTATGACTCTCGGCGGCTGTGATTTTGCCGTTGCGGGTGATCACACGGCCGTTGAAACAGTCGTCCGTGTTTTTGTCGCGCAGGAAGCCAAGGCCCTTGACGCGCTTAACGTCCTCGGCGGTCGGCAGTGATGTACTCATGATTTTCCTCCTTATGTCCGGTACCCGGATGGTGGATTTCCACCTATTAAGGAGATTATAGCAGGATTTTGCCGGCATAGCAATTGCAATATCCGATACGGCAGGGAAATGCTCCCATGGCGCGCCTGCGGCGGTTCATGAGGGACGGTATTTCAGACTGTGGCCGCGCTGCACGGCAGGATATAGAAAATATATACAAATATTATATGATCATGTTATACTAATTCTACAGCAGGAAGTAGACAGCGTTTTTTGACGCAATAAAGTAGAGTAAAATCCCTAAAATGGAGGGGTTTTATGTCAATCAATGCAAAATTTTCTGGCTATTTGTATACATATCGTATATCAAATCAAATGACGCAGAAAAAGATGTCCGAGCTGTGCGGCGTTTCATTGCGCCATTATCAGGATTTGGAGATCGGCCGGGCGCTTCCTAATTTAACGAATGCGGTTCATATTGCGGCCCAATTAAATATTAGCTTGGATTCGCTGAAAAGCGAGGTGTCGCGATAAATGCAGTACCGTTACGCTTGGTTTGAAGAGGAACTGACGGATGCGGGAGGCGTGCCGCACCGTTCGCTCGGCGTTGCCGGGTACCGGCAGGATCGCGGCGGGCCGCATCTGGTCACGGTGGTCGCAGACGTGTCGGCCGATCGGATATGGATGGAGCATTTTGTGAACAAATGCACGCGGATGCAGTTGCATCCCCTGCATTTGCTGGATACGATTTTGGATGCGCTGCCTTGAGCAGCGCGTCCGGATAGGGTGGAGATAGGTGCGGCATACCGCCGCGGTTTGTCAAAAGAAAGAGCCGGTATTCGAACCGGCTCTTTCTTTTTGGATGGACCCAAACGGGCCGCGCGCCTTCGCTCCGTCGGGCTATTCGCCAGAGGCATGGGAGGCGCTTAGCCGGCGTTACCGGAAATTGTTTGCAAGCCGCAGAAATTCATCCGCCATGGCCTCCGGCGTTTCTCTTGTGCCGCTTTCGAGCCAGCAGAGCATCATGTTATAAAACGCGCCCGAAAAATAATAAATCGAATATTTCGATATCGAGCTGGCAGGTATGTCGCCGTACGCGTTGATTTCACAGTCCGTGATGACGTCCAGCAGTGTGGCGGCCATTTTGGCATGATGGAAGGCCAGCACCAGCCCGGCATTTTCCTGATAAAACCGGAACTTATACAGCATGGCCTCTCTGCTGTAAAAATCCCCGCTTGCACACGGTTTTCCCTCGTGGTAGCGCTGCGCCATGCACTCGACGCCATAGTCTATCAGCTCTTTTACGGATTTAAAATTGCGGTAGAAGGACGCGCGCGCCACCCCCGAGGCTTCGATCAGCTCGCTCGCGGTTATTTTTGACCAGTCCTTGCGCCCCGCAAAATCAACCAGTGCGGCAAATAAACGGTCCTTTACCCGTTTATTGGCGGATTTTCGTTTGTCCATGATACAATTTCCTCAATTTGTCTCAGGTTTACACATTGACATCGCCATTCAATATGATACAATATGTATCATATTAAAACGCATCTATTTTGTCAAGAGGAGGACGGTATGGTTTTATATTTCAGCGGCACCGGCAACAGCCAGTTTGCAGCGGTCGAATTGGCCCGGCTGCTCGCGGACGGACGGGCGGTTTCGATCAACCGCTATTTGAAAACGGGCGGGAAGGCCGCCATTCGGTCGGAGCGGCCGCTGGTGTTTGTGGCGCCGACCTATTGCTGGCGCCTGCCAAAGGTTGTGGAGCGGTGGATTATGGAAACCGAGTTTGCGGGCAGCCGGGACGCGTATTTCATATTGACCTGCGGCGGAAACAGCGGCAACGCCGCGGCTTATGCGGAAAAGCTGTGCGCGAAGAAGGGGCTGCGGTTTTGCGGGCTTGCTTCGGTGGTCATGCCGGAAAATTATTTGGCCCTGTTCCCAACGCCCGACGAGCCGGCGTGCCGGGCGGTCATGGAACGCGCCGCGCCGCGCATCGCCGCGCTGGCCGGACAGATCCGGGAGGGCAGGCGCTTTGCCAAACAGCCCGTATCCCTTGCGGACAGGCTGGAAAGCGGCCCGGTCAACCCGCTGTTTTACGCGCTTTTTGTGCATGATAAGGGCTTTGCCGTTTCGGAGAGCTGTGTTTCCTGCGGGAAATGCGCCATGCGCTGTCCGCTGAACAACATCGGGATGGCCGATGGCAGACCCGAGTGGAAGGGCAACTGCACGCATTGCATGGCGTGCATCGGCGGCTGTCCCGCCGGGGCGATTTCGTACAAATCGAAATCCAAGGGACGGAATCAGTATTATATCATGAACGATTCGTTATGCTGGGAAGAGGAGGTCTGACGGTGTCAGACCTCCTTTTATTGAGGCAAAATAAAAAAGCCCGCAAAATGCGGGCTTTTCTGCGTGGAGCGGATGATGGGAGTCGAACCCACCTATGCAGCTTGGGAAGCTGCCGTTCTACCGATGAACTACACCCGCGGATACAACTGTTATTTTAAGGGCATCGCGCCGGTTTGTCAAGTCCGGTCTTATATTGTAAACCAAAAAATAAAACGTAGTTGACAATTTGCCGCCGCTTTGGTAAACTGTTCCGGAACGATAGCTTTGGAAGGAGAATGCTCAATGAGCAAGAAAAAGACAGAAAACGTCCGTATGCTGGCAATCAGCGCGCTGTTTACCGCGCTGATTGCGGTCGGTGCGTTTATCCGGATCCCGGTGCCGCTTTGGCCGTTTACCCTGCAAACGCTGTTCACCACGCTGGCGGCGCTGCTGCTCGGCCCGCGGTACGGCGCGCTGGCCTGCGCGGCCTATATGGTGCTGGGGCTGGCCGGGCTGCCCATTTTCACTGGCGGCGGCGGACCGCAGTACATTTTCCATCCGACCTTTGGGTGCATTGTGGGCTTTGTCCTTGGCGCGCTGCTCGCGGGTTTTATTGTGCGGCGCGCGTCCCGCCGGGGATTCGGGGTCTATCTGGCCGCCGGTCTGGCCGATATGGCGGTTGTATACGTGATCGGCATGGCATGGTTCTGGGCCGTCAAGGCGTTTTACATGGGCGATCCGATCGGCATGTGGACGCTGTTCCTGACCTGCTTCCTGCCGACGGCCGGCGTGGATATCCTAAAAGCGGCGGCCGCCGCCGCGCTGGCGGTGCGGCTGGTTCCGGCGCTTGGCTTATCCCGCGCCGAAGCGGAATAAAAGAAAAGGACGCTTCGGCGTCCTTTCTTTTTGCCGGCCGCCGTGTTATACTGTATCTTGTTTGGAAAATGCTCTTACGGAGAAGGGAGGCCGTTATGGCCAAGGGAAAAAAGCCCGCGGCGGAAAAAATGGTGGAAACGCGCAGGCGCGTGCGGCGCAGGCTGACGATCCGAGGCGTTTTATCCTTTTTTATTATACTGACGCTGATCCGCGCGGTTTTTATGCGCCGCTATGAAAATGTGTTTGTGTGCGTGCTCGCGCTGATCCTATTCTGCATTCCGATGAAGCTGGAAAAGCAGCTCGCGATCGACATTCCGCCCGTGATGGAAGGCATCATCTACTGCTTTATTTTTGCGGCGGAAATTTTAGGCGAAATCAATTCGTTTTATACGATCATTCCGGGCTGGGATACCATGCTGCACACGATCAACGGCTTTTTGGTCGCGGCGGTCGGTTTCTCGCTGGTCGACCTGTTCAACCGCAGCGAACGGTTTACGTTTAAGCTGTCGCCCGCGTTCCTCGCCATCGTGGCTTTCTGCTTTTCGATGACGGTGGGCGTGCTGTGGGAATTTTACGAGTTCGGCATGGACCAGTTTTTCGGCACCGATATGCAGAAGGATTTTCTGGTGACGACCGTCAACTCCGTGCTGCTCAATCCCGATGGGCTGAACACGGTGGTGCATGTGCCGATCGAAAGCTTGGTCGTCAACGGGCAGGACTGGATGCAGTTCCCCGGCGGGTATATCGACATCGGCCTGATCGACACAATGAAGGATCTGATGGTTAATTTTGTCGGCGCGACGGTGTTTTCGGTCATCGGCTTTTTCTATGTCAAGCATCAGGGCAAGGGCAAGCTGGCGGCGTCGTTTATTCCGGTTGTGCTGGACACGGAGCAGGAGGAAGAAAAAAAACAGGAATTTGCGCAGGATACGGAACCGGAGGGGGACTGACTGCGTCTATCAAAACAGATAAACTGAAAAGGGGATACCGATCTATGAAAAAACAATTTACCGGCGCGGCGCTTGCCGTGCTGATGGCGGCCGCCCTGCCGATTTCCGCATGCGCGGCGGACGCCGATACCTCAAACAAGCCTGCCGCGCCGGAGCTGAACCGCACGGTGCACATGCAGTATATGAACGGGTATGAGGACGGCACCTTCCGTCCCGACGCGACCATCACCCGCGCCGAAACCTGCAAGCTGATTTCGGCGCTGCTGACCGAAAAATCCGCGGGTCCGGACTATCTGTTCACCGATGTGGACGTTTCCGCTTGGTATGCCGGCGCGGTGCGCGAGCTGGTCGGCTTTTCACTCGTGAGCGGCTATAAGGACGGCACGTTCCGCCCGGACGCCTCGATCACCCGCGCCGAGTTCGTCACCATTCTCTCGCGCTTCCCGCACAACGATATCGGCACGGAAAAGCGCTTTTCCGATGTTCCCTCGACCTACTGGGCGGCGGACGCGGTGCAGACCGCAGCCGCGCAGGGCTGGGTCGGCGGCTATAAGGACGGCACGTTCCGTCCGGACGATTTCATCACCCGCGCCGAGGCCGTGACCATGCTGGGCCGCGTGCTCGGCCGTCAGGGCGATGCCGTCATGGCGGCGTCCGGCGACGGCATCCGCATCATGCCCGACGTGCCCGATACCCATTGGGCGTATCTGGCCATGCTGGAGGCAACGACCGATCACCAGTATGAAAGCAAAGACGGCGCCGAGGTCTGGACGAGCTTTGACAAGGAAACCACCGCGCTTGCCGAGGGCTGGCACAACATCGGCGGCGAGCTGTTCCATGTCAACGCCGCGCAGCAGTTCGACAGCGCCGCGACGGTGGACGGGCTTGCGCTCGACCGCAACGGCCGCTACACGACCGGCAATGAAACGCTCGACAAGCTGCTGACCGCGGCGGCCGCCAAAACGGTCAACGATAAGATGACACAGCCGGAAAAGCTGCGCGCCATGTACGATTACGCCAAAGCGGCGTTCGGCTATCTGGGCGTCGGCACGATCGACACCGCGAAGGACGGCTGGGACGTTGAGCAGGCGATCAACATGCTGCAAAACGGCAAGGGCAACTGCTATTCGTGGTCGTCCGTCTTTACGCATCTGGCGCGCAAGGTCGGGTATGACGCGAAGCCCGTCGTGGGCACGGGCGTCAGCCCCAAGGGCAGCGAATCCGTGCATGCGTGGACGGAGATCACGATCGACGGCGTGCCCTACACCTTCGATCCGCAGATTGAAAGCGTGTACGCGGCCCGCTACGGCGAGCAGTACGACCTGTTTATGAAGAAATACGGCGAGGCCGAGTGGGGCTACAAAACGGCCGACGCCGAGACCCCGGAAACGCCCGAGGCGCCCGAGGCGGATAAGGCGCTTACCGCCCTGATGGAGCAGGTCTACGGCGATAAGCCGTATCAGAGCATGGTGCAGCAGTCCGTGCTGTACGACGGCATGAGCAAGGATGAGAACGCCCGCCCGCTGAGCTGGTACCTTGGCACCGACGAGCTGGAAAGCCAGATCGCGGCCGGCCTCGCCTCCGAGTCCGCCATTACCTCGCAGGCGCATTCGGTCGTGCTGCTCCGCCTGAAGGACGGCGCGGACGCTGCCGCCGCGAAAAAGACGATTGCGGACAAGGTCGATCCCTACAAGTGGATCTGCGTCGGCGTCGACCCTAAAAACGTCAAGGTGGAGAGCGTGGGCAATTTGATCTGCGTCGTGCTCGACAACGATAACGCCGAGACCTATATCGACAATTTCAAAGCAGCCGCCCAGTAACAACGCAATAAAAAAGCCGCAGCCCAAAAGGCTGCGGCTTTTTTTATGCTTTTTTAGTCTGCGCTGCGGTTGTCCTCCTTGATCTCGCCGCGGCGGAAGGCGCGCACCAGCTCGGTCAGGTCGTCGATCGTCTGCTGGAGGCACAGGCCGTTGTCGGTTTCGCGGATGCGGATGCGCGTTTCCGCGCGGTCAAACGCCATCGAGGTGGACAGGATATCCCGGTTGCTCTGGATGGCCGTGCGGCGGCCGGGGAAGGGCTCGTGCGCGGTGATGTGGATGCCCCATGAATCGTAGACCAGTGTGTAGCCCGCGATGCCGGTGGTCGGCTGGTAGGCGCGGCAGAAGCCGCCGTCGATCACGATCAGGCGGCCGCCCGCCTTGATCGGGCTTTCGCCGTCCTTGCTCTTGACCGGCACATGGCCGTTGACGATATGGCAGTGCTCGCCCTCCAGTCCGAACTCGCGCAGGATGCGCACGCATACCTCGTCCTCGTTGTAATAGGAGTAATAGGGGTTCTTCGGCTCGGCCCACGTGCGTTCGTCCGCGATCAGGCGACGCTCGAAGGTGGCGATGTGGTCGCGCCCGAACGAGGGCGAATTGCGCCCGCACCACAAAAACCACAGGAAATCCTTGCCGAACTGGCGTTCGTCCGTGCCCTCGCGGGCGTAGTAGCCCTCGCGGGCGACCGTTTCGCACCAATCCATCAGCGCCTTGCCGGACAGCTCCTTGCCGCCGAACGAGAATTTGAGGAACGCGCCCTTCTCGTCCATCGGGATGCAGCCGTGATACAGCAGATTGCCGTTAAAGCACTTGTACAGCCCGCCCTTGGAGTACAAAAAGCGGATATGCCGCTGCAATTTCTCGCTGTGCAGAAAGGCGTTTTTGAGCTGGGCCATCAGCTCGCTCTCCTCGGGCGACAGGCGGTACGGGTCGGCGGGGTCGATGGTCGGAAAGTCGCAGTCGCGCAGGGGATACACGCCGTCCTTGAGCTGCACGGTGCCGCCGGCAAAGTCGATTTTATCGAGCAGCAGACGGTCGTCCATGCCGAAGGAGGGGTTGCGCAGGATGGTCTGCCCCTCCAGCTTGAACTGGATGACCGCGATCGCCTTGTGCATGCGAGCGGCGCGCCGGACGTCCCGGATATCGTCCTCGTCCCCCTCCGCGGTTTTGGGCAGAAAGCACGAAACGTCCGAGCTGCGGTAGGTTTCGTCCGCGAACAGGGCGAGCGGGCGCAGGCTGATGCCGTAGCCCGTTTCGATCATCTCCAGATTGTTGTAGGTGATCGAGTTGCTCAAAACGGTCGCCACGCAGGTGCGGCTGCCGGTCGCGGCGCCCATCCACAGCACGTCGTGGTTGCCCCACTGGATGTCGACCGAGTGGTGGTCCATCAGCAGGTCCATGATGATGTCGGCGCGCGGGCCGCGGTCGAAGATATCGCCCACGATGTGCAGGTGGTCGACGACCAGCCGCTTGATCAGGCTGCACATGGCGATGATGAAATCCTCCGCGCGGTCGGTTTCGATGATCGAGGCGATGACCGTGTCGAAATATTCGCGCTTGTTGAAAATGTCGTTGTTTTTGTTGAGCAGCTCGTTGATCAAATCGCCGTTCCAGCGGGGCAGGGCGCGGCGCACCTTGGCGCGCGTGTATTTGGAGGCGCACAGCCGGCAGATGTCGATCAGGCGGCTGAGCGTGATGCGGTACCATTCGGCGCGGCTGGGGGCGGCGGCGGCCAGCTCCTCGAGCTTTTCCTCGGGATAGTAGATCAGCGTGGCAAGCTGCGCGCGTTCGTCCGCCGGCAGGCTGTCCCGCAGCACGATATCGACCTTTTCGCGCACGGCGCCCGAAGCGTTGTTCAGGATGTGCACGAACGCCTCGTGCTCGCCGTGCAGGTCGCTCATAAAATGCTCGGTGCCCTTGGGCAGGCTGAGGATGGCCTGCAAATGGATGATCTCGCTGCTCGCCGCGCGCACGTTGGGGTATTGCTGCGCGAGCAGACGCAGGTATTTTTGTCTGTCGGTTCGGTTGTCCATCGGAAAACACTCCTCTCTCTTCCTTCCAGTATGCCATAAATCGGCGGCTAGCACAAAGGCTTTCGTGTAAAATGGGTGAAAAAAACCGCCGTCCGGCGGGGACGGCGGGCAAACCGGCTATTTGGGGCGTTTGCGCGTGCGGTCAGGCTGCCAGCCCTTGAGCGGATACCGCTGGATCGCGCCGAAAATCCGGTCGCGCAGGCCGGGCATGGTCGTTTCGAGCGATTTCAGCAGCTCCTTGACCTCCTGCCGCTTGGTGTTGCCGTCCGCCGGACAGGGATTAAAGACAACGGGCAGCTCGTGCCGCGCAGCGAACGAGCGCACGTAGTATTCCGGCGTGTACAGCAGCGGGCGGATCAGCGTGACGCCCGAGCGGTCGAGGAAGGTGACCGGCTGGAAGCAGGAAATGCGCCCCTCGTAAAAGAGCGAGAGCATGTAGGTTTCAACCACGTCGTCAAAGTGGTGGCCGAGCGCGACCTTCTTGCAGCCCGCGGCAAGAGCGGCTTCGTGCAGCGCGCCGCGGCGCATTTTGGCGCACAGCGCGCAGGGGTTTTCCTCGTGCCGGATATCGAAGATGATCTGCTTGATCTGCGTCGGGATGCGGATGTATTCGACCCCGAGCCGGTCGCACAGCGCCTGCACGGGCGCGAAATCCATCTCCTCATAGCCCGTTTCGAGCGTGATGGCGGCGACCTCGAATTTCCGCGGGTAAAACGCGCGCAGCTTTGCCAGCGCGACGAGCAGCGTCAGCGAATCCTTGCCGCCCGACACGCCGACCGCGATCCGGTCGCCCTCCTCTATCATATGGTAATGGTCCACCGCGCGGCGGACGTAGCTGAGCATCTTCTGCATGGCTTGCTCCCCGTTTTCTTCGTAAAATACCTATTATTTATATCAGAAAACCAAGAAGGACGCAAATGAAAAATCTAAATTGAGAAGAGAGAAAAAAAGAGGATAGAAGAGATATCTAGCGATTAGAAGAGTATAGAACGGATTTGCAATAAAATTTAGAAAAAACGCTTGACTTGCCGAAAACGATGTGTTTTAATAGACATGCTCGCTTAGAGCGACTGAAAATGTTGTCAAATTATTTTGATATAGAAAACGGAGGAAGAAAACATGTCTACTTTTATGGCTAAGGCAGAGACTGTCGAGCGTAAGTGGTACGTGCTGGACGCTGCCGGCAAGCCGCTCGGCCGCACCGCCGCCACCGCCGCCATGCTGCTGCGCGGCAAGCACAAGCCCGAGTTCACTCCCCATGTCGACTGCGGCGATTTCGTCATCGTCGTCAACGCCGACAAGGCGGTCCTGACCGGCAAGAAGCTCACCCAGAAGTACTACCGTCATCACACCGGCTGGGTCGGCGGCCTGAAGGAAGTACAGTACAAGACCATGATGGCTGAAAAGCCCGAGTTTGCCATGCAGCTCGCGGTCAAGGGCATGCTGCCGAAGAACTCGATCGGCCGCCAGTCCGCCACCCGTCTGAAGGTCTATACGGGCGAGAACCACAACCATCAGGCGCAGAAGCCCGAAAACTGGGAAAAGTAAGGGGAGGAACTAACTGATGTATACACCTAAGAAAGCTTATTTCTACGGCACCGGCAGAAGAAAGTCCTCCGTTGCCCGCGTTCGTCTGTTCCCCGGCGGCACCGGCGAGATCAAGATCAACAACCGCACGATTGACAACTACTTCGGCCTCGAAACGCTGAAGATGGTTTGCCGCCAGCCGTTTGAAACCACCGGCACCGCCGGCAAGTTCGACGTGGAGTGCACCGTTTCCGGCGGCGGCTTCACCGGTCAGGCCGGCGCGATCCGCCACGGCATCGCCCGCGCGCTGCTACAGGCCGATACCGAGCAGTACCGCGCCGCGCTGAAGGCCGACGGCTTCCTGACCCGCGATCCGCGTATGAAGGAACGCAAGAAGTACGGTCTGAAGGCCGCGCGTCGTGCGCCGCAGTTCAGCAAGCGCTAAACCGCTTCTTCATCAAAACCCAAGAAAGCCCGAAGCCTTCGCTTCGGGCTTTCTTTTTACGTATGGAACGGCGGCGGCTGGGGCATGCTGACACTGATTCCATAATGAAGAAGGAGGGGAGCGGCGTTGCAGAAATATGTGTGCGAGCCCTGCGGCTATGTTTACGATCCGGCCGACGGCGATCCGGAAAACGGAATTCAGCCCGGTACCGCGTTTGAAGACCTGCCCGAGGATTGGGTCTGCCCGATCTGCGGTTTGGGCAAGGATCAGTTCCGCGCTGTGGACTGAAAAAGGAAAACCGGTCGGTTGCTCGGCCGGTTTTTTTACTGCGCCGACGGCGCAAGCCGGGTGGGTGAGCGTGACGCCGTCCGCCCGGCGTATCAGGCGGTTTGCCGTTCCCATTTGGCCGCTTTTGTGGTATACTGTTTTTATTACATACAGCGGAGGAAGGGCATATGGAGCTGACTGATTTTCTGGAAATGGATATGCTGACCGAGCACGATGCGGAAAAACTGATCGAATCGGCCTTTCAGCTGCAGCAGATCATGATGCTGTACGAGGCCGGCATTCGGGAAATTAAAACGAAACTCGATATCCTGAGCGACGAATCGCGTATTTCTGGCAAACCCAGCCCGATCGACTCGATCAAAAGCCGCATCAAAACGCCGCGCAGCATCATCAAGAAGCTCAAGCGGCGCGGTTTTGCGATCTCGCTGCGGTCGATGATGGATAACTTGAACGATATTGGCGGCATCCGCGTGATCTGTCCGTTTATCGACGATATTTATACCGTGGCCGATATGCTGATGCGGCAGGACGACCTGACGCTGATAGAAAAGAAGGATTACATCAAAAACCCCAAGCCGAACGGTTACCGCAGCCTGCACCTGATTCTCGAGGTGCCGATTTTCCTGTCCGACCGCACGCAGCCGGTGCGCATCGAGCTGCAGCTCCGCACGATGGCGATGGACTTCTGGGCCAGCTTGGAGCACCAGCTCCGCTATAAGGCGGACGTGGCCGTGCCGCCGCATGTGTCGGACGATCTCAAATCGTGCGCGGACGTCATCGCCGCGACCGACGAGGAAATGCAGCGCATTGCCAAAGAGCTGCGCGTGCTGTAATTTGACCGAAAGGAACGAATCCCATGCAATATATTCCTGTTATCACTCTGGCGCTGACCGTCGTGCTGCTTGTGCTCGTCATCCTGCTGCTGGCGCGCCGTCCCGAACAGCGGGCAAACGACGCGAGCGGCTCGATTACCGCGCTGGGCACGCTGGTCACGCAGAACCTCAAGGAGGGGCGCGAGGCGCAGATGAGCCAGCTCTCCGCGATGGACAAAAGCCTGACCGACAAAATGGGCGGCGTGACCGGTCAGCTCGGCCAGTTTGAAAAGCGCCTGCACGGCTTTACGGCCGAGACGACGCAGAACATGGAGAACATCCGCGCGACGGTCGATAAAAACCTGCGCGCCATGCAGGATGACAACAACAAAAAGCTGGACGATATGCGCAAAATCGTCGATGAAAAGCTGCAAAAAACGCTGTCCGAGCGCATGAACGAATCGTTCAAGCTGGTAAACGAGCGGCTCGAGCAGGTGTACAAGGGCCTTGGCGAAATGCAGACGCTCGCGCAGGGCGTGGGCGATCTGAAAAAGGTGCTGACCAACGTCAAAACGCGCGGCATTGTGGGCGAGATACAGCTTGGCGCGATTCTGGAGGATATCCTCGCGCCCGAGCAGTATGAGACCAACGTCGCCACCCGTCCGGGCAGCCGCAACGTGGTGGAATACGCGGTCAAGCTGCCGGTCGAGGAGGGCGGGCACGTCTGGCTGCCGATCGACTCCAAATTCCCCGGCGACACTTACGGCGCGCTGCGCGACGCATATGAGGAAGGCTCGCGCGAGCAGATCGACGCCTGCGCCGCCAGACTCATCCAAACGCTGAAAAACGAGGCCAAGGACATCCGCGACAAGTACCTCGAGCCGCCGTACACCACCGATTTCGGCATTCTGTTCCTGCCGTTTGAGGGGCTGTACGCCGAGGTGGTGAGGCGCGGCATGGTCGAAACCTTGCAGCGCGATTACCATGTCAATATCGCGGGGCCGTCGACGATGGCGGCGCTGTTAAACTCGCTGCAAATGTCGTTCCGCACGATTGCGATTCAAAAGCGCTCGGGCGAGGTATGGAACGTGCTTGGCGCGGTCAAAACCGAGTTTGATAAGTTTGAGGCCTGCCTGACGCAGACGCAGACACGGCTCGATCAGGCCAGCCGCGAGCTGGACAAGCTGGTCGGTACGCGCACGCGCGCGATCAAACGCCGGCTCAAGGGCGTGACCGAGCTGTCCGAGGCCGAGAGCCAGTCGGTGCTGGGCTTTGACGAGCAGCTGTCCGACCCGGAAGGCGAAGAATAAAGGAATCGGAACAAAGGAAAGCGTCCCCCGAGGGGGGCGCTTTCCCTTTTCGAAAAATTTCCGCGCCGCGGGCGGAATATTCGGTCGCGCATGGCCGGGGTTAAAACACCGCCAAGCGTTTTGCACAATCCTAAGAAAATCTTAATGATTTCAAGAGGGAAACCATAAGAAAACGGTGGTAAGATAGAGACAGTAAAAGGATAGGAGGGACATGGCATGAAACAGGACAAGCTGGGCCGCGGCGGGCTGTGGACCCTGCTGGGGCGGTGGATCGGATGCTGGTTCGGACCGATCGAGCGCGGCAAATACCGCGGCTTCCGAACCATGTAGAAAAGCGCGGCGCCTGCTGACAGGCGCCGCGCTTTTTGTTCATTCGGTTACGACGACACGAACCGGGGCGGTCAATTCGTCCCCCATGTCCGCACGAAGCACGGTGCTGCCGGGAGCGGCGGCCCGCACCTCGCAGATCACGCGGCCCGGCGATGCGTTTTTCAGCCGCAGCGTGGCAACCGCCGGGTTTTCGCTGCCGAACGTCAAATCGGTGATCTCGGCGTTTGCCGGCGCGTACCGGAATTCGATTTCGCCTGTTTGGCCCGCCGGGAGCGTCAGCTCCGGGCTTTGGGCGATGAGCGCGGTCGGCTTGGGCGTGGGGAACAGCAGCGCGAAAGCCAGCACGATCAAAAAGCCGAGCGCGGCAATACGCGCTTTCAAAGGCCAGCGCGACGGATGCGCCAGCCTGCGCCAAGTGAAGGCGGACGCCTTGGTCGTATGTGCCATAGTATCACCCTTTTTTCGCGGAACGCGCGGAAGCGTCTGCCGCCGCGGTCTCAGGCGGGAAAACCATTCTTGATCATATAATGATTATACCAGAATTGTGTGCGGAAAACCAGCTCAATCCGCGCTTGTTTCCAAATAATACCCGACGCCGCGCGCGGCGCATACGCGCAGCGACGACCCGGCCCGGCGCAGCTTGCGCCGCAGCAGGGAAACATAGACCTCGACGCTGTTGTACGCGGTTTCGGCGTCGCAGCCCCACAGCTTTTGCAGCAGCAGGTCGCGCGGCAGGATCTGGCGGGGATTGAGCAGGAAAAGCTCGAGCAGCTGCTTTTCGCGGGCGGACAGGCGCACGGCGCTGCCGCCGCAGCGCAGCAGGCTTTGGCTGGTGTCAAAGGTCAGGTCGCCCGCGCGCAGCAGGCTGGGCCGCAGCACCGAACCGCGCCGGGCAAGGGCGCGCACGCGCGCGATCAGCTCGCCCATCAGGAAGGGCTGGGTCAGAAAATCGTCCGCGCCCGCGTCGAGCGCGGCAATGCGGTCGCGCGCGGAGGCGTGCGCGGCGAGCACCAGAATGGGAATATCGACCCCGTCCGCGCGCACCGCGCGCAGGATCTCCGCCGCGCGCCCCTCGGGCAGCGTGGTGACCGCCGCGTCATACAGCCCCTCACCGAAGTTCGGCGGCGTCCGTTCGGGATCGGGAATGCGGTCGGTCAGCACATGTTCGCGGCGGAACGCCTGTTCGATCTTGTCACTTCCGGCTTCGCCGAGCAGCAGCACACGCATACGGCCGCCCCCTTTCTCAAGTGGTTTCAGCCTACGGCCTGCCTGTGGAGATTGTGTGTCCGTGTGATGAATTCTTTGTTAAGCAGCGGATTCTTCAATGTTTCTTCAAGGCTTCTTCTCTAAGATAACGGCAATCGAATGAACGCGCAGGAGGGATCTGGCCTTGAAGCTGCCATGGATACGAAAGAAGAAAACCGCCGTTTCGGCGCAAGCCGCCGCGCCGTCGGCGGACGCGGCGCCCGGCACACACGCAAAAAAGAAGAAAAGACGCGTGAAACTGAAGAAGAAGGTGCTCATACCGCTGGCGGCGGTCTTGCTGGTTGCCGGGTTTTTGGGCGCGCGGCATTTTCTGGCCGCGCGCGGCGGAGCGGACGTGCGGACCTATACCGAGAGCCAAGCAGCGCGGCAGGACATCCGCCTGACGCTGTCCTCGACCGGCACGGTCGCGCCGGCCAACCAGTACGATGTGACCGCCTCGGTCAAGGGCGAGGTGCTCGCCTGCACCTTTGAGGAGGGCGACGAGGTCAAAAAAGGCGACACGCTCTACGAGATCGACAAGACCGAGGCGCAGAACTCGATCGACAAAGCCAAGCTGTCGCTGCAAAAGAGCCAGAACAGCTACAACGAGACGCTCGAGAGCCTCGACGATCTGAACGTCAAGGCGGACGAGACCGGTGTTGTGACCGAGCTGCACGTCAAGGTGGGCGATCAGGTGCAGAACGGGACTAAGATCGCGGACATCCGCGACTCGTCGACGATGGAGCTGACCGTGCCGTTCAACGCGGCGGACGCGGACAGCTTTGGCGTGGGCGCGGCCGCGACGGTCACGATGGACGGCTCGTTTGAAACGCTGTCCGGCACGGTGACCGCCATCGACGCGGTCGAAACCGTTTTGGACGGCTACCAAATCGTTAAAAACGTCACCATCCGCGTATCGAATCCCGGCGGACTGTCCGCTTCGTCCGCCGCGACCGCGACGGTGAACGGCACGGCCTGCAATCAGGGCGCGAACTTTACATATTTGTCCGAGTCGACGATCACCTCGACCGCGTCGGGCAAGATTTCGAGCCTCAATATCCGCGAGGGCTCGTCCGTCTCCAAGAACCAGACGGTGGCGACGCTCACCTCGACCTCGGTCAGCAATCAGGTGACAAGCAGCAAGCTGTCGCTTGAGGACGCGCAGCTTTCCTATCAGTCGACGCTCGACCAGCTCGACGATTACACGATCACCGCGCCGATCGACGGCACGGTCATCACCCGCAACACCAAGGTCGGCGACACGCTCGACGCGACCAACGGGCAGACGACGCTCGCGGTCATCTACGACCTTTCCTATCTGACCTTTGACATCGCGCTCGACGAGCTGGACGTCAATCAGGTCGAGGTCGGGCAGAACGTGACGATCACCTGCGATTCGCTGACCGACGCGGGCGAGTTCGCGGGCAGGGTGACCAAGGTGTCGGTCGCCGGCACGACCTCGAACGGTGTGACCACCTACCCCGTCACCGTGCAGATCGACAACCCGCCGGACGGCCTGCTGCCCGGCATGAACGTGGATGCGACCATTGTCCTCGACGAAGCGGCGGACGCGCTCGCGGTGCCGGTCGCGGCGGTGCAGCGCGGCAACACGGTCTATGTCAAGGAGGCGGGCGTGAAAAATACCGATAACACGATGGTCGGCGGCAGTCCGCTGCCCGACGGCTGGAAGGCCGTCGAGGTTGAAACCGGCCTGTCGGACGAAAGCTATATTGAAATTCTCTCCGGCATCGAGGAGGGAGACACCGTTTATGTGCCGCAGATCGAGCGCCAGTCCTCCGGCGATGAAATGCAGATGGGCATGGGCATGACCATGGGCGCGGATATGGGCGGCGGCATGCCCCCCAGCGGGGGACAGGGCGGCCCGCCCTCCGGCGGCGGAGGCGGCATGGGCGGCGGAGGCGGTATGCCGTGATGACAACCGCCGAAACCAAAGCGCCGCTGATCGAGCTGCGCGATATTTATAAGATCTACCAAATGGGCGATACCGAGGTGCGCGCGTCCGACGGCGTTTCGCTCTCCGTGTACGAGGGCGAATTCGTCGCCATCGTCGGGCAGTCCGGCTCGGGCAAGAGTACGCTGATGAACATCATCGGCTGTCTGGACGTGCCGACGAGCGGCACCTACCTGCTGAACGGCGAGGACGTGTCCGAACTGACCGACGACGAACAGGCCGACATCCGCAACAAAACGCTGGGCTTTATCTTCCAGCAGTATAACCTGATCCCCAAGCTGAATGTGCTGGAAAACGTCGAATTATCGCTGCTGTACGCCGGCCTGCCCGCCGACGAGCGCGAGGCGCGGGCGCGCGCGCAGCTCGAGCGCGTCGGCCTTGCGGGCAAGGAGAAAAACCTGCCCAGCCAGCTTTCCGGCGGCCAGCAGCAGCGCGTGTCGATCGCGCGGGCGCTCGCGGGCGACCCCTCGGTTATTCTGGCCGACGAGCCGACCGGCGCGCTCGATTCGCGCACCAGCCGCGAGGTGCTCGACTTTCTGCAAAAGCTAAATGACGAGGGCAACACCATCGTGCTCATCACGCACGACAACTCCATCGCACAGGAGGCCCGCCGCGTCGTGCGCGTGGCGGACGGCAAAATCATATTCGACGGCCCCGCGCGCGAGGCCTTTCCGAGAGGGGACTGACCGATGGGATTTACACAGGCCTTTAAGCTCGCGGTCAAAAGCCTTGCGGGCAGCAAGATGCGCGCGTTTCTGACCATGCTGGGCATCATCATCGGCGTGGGGTCGGTCATCATCCTCGTTTCGCTCATGCAGGGCATGACGGGCGAGGTCACCTCGATGTTCGAGGACATGGGCACCAATACGCTGACCGTCATGGTAACGGGGCGCGGCTCGTCCCGCACGGTCGACGTGGACGATCTGTACGCGCTTTATGAGGAGAATACCGATGTCTTCCTCGGCATGAGCCCGACCGTATCGTTAAACGGCACGGTCAAATCGGGCGCCGATTCGGATTCCTTTTCCTCCACCAGCGTTACCGGCGTGTCCGAGCAGTACGCGGAAATCAAAAAGCTGACCCTTTCGGACGGCCGCTTTATCAGCTACGCCGATTTGAACGCGCGCGGCAAGATCGCGGTCGTCGGCAGCTATCTTGCAAACACCGTGTACGGCGGCAATGCCGTCGGGCAGACGGTCAAGGTCAACGGCAGCGCGTTCACCATCGTCGGCGTTTTGGAGGAGCAGAGCGATTCGACCGCCGGCTCGACCGACGACTGCCTGTACCTCCCGTACACGACCGCGTCCAAGCTGACCTTTGGCTCGATTTCAAGCTTTACCTTTGCCACAAAGGACGCCTCCCTCAATTCGCAGGCCACCACGCTTTTGGATAACGCGCTCTACGCGGTGTTCCAAAACGAGGACTATTACAACATCTCCGACATGCAGGAAATCGTCGACTCGATGGAGGAGATGACCGGCATGATGACTATGGTGCTGGTCGGCATTGCGGGCATTTCACTGCTGGTCGGCGGCATCGGCATCATGAACATTATGCTGGTGTCGGTCACCGAGCGCACGCGCGAGATCGGCATCCGCAAATCGCTCGGCGCGAAGAAAAGGGACATCATGCGCCAGTTCGTCATTGAGGCGGGCACGACCTCGGCGCTCGGCGGCGTGATCGGCATTATTTTCGGCGCGGTGGTCGCGGTCGTGCTCGGCAGGATCATCGGCATCAGCGCCGAGCCGAGTGTGTCGGCCGTGCTGGTCAGCTTCGGCGTGTCGGTGGCAATCGGCGTGTTCTTCGGCTTTATGCCGGCGAACAAGGCTGCGAAACTCAATCCGATCGACGCTTTGCGATACGACTGACGTCGGTCTAAGGGGGACTCTGTCGCCGTCTAAGGGGGACGCCGTCCCCCTGAGAACCCAAGCCCGGTCCCCAGGAAACCGGCGACGTGAACCCCCTCGCGTGTGCCC
>JAUNGZ010000027.1:0-13086 GCA_030524205.1 Eubacteriales bacterium
TCAATGTCCAGCATTTGGAGAGCCTCAACGACGTGGTGGCCTCCATCACCGGCGTCACCGTGACGGAGCGGATCCCCGATTCGGTCTTTGACTCTGCCGATCAGGTGGAGGTGGTGGATCTGGAGCCTACCGACCTGCTGGAACGCCTCCGAGAGGGCAAGATCTACCGTCAGGAGCAGGCCGCTCAGGCGTTGGGACACTTCTTTACAGAGAAAAATCTGGCAGCTCTCCGGGAGATCGCCCTGCGTCGGACGGCGGACCGGTTAGAGCGCAGACCCGGCACGGCAAATAGCCAGAAAGCAAAGGCCAGCGAGCATATCATGATCTGTCTGTCCGGCGCCCCCTCCAACGCCAAAGTCATCCGAACCGCCGCCCGGATGGCGGAGGCCTTCAGGAGCTCCTTTACCGCACTATTCGTGGAGACGCCGGATTTCGTCAGCCAGAAAGAGAGCGACCGGGTCCAGCTGCGGAAGAATCTGCGGTTGGCCGAGCAGCTGGGTGCCAAGATCACTACTACTTACGGCGATGATCCAGCCATCCAGATTGCGGAGTACGCCAAGGTCAGCGGTATCACCAAGATCGTTCTGGGCCGCAGTCCCCGGCAGAAGGGACTGTTCTGCCGGACTAAGAACCTCATCGACCGGTTGAATGAGCTGGCACCGGATCTGGATATCTACATCATTCCCGACCAATCTAACCCGCCCGCACAAAGGCGGCGGCACCCTTCGCCCCTGAGCCAGGAACATTTCTCTGTGACCGACTCCATGAAGGCCGCCGCTGTTCTGGCGGTGTGTACCTTGACCGGGCTGGCGTTCCGGAGCATGGGGCTGAAGGACGCGGACATCATTATCATCTATATTTTGGGCGTTCTGTCCATCTCCATGATCACCAGCGGCCGGAGTTACAGCCTGATCTCCTCCCTGCTGTCGGTACTGGTATTCAACTTCTTTTTCACTTATCCGTACTTTACGCTGATGAGCGACCCCAGTTATATCGCCACATTCCTCATTATGTTCATCGTTGGACTGGTGGGCAGCTCTCTGACTACCAGAGTCAAACGGCAGGCTATCTTAAATGCGCGCAAGGCCTACCGCACCGAGATCCTGTTGGAGACCAGCCAGAAGCTCCAGAAGGCAGAGGGAGTGGAGGCGATCCGGCAGGTCACCCTCTCTCAGCTCTGTAAGCTGTTGGGGCGGGATCTGGTGCTCTATCCCGTTCAGGAGGGGGCAGATCTGGGGCCAGCAGTCTTATCCCCGATCCGGGAGGATACCGATCTGTCTCCCTATCTCACCTCTGAGGAACGGGCGGTGGCCCATTGGGTGTGCCGGAACAACAAGCATGCCGGTGCCACTACAGACACCCTGCCCTCCGCCCGGTGTCTGTACTTAGCTGTCCGGGGCTCAGACCAGGTGGAGGCGGTGGTCGGCGTGGTGATGGACGGCGAAGCGCCTTTGGATACATTTGAAAAAAATGTGATGATCTCGCTGCTGGATGAATGCGGATTGGCCCTGGAGAAGGAGCGGGTCATCCAAGCCAAGCGCCATGTGGAGGAGGAGGCCAAACAGGAGACCCTCCGGGCTAATCTGCTCCGGGCCATCTCCCACGATCTGCGTACCCCCCTGACCAGTATCTCCGGCAACGCAGGCATCTTGATGGACAACGGCAGTGTGCTGGACGAGGAGAAGAAGCAGGAGCTCTACACCTCTATCTACGATGACGCTATGTGGCTGATCAACCTAGTTGAAAACCTGCTCTCCATTACCCGCATGGAAAACGGTAGTATGAAGCTGAATATCCAGCCGGAGATGCTGGAGGAGATGTTTCAGGAGGCCCTATCTCATTTGGACCGAAATGCCGCCCAGCATCAGATCTCCGTGAAGCTGGAGGATGATCTGCTCATGGCTCAGATGGACGCGCGTCTCATCGTTCAGGTGGTCATCAACATCGTTAACAATGCCATCAAATACACACCGGTAGGTTCTCACATCACCCTGTCTGCCAGACCCTTCGGGGGTAAGGTGCTCGTGAAGATCGCCGATGACGGTCCTGGCATTCCGGACGAGGACAAGGAGAGGCTGTTTGATATGTTCTATACGGCAGAGAACAGGAGGGGAGACGGTCGCCGGGGGTTAGGCCTGGGGCTGTCCCTGTGCAGATCCATCATCAACGCCCATAGCGGCGTGATCACTGTAACAGACAACGACCCTCACGGGGCCTGCTTCTGCTTTACTCTCAATGTTTCGGAGGTAAAAGAGCATGAATAAACCACAGATCCTTATCGTGGAAGACGATGCGGCAGTGAGCAACCTTATCGCCACCACCATGGAGACCCAGAATTATCAGTATCACCGTGCCAGGACCGGAGCGGGTGCGGTGATGGATGCCCTTAGCTACCGTCCAGATGTGATCCTGCTGGATCTGGGCCTGCCCGATATGGATGGGGTGGAGATCATTAAAAAGATCCGTTCCTGGAGCAATGTGCCCATCATCGTGGTGTCAGCCCGTAGCGAGGACACGGACAAGGTGGCGGCGCTGGACGCTGGGGCGGACGACTATCTGACCAAGCCCTTCTCGGTGGACGAGTTGCTGGCCCGGCTGCGGGTGGCCCTGCGGCGAGTGCGGTATGACAGCGAAAAGACCAGCGCGGAGTCCAGCACCTATGAGAACGGGACGCTGAAGATCGACTACGCTGCCGGCTGTGTCTATCGGGCCGGGGATGAGATCCATCTGACCCCCATCGAATATAAGCTGCTGTGTGCCCTGGCCAGGAACACCGGCAAGGTGCTTACCCACAACTATATCCTCAAAGAGGTGTGGGGCAATCCGGACGGGGTAGATCTTCCCTCCCTGCGGGTGTTCATGGCCACCCTGCGGAAGAAGCTGGAGGCCGATCCTAGCCACCCCCAGTTTATCCAGACCCACATCGGTGTAGGCTACCGGATGCTGCGGCAAGAGTAGCAGTAGCAGTGAGAAATGTAGATTTTTTCATAAAGGAATTTCAAGGATAAATCTAAATAACAAAATTAGAAGTTGTGGCGGTGTAGTAATGCACAAAACTAGAAAATGTTTTTGTGAGCTTACGACAGAGGAACTCTATCGTTTGCTCCGACTGAGAGTTTCTGTCTTTGTTGTAGAACAGAACTGTCCTTATATGGAATTGGATAATCTCGATCAGGACGCAATCCATATCTGGTTTGAGGACGAGGAAGGTATCAAAGCCTATGTCCGTGTCATGGGACAAGGCGTGGAAAGTGAGTATGCCTCCATTGGACGAGTGATTGCAGTAAAGCGTCGGTGTGGGTTGGGTAGTCAAATACTCGCGGAAGGAGTTCGTGCGGCGAGGGAATGCTTTCAAGCAAAACGCATCTATTTAGAAGCACAGGTTTACGCGAAGAGATTATATGAAAAGCAGGGGTTTCGTCAGATTTCGGGAGAATTCCTACTGGATGGCATTCCTCATGTAAAAATGCTGTTGGAAGGCGAGTGACAAGTTCCCATTTATCGGGGAAATAGCAAAGCCAGCCGAGCCAGTCAACGGTCAAGATGAACGGCGCAATGAACTGCACCCCAAAAGTTGGACACGCAGACCAACGATTGGAGGCGCAGTTTTATGGGAAAAGAACTTTTCACAGAAGAATTTAAAATGATGGTTCATTTCTTATAGATAAGTAGCGAGGTACACATAAGTACCCCGCTACTTTTTTGCGTATTTCGTTGTAAAAACGCATTCTCATCCGTGTAATAAAGTATCAGAAAAATATTAGGAGTGATTTCTCATGTTGTTTCCTATTGATCATGGCAATTCGCAGATGAAGACTACTAACTTCGTATTCTCCTCCGGCCTTGCAGACTATCCCATCCGGCCGCCTGTTGATACCGAGGTTCTGGAGTATGGCGGCAAATTCTGGACCCTCTCCGGCCAGCGCATCTCTTATATGCGGGATAAGACCAAGGATGATCGCTATTTCATCCTGACTCTCTTTGCGATTGCAAAGGAGCTGCAGCACAGCAATAGCCTCAGCCCGATGGTGGAAACCGATCTGGCCGTAGGTCTGCCGCCTGAACACTATGCCCTGCGCCAGCGGTTTGCGGACTATTTCAAGCGGGGTGCGGTGAACTTTGTATTTAATGGTATGCCTATCTGCCTGATGATCCGCCATGTGATGGTCTATCCTCAGGCCTATGCGGCGGTAGTACCGCAGAGCCATCTCCTCAAGGAAGTGCCTCGGACCTTTATTATCGACATTGGCGGCTTTACCACGGATGTCATGCTACTGCGCCGGACGGAGCCGGATATGCAGTTCTGCCGCAGCCTGGAGATGGGGGTGATCCCCATGTCCAATGATATTATCGGCCGGGTAAGCGCACTGTATGACATGAAGATCGAGGACGACCACATCGCGGATATCATTCAAGGGCGCAATACCATCCTGCCTCAGGAGGTCCGGGAGGCCGTGTTTACCACCGTGCGCGATTATGCCTATGGTATTCTGGATAAGCTACGCGAGCTCCAGGTGGATCTGCGGGCCAACCCTGCGATCTTCATCGGCGGCGGCTCCATTCTCTTTAAGTCTTTCTTGGAGGAGTCTCCGTTGGTCGCCAAGGCAGACTTTGTGCTGGACCCCAAGGCCAACGCTATTGGATATGGAATGCTGGCCACAGCACAACTGCGTCGGATGATGCCGCAGAATAATGGAGGGGAGATCTTTGCGCAGGGATGACAAATATCGATTTTCTCTCGGTTGGAGCAGCGACACCGCAGAAAAGGCTGCTGTTGGAGATCTCTTAGAGAGATTGAAGAACCGCAAAAGTGATCTGGTTGTTCAGGCCGTCTGGGAGTATATCCGACATCATCCCGAGGTGATGGTACCGGAAGCGAAAATCGTGATTACCGTTCATTCCACCCCCACAGACGAACAGGCCATGGTAAAGATCCAAAATATGATCGACGCCTCCCTGGAAAAATTGAAGGCCAGCCTAAAACAACTGGGCGAGCAGGCAGTCCCAGAGACAAAACCTGACGGCCCCAGTCAGCAGGATTTGGATGATATGCTTTCCCATCTTGAGATGTTCCAGCAATAAAAATCGACCCCTGAGCAAAAAATGGCTTGGGGGTCGATTTTTTTGTGGCAAAAATGCAGTCGCTTAACGGGGTATGAGATGAAGACACAAAGATCTTCTGGGAAGGCATCCCCTTTGTACCTTGACAAACAGGTGAAACACCTCATACCGCCAACAGGTACATTAAGTATATGGCGAGCCGTATGGGCAGACTTGGGCCAAGATCCGATTTGGAAAGGAGGATTTGGGGAGCCAGATGCCACATACAAGCAAACGATGGCAGTTTGCGGCCAAGACCCATATGCCCGATCATGATACACCATCCAGGCTATGGTCCGAGCGGTATCCAATCCGTCGCAGGCTGTAGTGGGTGCCGGAAACCGCGGAGGTAAGTCCTGTGGAGCGGCCCAGCCAGCCGCCGCCTGTTGGTCATTTTTCAAAATTGTAGTATAGAAAGGAGATTGCTGCAATGAACACTTTGAGCCACTTGAAAGAACAGGCAGCAGCCGAACTGGCACGGTCAGCGGAGGAGCTTCCCATCCAGCTGACCGTTATGGATGTTGCGCGCTTTTTGGGAGTGGGCCGCAGTACCGCCTACAAACTGGTCCACTCCGAAGGGTTCCCAGCTGTGCGTTTTCCAGGTTGCAAAAGGCTGGTCGTTCCCAAAAAACTTTTTTTAGATTGGTATGTTTCAAACTTTCCGCAGGAGGATATACACCTGGATGCCTGCCACGGCATGTCTGCATCTGATCAAAGCCCTGAGAACACTTCTGGGATTGACCTTGCCCATCCACCCAAAAAATGCTATGATGGTGGTGTGTAAGGGCAGGAGTATTCGTTCTTAGGAAAAGGAGCGAATATGATGTCTGAGAAAAAATTTGGATCTATTAGGCAAAAACGCGAGAATTGCTGGGAAGGGAGGTACTCTGTTAACGGCGAAAAACGTAGCTTTACCCGTACGACCGAAGCGGCCTGCAAGCGGGAACTGGAGCGCATCCGTATGAAAGTCGAGGAGCAGACCTACCAGACCCAGTCTGCCATACCGCTGCTGGAATACTTGAACGAGTGGTTGAAAGACTATGGTGAGCCGACATTACGTCACTCTACCTATGTGACCTATGACAACTACTTCAACCACCATATCGCTGAGCATATGATCGCAAAGAAGCCGCTCGGTGAGTTGACGGGCAAAATGCTGCAAAAGTTTTTCACAGAAAAGGGAGAGGACGGCGGCCGGTTGGACGGCGATGGAGGGCTGTCTCCGAAAACCCTGCGGAATATGCGCAATGCACTTAATGTCGCACTCAAGCAGGCTGTTTTCGATGGACTAATCCAGGCGAACCCCGTACAGGGCGTGCGTCTGCCCAAGGACAAGAAAAAGGATATGCGTGTTCTCACGGTAGCTGAGCAGCAAAGCCTGGAAGCGATTGTAAATGCTTCTCATGATATCGGTACCCAGGGAATCATCTTTACGCTTTACACCGGGCTTCGGATTGGTGAACTTTTGGCTTTGACCTGGAGTAATGTTAATCTGGATGAAATCCCCGCGACCATCTACATCAAAGGGACACTGGCCCGTCAATCGACGCCAAAGGCGAACGACCGGGATTACACGGTCATCCGGCATAAGAAAGGTCAGGCGACCGCAATTACGGTAGGCGATACAAAGACCTCCCAGTCCAATCGAAAGTTGTATCTGCCGCAAAAGGCCAGGTTGGCGCTGACACGGCTGAGGGCTTGGCAAGAAACCATGCAGGACACCTTTGGAATGGAGTGGAATCCGGGCGGTTTTGTAGTATGTACGCTGAAAGGCGGCCCCATGGAGCCCCGCACCTATTCCGACAAACTGGATGCTATGGTAAGAGCGCTCGGAATGAAGCACGTCAACTTCCATGCGCTGCGCCATACCTACGCGACCAGATCTGTTGAAAAGGGCATGGATATCGCCACTCTGTCCCGGAATCTTGGCCACGCCAACATCTCTACCACCCTAAATATGTATGTCCATTGGATGGATGAGCAGCAACGGGCTTCGGTGAAGATTTTCGATCAGGAAATTGAAACTGGGAAAGAGCTGGAGGAAGATATGGATACCATGCCCGAGGAGTCTTCCGTAGATATCATCCCACAAGTAGTCGGCGCCAACGTCATTTCCCTCGCTGCGGTCCAAAAAGCCCGAAGAGGTGAATAATGGTGGGAATGCGGTGGGACAGGCAAAAAGGCGTCCCATCTCAACCGAAGATCCTGACCAGTTTCTGGTTCACAGGTCAGAGCGGCGATAAACTATTGTCCATCCATATTGTCCCACGATTTCCCCCGTCCGGTTTTCTGGCTGTCCCACCAAAAATATCTCGTTTTTAAGAAAGCATGGTGGGACAAATAAAGAAAACCCTGCAACCGCAAGGGTTACAGGGTTCTTTCTGGTTGCGGGGGGCGGACTTGAACCACCGACCTCCGGGTTATGAGCCCGACGAGCTACCAACTGCTCTACCCCGCGATATTGAGACACGGACATCGATTTTCACGGAGTTCAGACTTGAACTGAATGTAGACCACAGCGACTACCTCTTCGGGTTATGAGCCCGACGAGCTACCAACTGCTCTACCCCGCGATATAAGCGCCTCGCTTGAGGTGCTTATTTAATATACCACGGTTTGGGAGCGTTGTCAAGGATTAATCCATAAAAGCCATCGACAAAATTATGCGTTTTGTTCGGGATCGGGAAGATCGGGCAGTTCAAACCAAAATACGATGCCGCCGTCCACGTTCTCCGCACCGCAGACGCCGTGCAGCGTATCCGCAATCGCGCGGACAAGCGACAGGCCGATGCCTGTGCCGCCGTTTTCACGCGAGCGGGCGCGGTCGGTGCGGTAAAACTTCTCCCAGATCTTGGGAAGTTCTTCCTCGGGTAGGCCGTCCCCCTCGTTGAATACGGCCAGCCGCACGCCGGCTTCGGTGCGCGCGGCGGTGATTTCGATGCGTCCGCCGTCCGCGGTGTAGCGGATGGCGTTGGACAGGTAGTTCATCAGCACCTGCTCAAGCAGGCCGGCGTCGGTCCGCACCGCCGCGACGGTGTCGTCGCAGCGCACGGTGAGACGGCGGCTTTCGCATAAAACGGCGGTTTTGCGCACGGCTTCCTCGCACAGTGCGTGCAGATCCACATCCTCAAAATAGGTCTGCTCCGCCCCGAGCTCAAGCTTGGACAGGTTCAAAAGCTGCATGACCAGCTTGTTCATGCGGTCGGCTTCCTCCGCGATGGTGTCGCAGTAAAAGTTGCGGTCCTCGGGGTCGTCGGCCACGCCGGCGGTCAGGCCCTCGGCATAGCCTTGGATGAGCGCGATCGGGGTTTTCAGCTCGTGCGATACGTTGACAATAAACTCGCGGCGCATGTTGTCAATCCGCTCTTTTTCCTTGATCTCCTGCGCGAGCTGCTCGTTCGACTGCTGCAGCTCGCCGACCGCCTGCTCCAGATAAGCGGACAGGCGGTTGAGCGACTGGCCGAGCTGGCCGATTTCGTCCCGTTCGTCGCCGTGGTACTTGGTGGAGAAATCCAGCTCGCTCATCCGGTCCGCGACGTCCGCCATGGCGATCAGCGGGCGGGTGAACTGCCGCGAGATAAAGTAGCCGCAGATCAGGCAGATCAGCAGCGCGCAGCCGCCCGCAATCAGCAGAAACAGCAGGTTGAACGAGGAGTTCTGCTTGATGAAGGCATAGGGCATATAGGCGATCAGACAGTCGCCCTGCTGGAACGAGCCGACCAGACAGAGGTACTGCTCGTTGTCCCGCAGAGAGACAGTGGTAAAGGAATAGCCCGCCATGCTCTCGCCGCCCCAGCCGGTCTGGCTGAGCGCGGCGACCAGAATGTTTTGCAGGCGCATCTGTTGGCTCCAGAAGTCGGGCAGCGTGACGCCCGCGCCGTAGGGACGGGCGCCGTCGTCGGGAGAGGGCGGCTCGTCCTGCTTGGGCAGCAGCGACGAGGTGTACAGCACCGTGCCGTCCGGCGACACAATGGCCAGCCGGATGGCGCTGCGGCTTTCGATCAAATCAAGGGTGGAGGAAATCGCATTCACGTCGCCAGTGTACAGGCGCGAAACCGACTGATAGGTGCTCGAAAGCTCGCGGCGGCGGGTCATCATATAATAATCATCGTAAAAAAACACATTCAGCACGATCAGCACGCCGATAAAGACGAGCGTGACCGCGCTGATTGCGGCAAAAAATTTGAATTTGATCGAATGGCGTTTCATGGGCCTACCCCTCGAACCGGTAGCCGTAGCCGCGCACGGTTTCGATCATCGAGCCGCATTCGCCCAGCTTGGCGCGCAGCTTTTTTACGTGGGTATCGACCGTGCGCAGGTCGCCGAAATAGTCGTAGCCCCACACGGCGTTCAAAATGCTCTCGCGGGACAGTGCGATGGCGCGGTTGTTCTTGAAATAAATGAGCAGCTCGTACTCCTTGGGCGTCAGGTCGACCGGCGCGCCGTCGACCAGCACCTCGCGCCGCAGCTCGTTGACCGAAAGCTGGCCGAGCTGTTCGACCGGCGCGGCGGTGCGGCCCTCGCGCTTTAAAAGCGTGCGCACGCGCGCGGCCAGCACGACCGGTGAGAACGGCTTGGTAACATAATCGTCCGCCCCGTCCTCCAGCCCGCGCACCTGATCGGCGTCCTCGGCGCGGGCGGTCAGCATCATCACGGGCAGGTGGCCGTCTCCCGTTTCCAGCTCGCGCAGCTCGCGCAGCACGGCGAACCCGTCCATGCCGGGCATCATCACATCGAGAATGGCCAGATCGAGGCCCTGACGGCGGTTTTCGAGCACCTGCATCGCTTCGCGCCCGTCGGCGGCTTCAATGATGCTGTGGCCGTCGCGCTTGAGAAAATCGCTTACCAGACGGCGGATGCGCGCCTCGTCGTCCGCGATCAAAATAGTGGACATGAAAAGACCCCCTAAAATATGCAGGAGCGGTATCGTTTCACTCAGTATAGCGCCCTAGTTTGTTTGTTTTGTGAACAGCGCGCCGGTTTCAAATATTTTCTTCGTCCTGCTCGAGCACGAAGCGGTACAGCGCATTTTTCTTAACGCCGGTTTCAGCCGAAACCGCCTTGACCGCGTCCTTCTGCGTCTGCCCGGCCTCGATGCGGCGGCGGACGGCTTCGGCGGCGGCGGCCAGCCGGTCGGCTTCGTCCTGCTCGGTCGAGGGCTCCTCGGGCGCGCCCGCGACGGTCAGCACGAATTCGCCGCGCGGCGGGTGCTCGTCAAAATAGGCCGAGGCCTCGCCGAGCGTCATGCGGAGCGTTTCCTCGTGCAGCTTGGTCAGCTCGCGCGAGAGGGAAACGCGGCGGTCCGCGCCGAAGGCTTCCGCAAGGTCGCGCAGCGTGGCGCACAGCTTGTGCGGCGCTTCGTAAAAAATCATCGTGCGCTTTTCACCCGCGAGCGCGTCGAGGTGCTCGCGCCGCGCCTTCTTGTTCACCGACAGGAACCCCTCGAAGCACCAGCGCCCGGTCGGCAGGCCGGAGACGGCCAAGCCGCACACCGCCGCGCAGCAGCCGGGCACGGGGACGACGGGAACGCCCTCCGCCGCGCAAAGCGCGACCAGATCCTCGCCGGGGTCGGACACGGCGGGCGTGCCCGCGTCGGTCACGAGCGCGCAGCTCTCGCCCGCGCGCAGCCGCGCGAGCACCTCCTCGCCGCGCGCGCGCCGGTTGTGCTCATAATAGGAGATCATCGGCTTTTTGGGCAGGCCGCAGGCGTTCAGCAGCTTTTGGCTGACGCGGGTATCCTCGGCGGCGAGAAAATCGACCGACGAGAGCACCTCGCGCGCCCGGGGCGACAGGTCGCCCAGATTGCCGATCGGCGTTGCGACAAGATATAGAATACTCATTGCAATATTTCCTTTATAAATTATATTCCGTATATTTCTCTGTATTCCGCGCTCTCGACGAGCAGCGGCGGCTCAACGATAAGCCCCTCGGCGCTGCCGCCCTTCCGGCACTCGACCAGCACGGCGCTGGGCGCGGCGAGCGCGTTTTGGTGCACGAAGCGCAGCCGCTTAGGGACAAGCCGCACGCGGGAGAGCGCCTCCAAAAGCGTCCACAGCCGCTCGGGGCGGAACACAAAAGCCGCCTTGCCGCCCGTGTGCAGCACAAACGAGGACGCGACCGCGACCTCCTCAACCGTGCAGCTCCCATCCTGCCGGGCGGCGCGTTTTTCGGGCGACGGCGCGCTCTTGCCGGCGCGCCGGTCAAAATAGGGCGGGTTGCAGATCACGTAATCCATGCTGCCATGCGGAAAAAGCGTGCGGATTTCGCGCAGGTCGCCGTTCTTCGCCGTGATCGGAACGCCGTTGTCCGCAATCGAGCGGCGGAACAGCGCGAGCGCGCCCTGCTGCAATTCCAAGCCGGTGATGGCGAGGCCGGGGCGGTAGAGCAGCAGCGCGAGCGCGCCCGTGCCGCAGCCCAGATCGAGCACCCGGGCGTTTCGCCGGGGCTTTGCAAAGGCGGACAGCAGCACGCTGTCCTGCCCGAGTTTGAAATACGTATCGTCCTGCCAGAGAATCAAGCCGTTGGGCAGGCGTTCGGCGGTCACGGGCATATCCGCCCCTCCTTTCGCGCGGTGATGAAAAAAACCGGCCCCGACGGGGCCGGCCTGAGGCGGCTCGCTTATCCGGCCGGCGCGCGGTGTGCCCGCGCAAGCTCCTTGAGCCGGTCGAACGTCTCCTGACTGATGACATGCTCCATGCGGCAGGCGTCCTCCGCCGCGGTATCGGGGTTGACGCCGAGCGCGGTCAGCAGCTCGGTGAGCACGGTGTGGCGTTCGTAAATATTCTCCGCGACGCGCAGCCCCGCCTCCGTCAGGCAGAGGCAGCCGTTCTGGTCGATGGAAAGATAGCCGTTATCGCGCAGCAGGCCGACCGCGCGGCTGATGCTAGGCTTGGAAAAGCCGGTATAGTGGGCGACGTCGATCGAGCGGACCGAGCCCTTTTGCTGCCGGAGAACCAAAATGGCTTCCAGATAGTTTTCCGCGCTTTCCTGCATCTTCATCGCGCCCCGCCTCCTTGATCGCTTCCTTGCTGTTTATTTTATCATGCCCGGTCGGATTTGGCAATATAACCGCGCTTGCATCCCGCCGTATTTTTGGATACAATGGGGAAAACGGAGGAAATGCAGCATGAAGGTCTTTTTATCGCCTGCGAAAAATATGCGGTCCGTGCCGGCGGCTGTGCCGCAGATGACCAAGCCGCGCTTTTTAGCGCAAACCGAGCGGCTTGCCGCCTGCCTGCGCGGCAAAGCGCCATTTGAACTGGAAAGCGTGCTTGCAGCCAGCGCATCCATCGCGCTGCGCGCCGCCGGGCTTTTTCAGGATTGGTCGCCCGAGGGCGGCGCGCCCGCCGTGCTGGCGTTCGACGGCTTGGCGTATAAGTATTTGGAGGCGGACAGCTTTTCGCCGGACGATTTCGCGTTCGCGCAGCAGCATTTGCGGCTGTTTTCGGCGTTTTACGGCCCGCTGCGGCCGCTCGACGCGATCCGGCCCTACCGCCTCGAATTGGCGCATAAATTGGACGGTGAGAGCCTGTATGCGTTCTGGGGCCGCGCGTTTTACGAGGATTTGTTCGCCGGCGACGATACCGCGGTCAATCTGGCGTCAAACGAGTACAGCAAGGCCGTGCGCCGGTACCTGACCCCGGCCGACCGTCTGGTCACCTGCGAGTTTCTGACCTACCGGAAGGGAAAGCTGCGCTGTCTGCCCGCCGTCGCCAAAATGGCGCGCGGACGCATGGCGAGGTACATTGTGCAAAACAAAATCACGTCGCCCGAGCAGCTTCCTTTTTTCGATTGGAACGGCTTTGCGTATGAACAGAGCCTGTCAGACAACCACACGCTGACGTTTATCAGCCGGGACTAAATCCGCGCGCAAAAAAACAGCCGCCTTTTGGCGGCTGTTTTTTTGCAGGTTACTGCATTTGGTCGTTTTGCGGGGCGGCAGGCTGCTGCGGGTTCGGCGCCTGCGGCTGAACCGGCGCCTGCGGC
>JAUNGZ010000027.1:13096-31980 GCA_030524205.1 Eubacteriales bacterium
TCCCAAAAATAACGGGGGCAAAGGAGGCGGACCCGGCGGCGCGGGCGGTTCCTCGGGCAGCGGTCCCATCTTGCGGTTGATCTCCTGCGTGTTGCGGCACAATACGAGCAGTAGCAGCGCGTACTCGAACGTGATGCGCGCGATCAGGTTGCCGAGCACGAACAGGATAAGCGCCATGAAAAAGTGCGAAAACAGCAGGATCAAGCTGTAAACCGCGATGCCGACCACGACGATGCAGTACAGCGCGCGGATCAGCTTTTCTGTGAAAAAGGTGCGGAAGGTGAGCGCGTCGTGCAGCTGGGCGGGCGCGCCCTGATGGGTGTTGGGCTTGCGCACGAACAGGAAATACAGCGCAAGGCCGCCTGCAAGAATGACGATCAGCGCGAGCACAGGCAGCACCGCGTAGAAGATCGACGGACGGCCAAACGAAGAATAGTAATAATTAGGCATTTCTTTTCCCCCACTAAAGTATTGAAGATTTTGTATCTTTAGTGTAACATATGGCGGAAAGCGTTGCAAGTTAAATCAAAATGTTGTACTCTAGTAGGGAGAAAACGACATGGAGCGATCAAAATGAGGATTTTACACACCAAACCCGCCGAGGATGGATTTTATATGCCCGCCGAGTTTGCGCCGCACGAGGGCTGCCTGATGATCTGGCCCGAGCGGGCGGATTCCTGGCAGTACGGCGCGTACGCCGCGCGAAAAGCCTTTGTCCGCGTGATCGAAACGATTGCGGACAGTGAAAAGATGACGGTCTTCTGCTCCGCGCGGCAGTACGACAACGCCCGTGCGCAGCTTTCGCCGCGCGTGCGCGTCGCCGTGCTGGAAACGGACGACGCGTGGGCGCGCGACATCGGCCCGACGTTCGTGGTAAACGGCGCGGGCGAACGGCGCGGCGTCGACTGGGGCTTCAACGCCTGGGGCGGCATTTATCCCGACTGCCTGCGCGACGCGGCGGCGGCGCGCCGCATGTGCGACCTGCTGGACGACGACTGCTACGACCTGCGGGGCTTTATCTGCGAGGGCGGCTCGCTGCACGTCGACGGCGAGGGGACGGCGCTCGTCACCGAGGCGTGCCTGCTGAACGAGAACCGCAACCCCGCGCTGGACAGGGCCGGGATCGAGCGTGTGCTGTGCGGCGCTTTGGGCGTTTCCAAGGTGATCTGGCTGCCGCGCGGCATCTATCAGGACGAGACCGACGAGCATGTGGACAATATCTGCGCGTTTGTCGCGCCCGGCGAGGTCGTGCTGGCGTGGACGGACGACGAGAGCGACCCGCAGCACGCCCTGTCGGCGGCGAGCCTTGCCGCGCTCGAGGCGGCGGTGGACGCGAAGGGGAGGAAAATCAAGGTGCACAAGCTGCCGCTGCCCGCGCCCGTCCGCATCACGGCGGAGGAGTGCGAGGGCCTCGACCGGTGCGAGGGCGAGCCGACGCGCACCCCGGGCGAACGGCTGGCGGCGAGCTATGTCAATTTCTATATCGCCAACGGTGCGGTCGTCATGCCCGCCTTCGGCGACCCGATGGACGAAAAGGCGCAAAGCATTTTGCAGGGGCTGTTCCCGACGCGCAAGGTCGTGCCCATTCCCGCGCGGGATATTTTGATCGGCGGGGGCAACATCCACTGCATTACCCAGCAGATACCACGGGTATAAGGGGATTCATAATCCCCCTATATACGGACTATGGTTCCGAAGAAACCATAGTCCGATACCCCAATGGCGTCGCCCAAGGCGACTAAGTCGGGGTATAAAAAGTCCGGCGGAGCTGGACTTTTTATGAAAACCGCGGGGCGGTTTTCTCATTATATATGCGCTGCGGCGCGATGGAGGAAATTTATCATGAGCAAGGTTACGGTCGCGGCGGTGCAGATGACCTACGGCTTGGAGCAGGCCGTGGAAAAGGTCGAGCAGGCCGCCGCGCAGGGCGCGCAGATCATCCTGCTGCCCGAGCTGTTTGAGAATTGGTATTTCTGTCAGGAGCGGAACTATGAAAACTACCGGCTGGCCTGCCCACTGGAGGAAAATCCCGCGGTGAACGTGCTCAAGCAGGTCGCGCGCGATTTCCGGGTCGTGCTGCCGGTCAGTTATTACGAGCGCGTGGGCGAGACGACGTTCAACACCGTCGCCGTGATCGACGCGGACGGCGCGGTTTTGGGGCAGTACCGCAAAACGCACATTCCGGATGATCATTTTTATCAGGAAAAGTTTTATTTCACGCCGGGCGACACGGGCTTTCGCGTTTGGGACACGGCCTATGCCAAAATCGGCGTGGGCATCTGCTGGGACCAGTGGTTTCCCGAGGCGGCGCGCTGCATGGCGCTTGCAGGCGCGGAGCTGCTGTTTTATCCGACCTGCATCGGCTCCGAGCCGATTTTGGACTGCGACTCGATGCCCCACTGGCGGCGCTGCATGCAGGGACACGCGGCGGCCAACCTCTTGCCGGTGATCGCGGCCAACCGCATTGGAACGGAGACGGTCACGCCCTCGGCGGACAACCAGAACCAGTCGTCCAGCCTGACCTTTTACGGCTCGTCCTTCATCGCGGACGAGACGGGCGCGCTGGCCGAGCAGGCCGGACGGGACGAAGCGTGCGTGCTGACGCACACCTTCGATCTGGATGCGCTCCGCGCGTTCCGGCGCAGCTGGGGTGTGTTCCGCGACCGCCGGCCGAATATGTACGGCGCGATCGGAACGCATGGATAAAATTTTCTTGCACGAGCAAAAATTAAGCAATCAAAAAGCGCGGCCGTCCGTAAGGCGGCCGCGCTTTTGCGCGTCAAAGAAACTGCGTGGACAGCGGGACGGCGCGGCCCTGCTCGTCGTACAGCGCGAGCTGCCCGGGAGGCTGCGGCAGGACGACGGCGAACGGCCGGTCGGGGTCGACGGAGCGCGTTTCGCCTGCCGCTTCGATGCGGCACACGCGCGGCCGGTTGAGCGAGCAAAGCGCGGTGTCATAGCCGTCCAGCGCAAACGCCGCGACGCCGTCCGTGACGGACGGAAGCGTCCCGCCCGCGCGGAAATGATAGCCGAAATCCAGCCCCTTGTGGTTGAAATATACGGAAAACACGCCGCTTTCCGCGCCCTTACCGCAACAGCAGCGCAGCGGTGGCGTCCGGTACCGCCTGCAATGACTCGCTTGCGCCCTAATGCCAACGCGGGCGGCTTATTGCCGCCGCGCGGCCTGAATGTCGTCCGAAATCCGCTTTTGCGCGTCGTCGAACAGCAGGCGGCCGTTGTGCCGGAAATACGCCTCGCACCCGAAATTTTGGATGAACCACGAGGTGAAGAAATTCGCGGTCAGCTCGGTGGCGAACAGCACCAGCTCCTGGCTGTCGCCCAGCGCTTCGTCGAGGAAGGCGAAGGCGTTTGCCAGCTGCGCGTCCGTTTTGGCTACCGCGTCGGCGCGCGCCTGCACGTCGGCTCCGAACAGCTCCTTCAGCCGGTCGAACGCGCCGCCCTTGGGCGTTTTCTCCAGCGCCAGCGCCTGCTGGAACGCGGCCAGCCGCTCGGCCTCGCGCCCGGCGGCAAAGAGCGCGTCCCGGTCGGTCGAGCCGGCGGCGCGGCGGCGCGCGAGCGCGGTCTGCTTTTCGTCCAGCAGCGTGCCGAGCGTTTTTTCACCCTCGCGCACGTACACAAGGTCCTGATGCAGCGCGTCGGATACGGCGTCGAGCCGGTAAACGCCCCGCGCGCTCTCGGCAAGCCCCGACAGAAGCAGCCCGAGAACGCCGAGCTTTTCGTCAAACGGCGCGGAGCAAAGCTCGCCCGCGCGGGCTTTTTCCCACTTTCCGTCCAAAATTTCGTCCACACGGTACACGCGGCGGTACTTGTCGTACAGCAGCAGATAATTCGCGAAATCGCCCGCCACGCGCGGCAGCTGCAAATACTGCCCGATCACCTGCCGGTCGACCGGCAGGCCGAGGGACTCGTAGACCTGCATCAGCTCGGACAGATCCTCCCAGCCGCGCGCGGTGACGAATTGCAGGCCGTCCGCCGTCGTTTCGACGCGGTAAAAGTGGTCGCGCCGGATTTCGAGGTAGGACAGCACCGCGCCGTGGATCCCGCGCCGCCCGGCGTACTCCTTCCAGACCGCAAAGTCCTCCTCAACGTCAATGCGCTTGACGCGGTCGAGCGTGACCACGTCGAACTCGCGCACGGATTTGTTGTATTCGGGCGGGTTGCCCGCCGCGACGACCATCCAGCCCGCGGGCAGGGGTTGGTTGCCGAAGGTCTTGCACTGTAAAAATTGCAGCATCATGGGCGAGAGCGTCTCCGAGATGCAGTTGATCTCGTCGAGGAACAGGATGCCCTCGGAAACGCCCGTGCGCGCCATTTCGCGGTGGACGGAGGCGATGATCTCGCTCATCGTGTAGGCGGTGACGGCGTATTCCTGCCCGCCGAAGCGCTGCTTTTCGATATAGGGCAGGCCGAGCGCCGACTGGCGCGTGTGATGCGTCAGCGTGTAGGACACCAGCCCGACGCCGGTCTCGTCCGCGATCTGCTCCATCACCTGCGTTTTGCCGATGCCCGGCGGGCCCATCAGCAAAACCGGCCGCTGCCGGATGGGCGGGATGCGGTACGCGCCGAACTCGTCCCGCGCCAAATACGCCCGCAGCGCGTTTTTGATCTCGTCCTTCGCCCGTTTGATATTCATAAAACACCTCAACTATATCTCTCGCGCCGCAGCGCGCTTTTCATACAAAAGCGGAGAAAAGTTTCGCTCGTCGGAACTTTTCGCAGCCTCGGGCCGCGTCCGCGCCGCTTAGCGGCGCGGCGCCGCCCTTCTCGATTGAAACTGTAGTTTCAATCGAACGCGCAGCGCGTCTCAATCGAACGTGCGCAGCACGACCCTGATCCCCCACGGCGGCACCTGATCGGGATAGCACTGCCCCTCCAGCATGACAAAGGCCGCGTCGTAGGGCGGACGCTTTTTGGGGTAAAGCCCCAGTCCGTCGGTAAAGTACAGCAGGCCGCGCAGATGGTGGAACGCGCCCTCGCGTATCAGCTTGCCGACGTGCCCGAACACCGGCCTAAAGTCGGTGGCCGACTGGCCGATCAGCTCGAAATGCTCCATGTAATCGGCAAGCTCGCGCGCGTTCGTGATGCGCTTGTCCGAGCGCAGCCGGTCGTCGCACTGCAGAATGCGCAGGTTGATGCGGCGGAAAAAGCTCTCGCTGTCCATCAGAAGCGTATAGGTGCGGGACAAAAACTCCTGCACCAGCTCGCCCGAGGTCGACATCGAGGTGTCGATCGCGATGACGAAATCCTCGATTTTTTTGACCTCGCGCGTCTCGAGCGGCTCGATCAGCGGCATGTTGCCGTAGTGCCGCAGGCCGTAGGCGTAGTAGCCGTAATCGAAGGAATCCGCGTCGACCGCAGCCTCCTCGCGCAGGGTGGCGAAGCGGCGCAGAAAGGCGGCGTAATCGGTCGTCTCGCGGGTCGAAACGGAGAGCTGCTCGCGCACGGCCTCGCCGCCCGCCGCCTGATTGGCGAACACCGTCTCCATCGCGGTTTGGGCGCGCTCGGCAAGGCGGCTCCACTGCCTGTCCTGCTCGTCGTCGCTTTCCTCCGGCCAGAGCGTGTGCTCGTCGACCGCGAATTCACGCGCGAGCGTCGCGCAGTCGTAGGAATTCAGCCTTTCGCGCCGGAACTGCCGGTAGACGGCCTCGGCGGTCAAAACGGGTAAGCTATCGCGCAGGCGGCGGTACAGGTGCTGCCGCCGCACGGACGGCCGCGCGGGCGCGAGACAGCGGTAGTCGAGCGAGTCGACCATGCTTTCGACCGCCACGTCGCACGCCAAATCCCACAGCGCGCGGTCGCGCCCGCGCGTTTTGGCGGGGTGGCGCAGCAGACAGTGGAACACGCTGTGCAGGTAGGCGCGGCAGACGTTCGCGCGCCCGCGTTCGAACTGCCGCGCGAGCCACGCGCCGTTGTAGTACAGGGCGCGCGCGTCGGTCGCGAGGGCGGCGGTGTCGAAGCCGTCCGACACCGCGAGAGCGGAGAGCGCCGCATCCAGAAAGGGCAGCGCCATATACAGCTCGGTGCGCGCGGAAAACAGGATTTCGCGTCCAAGCGTTTGCCAGCGTTCGTTTTGCGGCATGGCCCGCCTCCTTTGCGTGATTTACAGCTCGAAAGTCTTGGTGCGCCCTGCGGCGGCCCGCCCGCCGGACGCGGCCAGCAGCACGGACAGCGCCGCCGTCTGCCCGCATTCGCGCGCCCTGTCGCATGCGGCGGCGAGATCGGCGGCGGATAAGACAGACAGCGAGAGCAGAAAGCTCAGTCCCGCGCTCTCGCCCCGCGCGGCTAAATCGCGCGCGAGCGCGCCGCCGTGCGCGCGCAGCACGGCCAAATAAGCCGTGCGCGCGCCCTCGTTCAGCGCGTGGGGGACGGCCAGCCGCCGCACGGCCGCGCGAGCGGCGACCGCGAAATCGTGCCGCTCGAGCAGCGAGGACAGCGCGCGGTCGTACTCGGCAAATTGCAGCACGCCGTCCCGGAAGCACTCGCGGTAGCCGTAGCCCGCGCCGTGGATGCGCCGCTGGAAGATGTGCGCGGGGCTTAGATCCTCCAGCTCCTCCGAATAGGCAGGAAAGAGCAGGCGCGCCCGTGTATTGCCGAATGAAAACAAAACGTCGATTTCGCCCGCCGTTTCGCCCAGCAGCTTTTGCAGGCAGGTGGGCGCGGCGGGGGCGGCCCGCAGGCGGACGGCGCGCAGCGCCGCGCAGTTCATCAGCGCGCCGCCGCCGAAGGACGAGACCGAGCCGGTCAGCTCAATCGTTTCCAGCCGGGTGCAGCCGAAAAACGCATAGCTGCCCACGCTTTGCAGCTGCGCGGGCAGGGTCACGCGCCGCACCGCGGCGGCGTCGTGCGCGGGCGCGGCGCCGCCGCAGGTGACGCGCACGGAAAACGTCTCGCGGTCTGCGAGCGCGGGCGCGCGGGCGGACAGCGCGTAGCCGCCCAGCGCCGTCACCGGCGCGCCGCCGATTTCGTCCGGCAGGCGCACGTCGCCGTCCCGCGTCTCGCAGCGCAGGATGGAAACGCCGTCTTGCGTTTTTCTGCAGGTCAGCAGCAGTTCGTTTTCGCCCTCGATCGTTTGCACGGCGCGCCTCCTTCGGCTGGGGATTCGGTGGCTTCATTATAGCATAGGCGCTTTGACGCGGCAAGCCGTGGACGGCGATCGCGCTTATGCTTATTATGATAATAAAATCGCAGGATAATAATTTGTGGATTTTTTAATTTCTCGCTTGACAAATGCAGTTTGTGCGAATATACTGTGACCATACCGAAAAACCGATGACGAAGACGAGTAGCAGAAATACCAACCCTCCAAGAGAGCCGCGGGCGGTGAGATCGCGGCAGGCAAGGCTTCTGTGAATGGACTTTATCAGGGCAACGCGAAAGGCTTTTGCCGAGTAACCGCGCCGGGGACTCCGCCCGTTATCAGGGGAGCGTACATTGTCCGATGTATGAAAGCGAGCGGGCGCGTTTCTGCGTCAACTTGGGTGGCACCGCAAGAGTTTGTTTTTCAGGCTCCTGTCCCTTGTAATATGGGGATAGGGGCTTTTATTTTGCTCTGATTTTCCCCAAAACCGCGCCGAGACGCGAAAAATACGCCAAATATGAATATATTTACATAAAGGAGAGAACCTACCATGGCTAAGATTCCACACAGACTGTACCTCACCGAAGACCAGATGCCAAAGCAGTGGTACAACCTGCGCGCCGATATGAAAGAGCAGCCCGATCCGCTGATCCATCCCGGCACGCTTGCGCCGCTGCCCGAGGACGCGCTTTACCCCATCTTCTGCGAAAAGCTGGCCCATCAGGAGGTGGACGGCAAGACCCGCTATTTCGACGTCCCCGAGCAGGTGCAGGACATGTACAAAATGTACCGTCCCTCGCCGCTGTGCCGCGCGTACAATCTGGAAAAGGCGCTTGACACGCCCGCCAAGATTTACTATAAGTTCGAGGGCAACAACACCTCGGGCAGCCACAAGCTCAACTCGGCCATCGCGCAGGCGTACTACGCCAAGGAGCAGGGCCTCAAGGGTCTGACGACCGAGACCGGCGCGGGCCAGTGGGGCACGGCGTTGTCCGAAGCGTGCTCGTACTACGGGCTGGATTTGAAGGTCTACATGGTCAAGGTGTCCTATGAGCAGAAGCCCTACCGCAAGGCCGTGATGCAGACCTTCGGCGCGAGCGTCACGCCCTCGCCCTCCGACACGACCGAGGCGGGCCGCGCCATTCTCGCGCACGATCCCTTGACGACCGGCTCGCTCGGCTGCGCGATCTCCGAGGCGGTCGAGGCCGCCACCACGACCGAGGGCTACCGCTATGTGCTCGGCTCGGTGCTCAATCAGGTGCTGCTGCACCAGTCGATCATCGGCCTTGAGAGCAAGCAGGCGATGGAGATTCTGGGCGAGTATCCCGATATCGTCATCGGCTGCGCGGGCGGCGGCTCCAACCTCGGCGGCCTGATCGCGCCGTTTATGCAGGATAAGCTGCTGGGAAAAGCCGATCCGCGCATCCTTGCGGTCGAGCCCGCGTCCTGCCCGTCCTTTACGCGCGGCAGATACGCTTACGACTTCTGCGATACCGGCCATGTGACTCCGCTTGCCCGCATGTACACGCTGGGCAACGGCTTCATCCCGGCCTCCAACCACGCGGGCGGCCTGCGCTATCACGGCATGAGCCCGATCCTGTCCAAGCTGTACCACGACGGGTATATGGAAGCGACCGCCGTCAAGCAGACCGACGTGTTCGACGCGGCGGTGCAGTTTGCCAAGCTCGAGACCATCCTGCCCGCGCCCGAATCGTCCCACGCCATCCGCGCGGCGATCGACGAGGCGCTCAAATGCAAGGAGTCGGGCGAGGCGAAGACCATCCTGTTCGGCCTGACCGGCACCGGCTATTTCGATATGGCGGCTTACGAGGCGTACCTTGCCGGCACGATGCAGAACCATGTGCCGAGCGACGAGGAATTACAGGGCGGCTTCGACACCCTGCCGCCCCAGCCCGCGGAATAAATCAGCGGAATAAAGACAAGGAAAGGAGGGGCGGCATATCGCATGGTTTCATACGGCGCTCGGCCTGCTGACCGATGGCGCGATCCTTCTGTTTGAGTATGTCGGCGTTGGCGTGATCATTTTCGCCGGTGTGCAGGGCGTGATCAATTACGTCCGCCGCGACCCGCTGACACGGCTCAAGCTCGCCAAGGGCATGTCGATGGGACTGGAATTCAAGCTCGGCAGCGAGATCCTGCGCACGGTCGTCGTGCGCGAATTCAAGGAAATCCTGCTGGTCGGCGCGATCATCCTGCTGCGCGCCGCGCTCACCCTGCTGATCCATTGGGAGATCAAAAACGAAGAACAGGCCACCGGGGAAAAACCGGCGGAGCCATAAAAAGAGGGATGAACCGGCGATCCGGTTCATCCCTCTAAGTTTTATGAAGTCTTAAGAAATTTGCGGTGCGTTTCAAAAGAAATGTTTGGTAGGGTAAAAAAGCAGGAGGGATGACTATGAAAGAATTGCTGATGTGGGGTTATGAAGCGCTGACCGTGCTGCTGCCGTGTGCGCTGGTTTATATTGTGATGCATAAACGGGGTGCGCCCGTCCGGTGGCGGCGCGTGCTGCTGCTTTTTGTGTTCGCGGTTTTTATTGCGGGGGTGTTTTATGTAACCGGCACGGGCACGGTCTATGAACTGCGGTATATGTTGCGGATGGATATTCCCTGCAAGGGGTTCAACTTGGCCCCGTTTTCGGAAGAGATCAATCCGGTGGGATATGCGCTCAATATGATTATGCTGGTGCCTTTTGGTTTTTTGGCGCCGTTCATCTGGCCTAAGTTGGACAGGCTGGGCCGCATCGCGCTTGCCAGCTTCTCTTTTTCGCTGCTCATTGAATTGAGCCAACTGGTCAACTATCGCAGCAGCGATGTGGACGATTTGATTCTAAATACGATCGGCGGGGTGCTGGGATTTGCTTTTTATCGGCTATATGCCCGTTTGACGCATCGTGAAGCGACACAAAATGCCGATGCTGGGAATGAACCGGCGTTGTATATCGGTGCGATGTTTCTCGGCTGGTTTCTGATGTTTAACGGTCTCGGAGCGGCCGGGCTGCTGTATGGGTTCTAACCCTCTTTTCTGTAAACTTTTCGTTGCATCCCCGTAAAATCTGCCGTATACTGTCTTTCGTGAGAAGGGAGGACGGCGGCATGGAAAAAACCGAACGGAGCAAGCGTATTTTGGGCATAGCCGCGGCCGTTCTGCCCTTTTGGCTGCTCGATTTAACGCTGCGCGCCGCCGCGGGAAGCGCGGCGTGGTATCCGCTGTACGCCGCCGCGCCCAATCTGTTTTCGCTTGGCTTCGGCGCGCTGTTTACCGGTTTCGCCCTGCTGCCGCCGCGCCGGTGGGGACGCGCGCTGTACGGCGTTTTGTACGCGGTATGGGCGGCGTATGCCATTGTGCAGTACGGCGTGTGGCGTATTTTCGACCGGTTTCTGTTCCTGTCGGACTTTCTGTTCGCGGGCGAGGGGCTGGATTTTATCGGCTACGTGCGGCAGCTCGTCGATTGGCGGTTCGCGCTCGTCGTGCTGCTGCTGGCGCTGTGGGGCGCGCGCGGCGTGCGGTGCCTGCCCGCGCCCGCCGCGCGGCGGCGCGTCTGTCCGGCGCTGCTGCTGTTTTTCGCGCTCACACAGCTGATTGCGCCGTGCCTGTACGCGCCCGTGCCGGAAACGCCCGACTGGGACGCGTGGCAGTCGAGCGGGTACGAGTACCGGCGGTTTTCCTCGTCCTCTTACGATTTGGCGCTGACCGGGCCGTATCAATTCGTCCTGCGGGACGCTTGGCTTTCCGCCGTGCCCGACCCGGCGCAGGCGGAGAAAAAAGCCGCGGTCGACGCCTTTTTTGAGGACCGTCCCGCGCACCGGGACAACGAAATGACCGGCCGGCTCAAGGGCAGAAACCTGATCCTCGTGCAGCTTGAAAGCGTCGACGATTTCGTGCTGAACGACGAAAATACGCCCACCTTGGCGCGCTTGCAGCGGGAGGGCATCCATTTTTCCGAATTTTACACGCCGCAGTATTCCAACGGCTACACCTTCAACACCGAGTTCGCCGCGCAGACGGGCGTTTACCCCTATGCGAGCGGCAACGTGGCGTATTCGCTCAGCCGCAGCGCGTTTCCGGACAGCATTGCGAATCTGCTGACGGACGCGGGCTACACGGCCGAATCCTTTCATAAAAGCGAGGCCAAATTCTACAACCGCGGCGCGATGCATCAGGCGTTCGGTTACGCGCAGTACCATTCGGCGCTCGATTACGCGGACGGCGAGCTGCAGGCCGGAATCGACCGCTTTTTGATCGACTGCGACGAATTATATGGGAAGATGACGGACGACGCGCCGTTCCTGTCGTTTCTCATCACATACAGCGGCCATTTGGGCTATGACGAGCGCGACGCGCTGACCTCTTATGCGCTCGCGCGGTACCCGGAGTACGCGGACCCGTCCCGGCCCTATGAGATCAACGGCCTGTTCGCCAAGGCGCGGCTGACCGACGAGCTGTTCGAGCGTCTGCTCGAACGGCTCGAGCAGGACGGTCTGCTGGACGACACCGTGATCTGCGTGTACGACGACCACTACGCCTACGGCCTGACAGACCGCGAGCTGCTGGAGAAGTACTCGGACACGGCTGGCGGCCGTCTGCTCGAGCGCACGCCGTGCTTCCTTTGGTACGAGGGCTGCGCGCCGCAGACGGTTTCCAAAACGCTGCAAACGGTCGATCTGCTGCCGACGCTCGCCAACCTGTTCGGCCTGCCCGCGCCGCAAGCGCTCGGGCGGGACGCTTTTGATCCGGATTACGCCGGGTACGCGATTTTCCCGGACGGCACATGGCTGACCGATAAGGCTTATGTGCGGAACGGCGAAATTCAGTGGAACGACGGCCTGACCGATGATGAAATCGTCCGGATGAACGACTACGTCCGCCGCTTTGCCGAGGTAAACGACGCGATTTTGGACACGGATTACTACGCCGGAACATGAAAAGAGGCGGCCCGCTTCTGCGGGCCGCCTCTTTTTGCGTATTTACGAGATGGTCAGGTCGAACCGGTCGCCAGACCTGCCGCAGAATACGATCGCGCCGTCGCCCGGCAGCGTGACCTGCGTATCGCCCGTGACCGCGCTTTGGTTGACCGTCCGCCCGTCCGCGCCGAACACGACAAACCCGGCTCCCGCAGGCAGGCGCACGTTCATCGTCTTGCCGTCGAGCGAGGCGGGCAGGTTGTACCAGCGGTTGTAGCCGCTCGGCTGGATCGTCAGATGCGAGCGCGGGCCGGTGTGGATGTTCGGCACCGACGCTGCATCCTGATACAGGCCGTCGGTGTAATGCATGTATTCCACGCCGTCAATGGTTTCCACCCAGAACGGCGTGGTGTCGCGCCCGCCCGATATCGGGATTTGGACGACGACGTCCGCGCGCGTCCCGTCGGTCAAGGCGTTGGAGGACAGGTAGCCGTCCACCGTGCCGATGCCGAGCGCGGGCATGCCGGACATAAAGCTCTGCGAGGTGTGTTTATCCGTTACGGAAACATAGGCTTTTTGTTCCCGCGCGTCCCAAGCGGTTCGCGTTTCGTCCGAAACGGGGTTGTCGGGTAGCTTTTGCAGATAGTAGCTCTCCGTCACCAGATCGCACAGGCCGCCGATGGCGGAAAGGGAGCGGGCGGTCACATAGGTGTGCCCGTTCTGCTCGAGAAAGCGCAGCTCGGTCGAGCCGGATTCGCTTTTGAACACGCCGCCGCAGTACAGGAAAACGCTTTGCTGCCCGGGCGCATAGGCGTTGGCGAGAGAAAGCGTGCCCGCGTCGTCGAGCGTCAGCCGATTGAGCGAGGTCGAGTCGCCGTACAGCCCCTCGTACCGCTTGAGATTGCCGTCGAGCTTCACCTGCTTGGCGGGCGTAAAGGTGGCGGCGGCGCTTTTGCGTTCGGTGATCACGCCTTTTTCCTCGAGCCGGTCAAGCAGCAGGCTGACAGCCAGCATTTGATTGTATAGGCTGCTGCCGCCCGCGCTGGACACGGCGGCGGACAGGTTGTAATCGGGCAGCACGATCAGGGCGTTGTGCATCAGCAGGGTGTCCCCGCCCTTGACCAGCGCGCGGACGCCGTACTGATTGAAGGGATACAGGTCGACGCAGTCCCAGCCGAGGCCGTAGCCAATAACGTTGTTTTCCGCATCGAGCCACTGGCCGTTTTTGTATTCGGGCCGCATGGACGCTTCGCGGGCGCTGTCGGAGAGCACCGCGCTTTCGCCGGTGAACAGCTGCGCGAAGCGGCACAGGTCCTCGGCGGTTGAATACACGCCGCCCGTGCCGATCACGCCGATCGAGTCGACCGGCGTTTGCTGCATGGGATCGGACGGATTATAGGTGCGCACGATGTCGCCGCGGTCAAATTCGTCCTGTGGGGTTTTGGTATGCGCCATGCCGAGCGGTTCGGTGAGCTCCCGGTGGATAAACGAGGTGAAGCTCTGTCCGCTGACGCGCTCGATCAGCAGCTCTGCGAGCGTGAAGCCGTCGTTGCAGTAGACTGAAAACGCGCCGGGATCGGCCTTGAGCGTCTGCGAGGCAAGATCGCCGAGCAGCGTGTCGTGCGCCTGCGTGTCGGCGTCGCCGAATAGAAAACCGTTGCCGTAGGTGCTGCCCATCAGGCCGGAGGAGTGATTGAGCAGCATACGCACGGTGATCTGCTTGTACCGTTCGTCCGCCATTTTGAAATCGGGCAGGTACCGGGTCACGGGCGCATCCAGCTCGACCTTGCCCTGATCGGCCAGCCGCAGCATGGCGGCGGTGGTGAACATTTTGCTGGTCGAGCCGATGCCGTAGAGATTCTCGTTGGTCAGCGCGCGGTTCTCCGTCTTGCTGTACACGCCTGCCGTTCCGCTTTCAACGAGCTCGCCGCCGTCCATCATGGCGTACTGCACGCTGGAAACGCCCGTGCTGGGGTCGAGCAGGATATGTGCGCGGTCGGCGGCGGAAAGCGTGGCTTCGGACTGCGCGGCGCGCGCGTAAACGTCGGGCGCGGTGCTTGTGATTGAGCTGTCGGGCAGGGGGGACAGCGCCGCCGGCGTCAGCGCGCCGGTCAGCGGCGGCTCGGCCGCGAAGGCGGAGACGGGCAGCAGCGCGGCGGCCAATGCGCCGGCCAGCAGGCGGGATAACGGTTTTTTCATAAAAATCTCCTTTTGTTCTGTGCGTGGCTCGATATTTAGAGGTTGATCTAAATATACAACGCTTTGCGCAGTATGTCAACCGCGAGGAGCGGTGTTATGCCGGCGGATATCCCAGACGCTGAAAAAGCTTCCCCTTTCAGGGGAAGCTTTTGGGGGGCTGCGGCGACGGCAGACAGGCCGCCGGCGCCGCGAATTACTTTTTGAGAATGCGCGTTAAAGAGTCGACGTCGAGCAAATTCACCGTTTGGAAGGCGCCTTTATAAAACACGCCCCAGTTGTTGAAAACACAAGGCAGCTCCTTCGCTTTTTGCAGCGTATCCACTTGCAGCAGGGTAAGCGGAACGCCGGCGGTTTCGCAATACTGCTTGATTTTCTCGATTTTTTGCGGGATGTAGGGGCACTGCATATCGTAATAAATCGTCAGCTCCTGCCGCTCGATCCCCGGGGCTTTGACAGTCTCCGCGAACCTCGGCGCCGTGCCGTCCCAAGAGAGCGCGAGCAGCTCGTAGCCGCTGTCGGTTGTATCGACGGTCTCGAAGCCGTATTTTTTTGCAAAGGCTTGGTCGGAAAGCCACGATTTTTGCTTCCTTGCGCCGAGCATGCAAACGCCGGATTTGCCCTTCTGCTTGGCGTCGGCCAAGCAGTATTCCATCAGCTCCCTGCCGCAGCCCTTGCCCTTGCAGGGGCCGGTGACCCACAGGCAGTATATATAATAGTAGTTATCCCCGACGATGGGGACCCACGCGGTTTCAAGCGGCGCATATTCGATAAAAACCGTGGCCTTTTGGTTCAGCTTCCGGAAAACATGGCCCTCCCGCAGCCGGTCGGCCAGCCAGCGGCGCTTCGCCTCCACGCCCGGATGGGGCTTTTTGCTGCGGATGATGCAGCATAAATGCTCCGCCGCCAAGTTTTCCGCGGTCAGATTTATAAAATCAGTGTCCACGCACAGCCTACCTTTCTTTTTAACGGCGATACGGACGGATGACCGTTTTCCGGTCAGTTAAAATAGACAAGCTCCTCCGCCGGTTTTTCGGCGGGCAGGACCTCGAGTGCGTGCAGCACCGGCCCTTCGCCGCGGTATTCCGGCAGAGCTTCGACCGTGATGGACGCGGTCACGCGCACCCACTGACGCAGCTCCAGATCTTTTGCCCCGGGATACCGGCACACAAAGCCCAAAAAGCTGATATCCTCCGCACAGCACACCATGCCGAACCGGCCGGGGACGAAAGAACCGGCGGGCGCGTTCGGTCCATTGTACACCTGCGCGAGAAAGCGCACGGTTTTGCCGCCGTACTTGCCCGGCTCGCCCGTCGCGTCGATATACCACAGGCCGTAGTCGGCGTCGCCGATGTCGATCACGTCGGCGTTTACGTCAAAGGGGAGCGGCATGCTGCGGGCGTAGTCCTCGCTCGTGCCGTCCGTTTTGTCGAGGTAAATGGTCGCTCTGGGGTTCATCGCGCGAATGTTCTTTTTGTACAGCATTTCCTTCAGCGCGTCCGTACAGCGGTTGAACACAACCAGATCGGCGGCTGTGATGTGTTCAAACATCATCGGGCCGATATTGGCGGAATACAGCTCGAAGGTCGCCGCGTTCACCGTCGTCACAATCTGATACAGCTCCCAGCGGGCGGGAAGCGCGGCTTCGAGCGCTTCGAGCTTCCACATGCCGTTATATTCGACCAGCACGCGGTCGGGATCAAACTTTTTTTCCAGCAGCTTGAGCGCCGCCGGGGTCAGCTCGCTTTGCTCGTCGACCGGCTCGGCGACCGTGTCGTAATTCATCAGCTCGTCCTCGGTCAGCTCCTCAACGCCCTGCTCGCATTGAAGCAGCAGCGTTTTTTCGCCCGAGGTGAACCCGGGGTCGGACAGGATCTCGCGGATAAAGCTGGTTTTGCCGCTTTCCAAAAAGCCGGTGAAAACATAGACCGGAATGGTTTGCTGTGGCATGGCAAGTCCCTCCTTATTCCAGACCGAACAGGGACGCGACGCGCTCCTCGTCCAGCTCCGCGCCGATGACGCACAAACGGCCGGTATAGTCGGCGGGGCCGCGGCGCACGTCGGGCGCGCCGGGAACGTAGTCGAAATGGAACCACTCGCCGCCGTCGGCCGCGGGTACGATGCCCTTGGCGCGCAGCACGGCGCCGAGCGACGGATCGCCCAGCGCGGTCAGCGCATGGCGTAGCTCTTCCTCGGTGTACAAGCGCGGCGTTTCCACACCCCAGGAGGTGAATACCTCGTCGGCGTCGTGGTCATGGTCGTGCCCGCAGCCGCAGCCGTGGTTATGCTCATGATCGTGATGATGGTGTTCGTGCTCGTGGTTATGGCAGCCGCAGGTGCAGTCCGGGCCGTGGTCGTGATGGTGCTCGTGCTCGTCATGGTCATGATGATGCTCATGCTCGTGTTTATGGTCATGCTCGCCATGGTCGTGATCATGATGGTGATGCTCATGGTGCGGCGCGTGCGCGATTTCGTCGAGCACCTCGGCCACCAGGTCGCGGCTGCCCTCCATGGTTTCCAGAAGCTGCGCGCCCGAAAGCGCCTTCCAAGGCGTAGTGACGATGCGCGCGTGCACATTTAAGCCGCGCAGCAGACGGACGACCTCGTCCAGCCGCTTTTCCGGGCATTCTGCCGTGCGGGACAGCAGGATGCAGCCCGCGTGCGCGACCTGATTCTCGAAGAATTCACCGAAATTCTTCAAATACATTTTGGCCTTGAGCGCGTCGACCACCGTAACGAAGGAGTTGAGCTGCACGTCCAGATGCGCGTTCTGCACGGCGGCGATCACGTCCGACAGCTTGCCGACGCCCGACGGCTCGATCAGGATGCGGTCGGGGTGGTACTGGTCGACCACATCGTGCAGCGCCTTGCCGAAGTCGCCGACAAGCGAGCAGCAGATGCAGCCCGCGTTCATTTCGTTTACCACGATGCCGGATTCCTTGAGGAAGCCGCCGTCGATGCCGATTTCACCGAATTCGTTTTCGATCAGCACGACCTGCTCGCCCGCGAGCGCGTCGGCCAGCAGGCGTTTGATGAGCGTCGTCTTGCCCGCGCCGAGAAAACCGGAGATAATATCAATTTTGGTCATGTTTTTCGCCTCGTTTGGATAGTATTTGTCCTTAGTATACCACGCTTTGAAGAAAATGAGAAGAGGGCGGTTAGCAAATGCGTACAACTGTTGCATAACGTTGGGAGGGGCGGCTACAGTATTTAAAGTATCCCCCCCACCCCAACACAAACCAAAAGAATCTTCACATTTTTCAATCCCCAGGACGGATCGCCCTGACTATTAAAGTATACCAGAGAATGTTATAAAATCAATATACTCATGTGAAGATTTTTAATAATAAAGATTTGTTGCTATTCCCCCCAAAATAGAGTATTATGATTGCAAGAAGAATGATTGTGAAAATAGAGGAAATGGATAGAGGAGATGAAAAATGTGTTTAGTTTTACGGATTTGATGGCGTTTGGCGTGTTTCTTCTCGCATTTATTACACTTATTTACCGCATATGCAAAAAATGATGACACGTTTTTCTCCATATAGTGAAAACGCGATAATGGTTTTCAAAAGGGGCATCGCTTGTGTGGGGGTGGTCGTTTCTAATTGTAAACTTTTTTCGCGTGCTTGACGGTGGGGTGGCAGCGCGGTATACTATGCATGGAATTCATATTTTTCATACTTATAGGAAACGAGGGAAAAGTTCAAATGGAGAAATACGGCAAACATATTTTCGGCACCGTCAAGGTGGGCGAGAAGGGGCAAATTGTTATCCCTAAAAAAGCGCGGGATATTTTTAATATCAACGCGGGCGATATGATGCTCGTGCTGGGCGACGAAACGCAGGGCGGCCTTGCGGTGATGAAGAGCGACACGATCGTCGACTTCGCGCGGGCGATTGTGGACGCGGCGCAGAACGCAAAGCCCGAGGAAGCGGACGAGGACGCATAAAAAAAGAAGCGTCCGCAAAAGCGGACGCTTCGGGAAAAACGGGGTTTATGCTTCTACCTTGACATAAACGCCGCCGTTGCGGCAGGACTCGGTAGCAGCCTTGGCCATCAGGACCGGGCGCAGGCCGTCGACCGCGCCGACAGCAACCGGCTTGTCGTTCATGATGGCGTCGACAAAGGAGATAACCTGCTCGATGAACGCCTGATTGTAGCGCTCGAGGAAGAACCACAGCGGCTTCTCGCTCTTTGCGCCGTCGACCGTGGTAACGGTGGTGGTGTTGACCAGATCGTTGCCGTCCGCGGCCATGCCCTTGGAGCCGAACGCCTCGACGCGCTGGTCGTAGCCGTAAACCGCCTGACGGGAGTTGTTGATTACAGCGATGCAGCCGTTGGCCATCTTCATGGTGACGACGGCGGTGTCAACGTCCGGAATGCCGGACTCTTCCTGCAGCTTCGGGTTGACGAGGCAGGAGCCGACGGCCGAAACCTCGACCGCCTCGGAGCCGGTTACGTAGCGGACCATGTCGAAGTCGTGGATCATCATATCGTAGAAGATACCGCCGGAAACCGCAACGTAGGACGCCGGGGGCGGCTCGGGGTCGCGCGAGGAGACAATGACGATATGGGGATCGCCGATGGTGCCGTTCTTGACGGCGTCGGCCACAGCCTTGTGGTTGTGGTCAAAGCGGCGGTTGAAGCCCACCTGGAACTTAA
>JAUNGZ010000005.1 GCA_030524205.1 Eubacteriales bacterium
AAGGGAAAAGGGGTGATTCGCAAGAGGGGAGAAACCGTAGGGTTCTCCCCTCTTGTGCGCCCGCGCCGCGTAGGCGCTACGCTCCCGCGCGCCGCAGCGCGCGAAACCCCGCCGCCGCAGCGCGGAAACTCAATACTCCCGGTAAACCGCCTTGACCACGCCGAGGATCTGGCATCCCGTGCCGTCGATCGGCGAATAGGCGGGGTTTTCCGGCATGAGCCATACACCGTCCCGGGTGATGTTCAGGGTTTTGCAGGTCGCCTCGTCCTCCAGCAGGGCGATGACGATGTCGCCGTTCCGCGCCTGCGCGTCCTGCCGGACGACGACCAGATCGCCGTCCAGAATGCCCGCGCCGAGCATCGACTCGCCGCGGATGCGCAGCGCGTAGTATTGGCCGCCCGAGGCTGCCGGCTCGAACGGCACATAGCCGATGTGCTCCTCGACCGCGAGAATGGGCACGCCGGCGGTGACGCGGCCCAGAATGGGGATGCGCGGCACCATGGCGGGGCCGCTTACCGGCGCGAGCGCGCGCGACTTATGGTCGCTCGTTTCCAGATAGCCCGCCTCCTGCAGCTTTTTCAGGTGGGCGTGCACGGTCGAAGGCGACCGCAGATCCATTTCGGCGCAAATTTCCCGCACCGAGGGCGGATAGCCGTGTTCGAGCGAAAACTCGCTGATATAATCGAGTATGCGCTGCTGCTTGGCGGAAATCTTTTTCATGGTATGTGCACTCCTTACCTTCGGCCAAAGGAACATTCGTTCGTGTTTTTTTCATTATACTCTATTGAGAACGGAAAAGCAAACATTTGTTTCCATCTTTCGTACATTTTTGAGATTTTAAGCGGCGGCGCGTATTTTACTTGTATTTAGCCGGGTTTTGAGATAAAATATAGGATAACAAACGAAAATGCGAACCGAACCGATCGCAGGGAGGGATTTTTTATGACGATCAAAACCGATCTCGGATATATCGAAATTACCGGCGAGGTGATGGCCGGCATCGCGGGCTACGCGGCGTCCTCGTGCTTCGGCGTAAAGGGTATGACCATCCGCTCGGTGACGGACGGGCTGGCGCACCTGCTCGGCCGGGAGAACCAGTCGCGCGGCGTGCGCGTGAGCGAAGCGCCGGACGGCGGCGTGAACATCGACCTGCACATCGCGGTCGAGCACGGCGTCAACATCGCCACGGTGTGCCGTTCGATCATCGGCGAAGTGCGCTATCATGTCGAGCGGCTGACCGGCGTGGACGTGAAGAACGTCGATATTTACGTGGAGAGCATCCGCGCTGACTAAACATCGGATCGAAACCACGCTTTCGATCGGGTGTGAGCCCCGCCGGGCTGCGTCCGGACCGGTCTCGGCAAAGGAAAAGTTCCGACAAGCGAAGCTTTTCCTTTGTCTTGTATAAAAACCGAGATACAGGCTCCCGGTTTTTATGAAAACCGCGGGGCGGTTTTCTATTTGAATGCGCGTGCGCGCGGGGACGCGGGCGGCGTTTCTGAAAAATGGAGATTCAGGGAGAGTTTATGAATGGCAGATAAGAAGATAACCGGCGCGCTGTTCCAGTCGATGGTTGTGGAAGGCGCGCTCGCCATTGCCGAGAAGAAGGAACAGGTCAACGAGCTGAATGTGTTCCCTGTGCCCGACGGCGATACCGGCACCAATATGTCGCTCACCATGGCCTCGGCCATGAACGAGCTGGGCAAGCTGTCCGAGCCGGCGCTGGCCAAGGCGGTCGACACGGCCGCGTCCGCGCTGCTGCGCGGCGCGCGCGGCAACTCGGGCGTCATTTTGTCGCTGCTGTTCCGCGGCTTGGCCAAAAAGCTGCGCGAAACGGCGGAGGCGGACGGCCGCGATCTGGCGCTCGCGCTGCGCGAGGGCGTGGACACGGCGTACAAGGCCGTAATGAAGCCGGCCGAGGGCACGATCCTCACCGTGTCGCGCGTATCCGCGCAGCACGCGGTCGAGGCGTGTCAGGCCGACCCCGGCCTGTCGGCCGAGCAGGTGCTGGAGGCCGTGCTCGAGCGCGGCAGGACCGCGCTGGACGAGACCGTGCACCAGAACCCCGTGCTGGAAAAGGCGGGCGTGGTTGACGCGGGCGGCTTCGGCTACCTGACCATTTTGGAGGGCATGCTCGACGCGCTTCGCGGCATCCATAAGGAGCGCGCTCCGGTTGAAGCGAAGAAGGAAACGGCGGATTTCTCCGCCATTTCGGATGAGGACATCACCTTCACCTACTGCACCGAGTTCATCGCCGCGCGCAAGGACAAGGCGCGCAACGTCGGCCGTCTGCGCGCGATTTTGAACGAGATCGGCGATTCGCTCGTGGTCGTCGAGGACGACGATATCGTCAAGGTGCATGTGCACACCGATATCCCCAACAAGGCGCTCGAGGAGGGGCTGAAGTTCGGCCCGCTGCTGACCGTCAAGATCGAGAACATGCGCGAGCAGCACACCGCCAAGGTGATCGAGGGCACGGCCGACCTGCCGCGCGAGCGCGTGATCGTGCCGGCGGAAAAGAAGTACGGCTTTGTCGCGGTCGCCGCGGGCGAGGGGCTAAAAAACGTGTTTGCCGATCTGGGCGTCGACGTTATCGTGCAGGGCGGGCAGACCATGAACCCGTCGACCGACGATATCGTCCGCGCGGTCGACGCCGTGCCGGCGGAAACCGTGTTTGTGCTGCCCAACAATAAGAATATCATTATGGCGGCCGAGCAGGCCGTGCACCTGTCCAAGGAGAAGAAAATCGTGGTCGTGCCGACCAAAACCGTGCCGCAGGGCATTTCCGCCATGCTGGCCGCCGATCTGGACAGCGAGGGCGACGGCGATCTGGCCAAGGCCATGCACGACGCCGCGCAGCAGGTGCGCAGCGGTCAGGTGACCTATGCCGCGCGCGACAGCGAGTTCGACGGCAAGAAAATCAAGGAAGGCGAGTACCTTTCCCTGTGCGAGGGCAAGCTGTGCGCGAACGGGCGCGAGTCCTCTGTGGTCAAGAAGCTGGTGCGCGAGATGGTGACCGACGACAGCGCGTTCGCCACCGTCATTTACGGCGAGGGCGTGACCGAGGAGCAGGCAGCCGAGGTGGAGGCGCTGCTGCACAAGGAGAACAAGGAGCTTGAGATCTCGGTAATCAACGGCGGGCAGCCGGTTTACTACTATATTTTATCCGTGGAATAAAAAACAGAAGCCTCCCTACGGGGAGGCTTTTTGGAGAGAAAACGATGTCAGTATTCGATATTTTTGCAAAGCTGGAGCGCGACCGCGCAACGGCGGACAGCCGGACGCAGCCGATCGAGTGGCTGGTCGTCGGTCTGGGCAACCCGGGCGCCAAGTACGTCGGCACGCGCCACAACGCGGGGTTCCGCGCGCTGGACGCATACTGCGCGAAAAGCGGTCAAAGGGTCGACAAAATGAAGTTCAAGGCGCTCGCGGGCGAGGGGATGCTGGGCGGCGCGCGCGTGCTGTTTCTCAAGCCGCAGACGTTCATGAACCTGTCGGGCGAGGCGGTGCTGGGCGCGGCGGCGTTCTACAAAATCCCGCCCGCGCGTATCATCGTGCTGTCGGACGATATCTCGCTCGACGTGGGCGCGCTGCGCGTGCGGCCCAAGGGCTCAGCGGGCGGGCAGAACGGCCTGAAGAACATTATTTACCACCTCGGCAGCGAGGAGTTCCCGCGCGTTAAGATCGGCGTGGGGCACAAGCCGCACCCCGACTACGATCTGGCCGACTGGGTGCTGTCCAAATTCACCGCGGACGAGCAGAAGGCCATCGACGCCGCCTGCCGCGACGCGGTGGAGGCGGCCGCGTGCATCATCGCCGAGGGCTGCGCCGCCGCCGCGCAGAAATTCAACGGCAAACGGATTTAACGAAAAAAGCGCTTGTGAGCTAAGCTCACAGGCGCTTTCGTCTATCAAACCCTCCGCGCCGCAGCGCGCATAAAATAGAAAAATGCAGCAAGCTGCATTTTTCATAAAAAGCGCGAGCTTTGCCCGTGCTTTTTATTCAAACCGTCGAAGAATTGTGCCCGCAGGGCGCGATTCGGAGACGGAATTTCGATCGCGAGCGTGATCGCGATCGAGTGTTTTTTATTCCGTTTGCAGGGCGAATGCGGGATTTTCCGCAGCGGCGTCCGCCAGCACGCGAAGCAGCAGCTCGCCGTAATTGCCCATGTTTACCACCAGCATTTCTGCGTGCCGCAGAGTCAGCCGCGTGGGCGGCAGCGCGCAGAGCAGATCGTACAGCGCGTCGAGGTTCCTGCCGTAATCGGCGGGAAAGGAAAACGCCGCCGCCAGCGCTTCATGCGTCTGCGCGCGCGTGTACAGGGTTTCGGCGTCAAGGAGCATTTCCCTCATTTTGTTTTTCCCCCAAAATCAAAGTAAAGGTTTTGTAGTGATCCGCCGTATAGAAAATCAGTCCGTCGTTTGAAAAAACGATGCGCTTGGCTCCCCGTTCCTGCGCGTTTGCCGTGTCGATGTCGCATTCGGTGTAGGCGCGGCCGTCCTTTTCGGGCAGGCTGCCCTCGTAATTGCCGAAGCGGTCGCCGCCGATGGACTTGCCGGGCGCGTACCCGTCCAGCCCGCCGCCCTGCCAGCCGAGGGCCTGCGCCTCCTTCTTGGTGATATAGTTCAGCGGAAGCGCGCCGTACCGCATCAGGTAAAGCGCGACCTCCTCCTTCGAGCAGTACCAGCCCTCCTCGTCGAGCACGGAGTCGCCGAGCAGGATGGTTTCGCTGCCGGTGACCGCCGGCCCCAGCGCTTCGCCGCCGGTATCTTCGTCAAGCGCGTCATGCGCCGCATTTCCGCTGGGCGGCGCGCCGTCATGGTCCGCGGTGATGATCTGCGTCGGCCCGTCCGCGCCGCCGATGACGGCTTGGTCCGCGCAGCCCGAGAGCGGCGCGAGGGCGAGCAGAAACGCCAGCCACAGGGATGTGATTCGTTTCATGCGTTTTTTAACCTCTTATTACGGCACAGGCTACACCGCGTTCGGATAGAACAGCAGGTACAGCTTGTGATAGAATTCCTGCCCGCGGCCGCCCTCGATATCGCGCAGCTTGCCGTTCACAAAGACATAGCCGTCCGCGTTGACGCTGATCGAATGGCCGTTTTGGAAGGTTACGGTCAGCAGGTTGGCGGTAAGCTCGCTGTCGCGCGGCTTGAAGAAGTGCGGGTATTCGGTATAGGTGTAGCTGCCAAACAGCTCGGTATAGGCGGTAATCTGGCCTTCGTCCGTCACGGTTTGCAGCTCGGTTTCGTTTTCGGTAAGCACAAGCGTGCGCTGAATTTCGCGCCCCGCTATTTTTTCAAACGACTGCACATGGTAATTGATATACAGCATGCGCCCGGCGATGAACAGCAGCACGACCAGCAGCGTGCCGCACAGTGCAAACCCGAGCGCGGTTGATTTTCGCATGGCGGTTGCTCCTTATCCGATTCGGCTTTCTAGGTACATTTTCGTATTCTTAGCATAGCGCAAAACGGGGAGGCTGTCAATGTTCCAAACTGTAAACAAACTATGACTTGACACCCGATTTCTACCGATGTAGAATAAAGCTGGAAAAAGATTTTACAAATGTAGAAAAAGGAGGGGATGAAATGAAGGATTTGAAGCGCCTGCCGGACGCGGAGCTGGCGGTCATGCAGATCATCTGGAAGCTCGCGCCGCCGGTCACGGCGGCCGACGTGCAGCAGAACGCCGCCAAGGACTGGAAGGCCACAAGCGTTTTGACGTTCCTGTCGCGCCTGTGCGAAAAAGGCTTTCTGAAGTGCGAAAAGGAGGGGCGGCAGAACCAGTATACGCCCGTCGTGTCGCGGGAGGCGTACTTGCAGCGAGAGAGCGTGGGCTTTGTCAAGCGCCTGTGCGGCGGCTCGGTCAAAAATCTGGTGGCCAGCCTGTCGGATGCGGGCGCGCTGTCGGACGGTGATATCGACGAGCTGCGCGCCTTTCTCGACGCGCAGGGCCGGTAGCAAGGGAGGGGTAGGATATGAAGTGGGAAAACCTTCTGTTTAATCTGGTGCAGATCGGGCTGACGGTGTCGGCGGCTGCGCTGCTGCCGCTCATTTTACGCCGCGTGCTCAAAAAGCGCTATCCCGCGCGGGCGATGTGTCTGGTGTGGGCGCTTTTGGCCGTGCGGCTGCTGGTGCCGGTGCAGCTTACCCTGCCCGAGCCGCCGGTGCAGGTCACGCCGCGCACAAATTATGTGGTGCTGCGTCAAAACGATCCCGTTTCACAGGTCGTCCAGCCGGAAACGGGCGCGGCGCCTAAGGCCGGGTGGGTAACGGCGTCCGAGTTTATCGAGCTGCGCGAAAGCGGGCAGACGCCTGCTCTGGCGCTGACGCTGGGCGGCGTTTTGGCGCTGTGCTGGCTGTGCGGCGGCGCGCTGTTCGCGGCGGAACAGGTGCTGGCGTACCGCCGGTTCCGGCGCAAACTGAACAGCGGCGCGCATCCGGTGGAAAGCCAAGCCCTGCGCGCGATATTTGACGGGCAGAAACGCGCCCTCGGCGTCCGGCGGGACATCCCGCTGCTGGTCTCCCCGGCGGCGGACTGCCCGATGCTGGCGGGTTTCCTAAAGCCTGCGCTCTACCTGCCGGACGAAAGCCTGTCCGCGCAGGACGCGGCGTTCATCTTCCGGCACGAGCTGACGCACCACAAGCACGGCGACCTGTGGCTCAAGCTGCTGCTCGTGCTGGCGCGGGCGGTCCAGTGGTTCAACCCGCTGATTCACCTGATGGCGCGCTTCGCGCAGGAGGATATCGAGCTGGCGTGCGACGACGCGGTCGCCAAGGATATGGACGGAGCGGCGCGGCGCGCCTACGGCGAAACGATTTTGCGCTCGGCCGCGGCGCAGGCGAAAAAGCGTGCGCTGGTTTCGTGCTTTACCGGAGATAAGGAGACGCTGATGCGCAGATTTGAGGGTCTTTTTGACAAAAATGTAAAAAAACGCGGCGTGGCGCTCGTGCTGGCGGTCGCCGTGCTGGTCGGCACGCTCGGCTGCGCGTTTTCTGTGGGTGGGAGCAAGGCCGCGCTGACGCGGGACGAAATGCTGCGCTTGGCTTCCGCCGCCGCCGAGGCAAAGCTGACGGGCGGGTTCACCCGCTATACGGTCGTGCCCGAGCAGGACACCGCGCTGTTGGTTTTTGCGCAGGACGGCCGGGACGGTGAGGACGCGCTTGAAACGCGCGTCGCCGAACGGTTGTATTTCGAAAACGCCGCGGACGGCTGGCGCGCCGCGAAAAGCGAGATCGTTGCCGATAAGGCCGACAGCCTCGCGCATTTCCGCATGCTGTATGAGAACGACCTCGGCCTGCCCGAGCAGGGGCTCCTCTCCTATCTGGAGGGCGGCAAGGCCGAGACGGTGCGCGAGTGGGACGCGACGGGCGACGGCGAAAACGACATGACCGAAACGCGGTACACGTTCGCGGACGGCAGCGTGCTCACCCTGACGAACGGGCAGGACTGGACGGATGAAAACGGCGAAAACAACCGCACCGCCGCCGACCTTGCGCAGCAGTATGCCCGCGCGGTGTATTACAAGTCGGTCTGGCCGCTGTACCCGGTGCTGTCCGGGGACGGACAGCAGGCGCTGGCCGACCATCAGCGGAGCATTGCCGGCAGCGAGCCGGACGGCGTGTGGTACACCAAGTTCGGCGGCTCGTCGCCGTCGTTCCGCAATTATGTCATCGTGCCGACGGGAGAGCCGGATTCCGCCATCGTTGTGTTTCAGGAGTATGGCGGCGGCACGTCGGACGTCCGCAGCGCGAATAAGGTGGTGATCGGCAAAGAGAACGGCCGCTCGGTCATCACCGGATTTGAAGAATACGACATGCACATGTCGTGGATGCTGACGGAAATGAAGCCGCGGAAGGCGGAGCTGACAAAGCGCGAGCTGTTTCTTATGTATTACACGACCGGCTTGCCGTGGCCCGACTTGTATTACGGAAATACCGGAGAAAGATTGGAGACCAGCTTCAACGGCGCGCCGCTGACGGCGCTTTTGCAGCCGGTGAGCGCGGCAGAAACTGTTTTCAACTATTTTGGCGAGCAGGTGGAGCATGTTGAAGGCACTTACCATGAAATGCGCACGGAAAGCTGGCTCGCCGGTGTCGAGCTGCTCTCGCAGAGCGGCGCCGAAGCGGTTGTCCGTCTGTCGTTTACCGACGGCTCGACGCCGTTAAATGTGCAGATGCGTAAGGACAGCGGCTATTGGCTGCCCTGTGGCATTGCCGCGCAGTACGATAGCGATATCGCCGTTTCCGCGTATCCCGACGGCGCGCGCACCGGCACGCCGCTGCCCACCGGCGAAACGGTGGAAGCGGCGGTTGCCGCCGCGAACGGCGACATCCCCGTTCTGTCCGAGGGCGCGCGCATCAAGATCGAAGCGGCCGGCGGCAAGACGGAGGCGCTCGACCTCGCGCTGTCCGACCGGATTCTTCGTGCGGACGGCACGCCGCAGTACGACGACCGCGTGACGCATACCGCGACGCTGCGCAGCGTCATGGAAAAGGATTCGACCGCGGCGTATTACACGGTGGAGAAAAATCCCGCGGAGGTGCTGGCTTCGACGCTGACGCGCTATACCTACCGCGGTGTGACGCTTGCATACGAGTGGAACGGCACGCCCTATACGGCCGCCTTCGTGTTCCGCACGGAGAACCCGGACGTGCCCGAGGACGTGGAGGCGACCGCCGCAGTGCGCACGATCGACAGCGCCGCGTATACAAACCCGGTTTACGGCTATACGCTGACCCTGTCGGACAGCTTTGTGGGGGACGGCTATATCGACGAAAGGGATCCGGCGAACGTCATATTCGGCCTGCGGTTCGCGTCGGGAAATGATCCGGAAAGCGAGTTCCGGGGCGGTACGGTGATGAATATTGCCATGGACCTGACCGCGCTGTTCAAACGGAATTTCGGAGAGAACTGGACGGCGGGCTTTCCGGTGCCCTGCGTGGAGCTCGCCCAGCGGGACGGTCTGGTGTGGTACGCCGCGCTGGCCTCGGACGTGCAGTACGACCCGGCGGATACCGCAAAGGCCGCGGCTTACCAAAAGCTGTACGCCGCCGCGAGCGCGCTGGGCGGAAACGCGCTGTCGTTCGGCGGGCAAACTGAGGTGCAGCGGCGGGACTGCGCCGCGCTCCGCCTGCAAAAACAGGGCGAAGCCTATGCGTACAGCCGCAGCGGGACGGGAGACGGCCCTTATCTCAATGCCTGCGAGGTCACGCCGTCGGCGGATAATGCCTGCACGGTGCGGGTCGAGTGGAGCAACCTGAAAGGGGATTACTTTTTCCATACGGTCGAGCGGGTGCGGTTTGACGACGCAAACGCGCTGACCCCGTCCCATGCCGAGACGCTGCTCGACACGTCGGACGGCGTGCGCTCGCTGGCGGATTTCCAAACGGCGTTCGGCGGCTCTTCCGGCGCGCGGCTTCCGGTGTGGACGCTGGAGGGGCTGGAAGCGCTCGGCGCGATAGCGGCAGCGCCCGCGTCAACCGAAACGCCCGATTTAAAAACGCCTGAAGCGTGCGCGGCGTACACGCTGCACCTGACCGGCGGCACATGGAGCGCGGCCGCCGCGCCGGGGGCGCAGGACGAGGAATGCCGCCTGCGCTACGAATGGCGGGACGGCGCGGTCAGCCTTCATATGCAGCGCGTGCGGCTTGCGGGGGATTCGCCCGTGCTTTGGCTGCCGTTCGGCTGGCAGACGGACGACGGGCAGGGCGCCGTGCCGCAGTATCCGCCGTACATCGAGGTGCTCGCGCGCGCGATTTCGTACTACCCCGACCGCACAACGGGCGAGCTGTTCTCCTATCTGGACTATGGCTTTGCGGACGGCGCCTACGCCGAGGGCATCTTCGCCGAGCTGGACAAGCGCTGGCAGGCCGATCCGGACGCGGTAACGCGGGCCGCGGCCTCCTTCGGCGGGCTGACACAGGCGGCTTGGGAAGAGCATCTGCATAACCGGAATAAGTAAAACGCAATAAAAGAAGGCGCGGCGGCCGGCCGCGCCTTTTTTGTCGAAAAAAACGCAGTGGGGGGTTGCACGGGGACGGAAATCTGGGTACAATGTACTAAGTACATAAAGTATACGGGGAGGTGCTGTTTTTGGGCAGCTACACCGGCGTTATGCGGCAAGAGCCGTTTCTGGCCGTCAACAGCGCTTCGTCGCTGAAATTATATGCGGTTTATGAGGGCGCGACCGGGCGGCGCGTGTACGCGCCGCAGATGGAAACCGTTTTCGCGTGCCGGTTTGACGCCTCGCGCGACCTGCTCGACTTGCTGCAAGACCCCGCTCTGGTCAGCCGGGATGATCTGGCCGATGTGACGCGAGAGATCGCTGCGCTGCGCGGCGGCCGTTCCGACGCGGATTTTTACGCCCGCCTTCGCATGCGCGGCGGCGGCGAGCACCTGTTCCGCATCATTTTCTGCGGGTATGAGCGCACGGACGGCAGCCGGGACCGGTGCGTTTTGTTTATCGACGCGGAAAAGGAGCGGGCGCTGCATAACGAACTGAAATATCTGACGCAGTATGACCCGCTGACCGGGCTGTTCAATCAGCATTCGTTCTGCCAGCGCGCGCAGGAGCTGATCCGCGCGGATGCGGACGAGCAGTATGTGATCATCCGCACGAATATTGAAAAATTCAAGATCATCAATGAGATGTTCGGCATGGAGCGGGGCGACGCGCTGCTGTGCCGCATGGTCGACGTCAGCCGCGAATTGCAGACAAAGCTGGCGGGCAGGTCGGTGTTCGGGCGTATCCGCGCGGATATTTTTGCCTGCTGCTGCCCGAACACGGAGGACAATATCCGGCTGGTTATTGAAAAAACGCAGCGGGAAATCGCGCATTACATTCCGGACTATGAAACAAGGGTGGATTTCGGCCTGTACGTGGTCGAGGATCTCGACGAACCGGTTGAACATATGGTCGACCGCGCCAATATGGCAATGCAGACGATACGCGGCAATTATCTGCAAAACTACGCATATTATGACGATGCGCTCCGCAAAAACGTGCTCGGGGAGCAATATATTGTCAGCGAGATGGGCGCGGCCCTGCGGCGCGGGCAGTTCCACATCGTCATCCAGCCCAAATGCGACATCCGCACGGGGGAGCCGATCGGCGGCGAGGTGCTTGTCCGCTGGAAGCATCCGTCGCTGGGCATGATCCCGCCGGACCGGTTTGTGCCGATCTTTGAAAAGACCAACTTCATCTATAAGCTCGACTGCTTCGTATGGGAGGAGGCCTGCCGCGAGCTTTGCCGCCAGAGGGAGGCCGGCCTGCGGGTGCTGCCCCTGTCGGTCAATCTGTCGCGTATGGATTTGCAGCGGCCCGACCTGCTGGAAACGCTCAATGGGCTGGTTCGCCGGTATGAAATACCGACCGAATGGTTCAAGCTGGAGATCACCGAGAGCGGCGAAACGCCCGATGTGGCCGCCATGCTGCACACGGTCGACACCCTGCACGAGGCGGGCTTCGAGATCCTGCTGGACGATTTCGGCAGCGCGTATTCTACCTTCAACGTGCTGCACGGCATCCGGCTGGGCGGGCTGAAAATCGACCTGCGCTCACTCACCGCCCGGTCGCTGACGGGCGAGCGGGTGGAGCAGCTGCTCGCCTCCTTCGTCTATATGGCAGACCGAATCGGCATTCCCACCGTGATCGAGGGCGTGGAAACGCTGGCGCAGGTCGACTGTGCGCGTCAGGCGGGCATACGGTACGCGCAGGGATACTATTTTTATAAGCCCCTGCCGGCCGGCGAATACCGTGCGCTGCTCGCTGAAGAATAATGGAAATCTTTTGCTTGACAAGCGGCTTTGTCCCGTGATACGATACAGCAAAGAACAAAGGGGAGTAGTCGGCGCGTCCTTGGGCCGCGCGGTGAAGTCAACAAGCATGTGCGCGGCGTTCGATCGCGCTCTGGCTTTGCATGAAACGACCAGACCTGTGTTTCCGAAGGGAGACGCAGGTCTGTTTTTTTATACGCAGGCGCATCGCCGGGCCGTCCCGGCGGGCATGATGAGGGAAAGAGGTGTTTTTTATGGCGTTCTTATGGGAAGGCTTGGCGCTGCTGACATGGAAGCAGGTCGTTATGTTCGCCGTCGGCGGGCTGCTGATCTGGCTGGCGATCCGGAAAAAGTATGAGCCCGCGCTGCTGCTGCCCATGGGCTTCGGCGCGATTCTGGTCAACCTGCCGCTGTCGGGCGTGCTCAACCAGATGACCGAGGGCGTGGGCGAGACGCACGGCATCATCCAGTGGCTGTTTGAAAACGGCATCGGTATATCGGAGGCGTTCCCGCTGCTGCTGTTCATCGGCATCGGCGCGATGATCGACTTCGGCCCGCTTTTGGCAAACCCCAAGCTGTTTCTGTTCGGCGCGGCGGCGCAGGTGGGTATTTTTCTGACGGTCATCGTCGCGGCGGCGCTGGGCTTCGATATCCGCGACGCGGCCGCCATCGGCGTGATCGGCGCGGCGGACGGGCCGACAAGCCTTTTGGTTTCGCAGGTGCTGGGCAGTAAATATGTAGGCGCGATCGCGGTGGCGGCGTACAGCTACATGGCGCTCGTGCCGATCATCCAGCCGTTCGCCGTCAAGCTGGTGACGACCCAAAAGGAGCGCGCCATGCACATGCCCTACGCGGCGGATAAGGTCAGCCGCCGCACGCGCATTTTGTTCCCCATCGTCGTAACGATGGTGGCGGGCTTTGTCGCGCCGGCGTCGGTGGCGCTCGTGGGATTTTTGATGTTCGGCAATTTGGTCCGCGAATGCGGCGTGCTGAACACCCTGTCCGAAACCGCGCAGCACGAGCTGGCTAACCTCATTACGCTGCTGCTGGGGCTGACCATCTCGTTTTCCATGCGCGCCGAGCAGTTTGTCACCAAGGAAACGCTGCTCATCCTGTGTCTGGGACTGGTCGCGTTCGTGCTCGATTCGGTCGGCGGCGTGCTGTTCGCCAAGATCCTCAACCTGTTCTGCAAAAATAAGGTTAATCCCATGGTCGGCGCGGCGGGCATTTCGGCGTTCCCGATGTCGGCGCGCGTGATCGAAAAGCTCGGCATGGAGGCCGACCGCACCAACCATCTGCTGATGCACGCGGTCGGCGCGAACGTCGCCGGGCAGATCGCCTCGGTTGTCGCGGGCGGCGTGATCCTCGGGTTCTTTATGTAAGAAAGGAGCGGAAACGATATGAACGAAGCGGTATCGGCTGCGGTTGCCCTGCTGGGGCAGGGCATGGCGGGCATTTTCACCGTGCTGGCGGTTATTGCGGCGATCGTTGCGCTGCTCGGCCGGCTGGACCAACCCCCAAAGCCCTGACGGGATAAAAAGGGGCTTGCAAACGCCGTTTGTTTCTGGTATACTATCCAAGTACACGGAATAAACGGAGTTGTAGCTCAGCTGGTCAGAGCGTTCGCCTCACACGCGAGAGGTCATGGGTTCGAGCCCCCTCAACTCCACCATATGAGCCTTACCCGAACACCGTCTATTATAGAAACGGCTTTGCCGTGACGTTGCGATGGTAAGGAAAAAGAGCGTATTGAACAAAATCAATACGCTCTTTTTGTATGAAATATGGTTAGCAATCAAAATATTCGTGATAACGTAATCTGTCAAGCAAGGTATCATTTAGGTGTAAAGCTCTGCAAATATCAATAAAATAATCATCTGTCATGCTCGCAATAAAATCGGTTACTATATCATCGGGAGAAGCTGTAATATATCTTTTTTCAAGATCACGATATACGTTTCCTTGAATAGAGTCATTAAGATAATGCTGAAAGACAGGTGAATTATGATTTTTATTTTGAATATCATTAATCAGTTGTTCGTATAGCAATTGCATTAATGGTTGAATAATTTCAAAATATTGTTCATTTAGATGTTCGTCTTGATAAATAACCTTGTAGTTTTCCGCTATTAGATCCTTCAAATCATTAAACACCGCTGCGTCCATATTTAGCGCCGGAGATTCGATACTGTTTTTCACCAGGTTGACAACAACATTTGATATGATTTCACTATTTTTTGTGCCGATGAGACGCGTTTTTTCAAATTCAGTAGATGTAATAAGATTTGCTTTGTACAAGTCTTGCCGATCCTTTCCGGCATATGCAATCATATCACTAATACGAACAACGCATCCTTCTAACGTATTCGGCCTAAGTGACTTATGGTAATCATTTGATAAATAACACTGCTCAAGTGTTTGATCAAATTCTGAAAAAGAAGCGATAGAGATAGGGGAATATTCTTGATAGACTTTTTCGCCGTTATGAGCAAGAATACCACTTAAGGTTTGTAGGGTCAAATTAGAAGAAAGAATATAGCGAAAGATGCGCGTACTATGCACATTGTGATTGAAAAATCGTTTCTGGCCACCTCTAATTTGTGTGCCACGCTGATAATTCTCACTTAAAAACGTTTCTCCTTTATGACCAAAAGGAGTATGCCCCATATCATGCCCCAGAGAAATTGCGTCAATGAGGTCTAAATTAAGACGTAACGCCCGACCAATGGTACGTGCAATTTTTGATACAAATTGTACATGTAACGCCCGACGAGTTAAGTCATCATTTTTATAAAATGAAAAAACTTGTGTTTTATCTGCATAACGATTATAAAGAGGGCTATGAATGATCCGATCTACATCATAGGAATATGGTGGTCGAATGATAGCAAAACGCGGCGTATATGATTGTGCTCGGGTTGCATCTGCATTGTGTGTTGCGTACGGAGATAGCATAGAATCATGGTCTGTATTAACTTGATTCAAATAGCGCTTTTCAGCCGCAGTAAAAGTAAAATATTCCGCCATTCTTGTATCCTCCTATTTTTGTCTTCTCACCAGCATCTGTGCAAAATCCAGCAGCAGCGACCTGTTCTCCTCCGTCAGCTTGGCGGCGAGGGGGAGCAGGTCTTTTTCGTAGGCGGTTTGCGTCGTTTCTTCGGTGTCGGCGAGCAGGGCGGCTGTCGGCACGCCGAGCAACGCTGCGATCTCGCTCAATCGCTCTAAATTGACCCAGCGCGTTGCGCGTTCGATACAGCTAATATAACCGGGCGTTACGTCAAGTAACTCGGCCAGTTTTTCTTGTGAAATGCCTAACGTTGTGCGATATCGCTTAATGCGCCTGCCGATTTCGCTGTAGTCTATCATTGTGCCACCACCTCTATTCCTATTCTAACAAGTACATAGAAGTCAAGTAGCTACACAAAAGTATTAGTATATTGACTTATAAGTATGATATATGCTACAATGAAGTCAACAACTAAAGGGAGGCCAACACATGAAAAAGTGGGATAAACAGATGGTAAAGGGCTTTGTGATAGGCGTGCTTGCGTCCGTACTGGTGGCGACGACGATCGCGCCGGCAGCAGCAAGCGCGCTACGGGAGATTAGGGTTTCGATGGGCGGTATCAAGATCTATGTGGACGGCAACCTGAAAAAGCCTACCGACGCAAAAGGCAACGTCGTCGAGCCGCTGATTTACGACGGCACGACCTACCTGCCCGTGCGCGCACTAACCGGCATGTTGACCGACAAGGAAGTTTCGTGGGACGGCAACACGGAAACCGTGTATATTGGCAAACGCCCCGACACGGGTGTCAAGAGTGTGGCACTGGATACGCTGAAGCCGTTTGAGAGCAAAGGACCTACGAGCGGCGCAGCCGCCCCGTCCATGTATAAGGAAACGTCGTTTTCCATATTGGGGGAGAAAACCGCTTGCTTTAACTGTATCAAAGCGGTAAACCGCGATAGCTCAATTACATATAAAGTGAATTCGGAGTATCAGTCTATTCACGGGAAATTTGTTCTGGCGTATGATAAGCTGGGAAGCTCAGTTGAAAGCAGTTTGGGTATTTACAGCGTAGACCAGTACGGCGAAGAAACGCTGTTAAAAGAGTATTCCGCCAAATGCGGCGACGCGCCGGTCGATGTGGAGGTCAATATCAGCGGATGCAATTTTATCAAATTTAAGATGGGCGGTTGGTCGAACGTATCATCCTGCTTCTACGACATCACCCTGACCACCGCCGAATAAAGCGAATACCCCCGATTGTAAAATCGGGGGTATTGTTATCAGAACGGACATTGCCCGTCGTCGTCAGCAAGTTCGGTAAAGTCCTCATTGGCAGAAACACCGAGATATTCGATGTAGTGGATACGCCGTCTGAATGCTTCCCATGTGACGGGTTCGTCGTACTGCACATTTTTATATTGCTTGTCCAGCGGCACGTTGGATATAAGAAAAACCTTAGTATAACAGGCTTGGCGGTTGGCATACCGACATGGCAGCATTAGCGGGTAGCCGTCGAGGTAGTTGAGCATATCCGATATGCGCAGTTGTGAGCGAAATTCATCGAACAGGAGAACATCCTCGCCTGCGTATCGTTCAAAAGGATGATCGTAATCGGTCACGCGGCAGACGCGGTCATAACCGTACTGCTCCATCACGCCGCGGGTTTTACCAGAGCCGGTAGGACCCCAGATATAGGTCACTTCGAGCGGGCGGAATTCAGTGCTATACCGCTCCGCTTTCAGTGCTTGCCGCACGCGCTCGATTTTATCGAGATAGAGCATCGACTTAGGGAAAGATTCAAGAAGCTCGACGTCCGTCGCGCCGCTCTTTATCATCTCGTAGAGGTCGGCAAGGTCGGTGCGCCGCCCCGGCTGTTCCTCCGGAATTTCGCCCCATTCCTCAAAAGTGCCGGGTATGCGTGTGCCGTGCTTGACGTCGTTTTCCCATTTACCGCTTTTGCGGATGTAGTCGCGGTTTTGAGCGGACGTGCCGCGCGTCGCTTCGAGATGCGCTTCGGGAAAGCGCGCTTTCAGCGTGGAAAAGCGCACCGCGCTGGAAAAGGCCGCATAGACGTGCGTATGATAAGTCTGACCGATCTCATCGGACATGCAGCAGTATACGATTGATTTTAGGGCTTGTAACTCCGTTGAAATCTTCTCGTGTGTAAACCCCTTTTGGAGGGGATTGTTGATGGTGATTTGCCACTTGCGGCTTTGCATGTCGCTCATAAAAAGCCCCCGTTTCAATATAAATTTTGGTTTGCGGCTTGCGACGGAAGTGTGCAAGGGGTAATACTTGCCCTTGCAAAAGCGGGGAGGGCAAGCCCTCCCCGCAGCCGTCCCGCCGTCGCTTACGCTTCGCCCGCGCCGCCGGGCGGCGTGGGGGTAAAATGCTGTTGAATGGCAGATTCCACCTTGCCTATATCCACAGTAGGCACCTGAATAGCGATAGGCTCACCGCCGTTGACGGCCGCGTAGCCGGTTCCCTGCTCTTGGGTCAGTTCAATCTTGTCTTTGTAGCCTTTAAAAAACATGTCGCGGGATTCGGGCGATAGGTTGCCGAGTGCAATCACCATGCCGAAATTATCGCGGGCTGTGCTGAAATACTGTGCGTCGCCGCGTTGCTGGGACACCAGCACATGACAGCCGAAGGAACGGCCGAGCATCAGCAGTGTTGCAAGTTTCTTCATCTCGGTGTCAGCCTGCTTTTTGTCGAGAGATTGCAAGTAGGATGCCCATTCATCAAAGACCAGCAAGCGGAAATCACGGCACGGGTCAGTGCCAGCTTGACGGGCAGTGAACAAGTCAACAAACGCCTGCAATCCCACCGCGCAGTCGATATGCTGATAATAGCCCGCGAAGCCGGAAAGGAAGCGAAAATCATCAGCCTTGAAGTCGCAGACGGTGACAGCCGCATTAGGAATGTGCTTTAAAGCGCGCCAAATCGTCTGTTTAACAAAGTAAGTTTTGCCGGAACCGGTGCTGCCGATCACAACCGCGTGAGGTGCTTGGTCATAAGGCCATAGCACCGGCTTTTTATGCCCATAATCCAACAAGGGTTTATTCAGCGCTAATGGAATAGCAGGTACCTGCTTAGACGTTGAGCCGTTAGATGGTACGGCTGTTGCAGCGTTCCGATAGTCGAGTACGCTCTGCCTGCTGGCATCATCATAGACAAGCGCGACATGGATATACAGCATCGCGCCGCCGTCCTGCACCTCCAGTATAGTCAGGGCAGACAGTAAGCAATAGTCTGCAAAGGGCAGCCAGATATACCGGCCGGTGCAAAGTAGCTTATTGATACGCGCTTGCAGAATACTGCGGTACTCGATAAGCTGCGCAGGATCGACGGCGATACCGCTCTTGCTTTTGAAAAGTTCAAAGCACATCACCGTGGTAGTGCCAAGCGTACAATCGCCCTGCGGGCTGAAAATATCCTCAAAGGTAGCAGGGGCGAGCGCACCGATCTGCATGGCGGCATCGCTGAGGGCTTGGAAGAGAACGCGCGGCGCGTTCTCATAGAGGTGATGCAAGCGCAACTGACTTTGCGCGGCTCGCTGATGGATACCCCGTACAATAACAGCAAGAGCGATGATTCCGGCAATCAATATAAATCCGGCGACATTATAAAAACACTGGGCGATCAAGCCGATTGGCAGTACGGCTGCGGCTGTAAGAATAACGGTTAGGACCATTTCATAAGCAAATTGAGCCCAAACGGGCTGTGTTGTCAGAATATTAAGCGCCTTTTTCACGAGACTTACCCCCTTCTTGTACAAGCACAGCCTTTTCGGCCTTGCAAGTTAGCCCGTACTCAATTTGCCCGCGCAGACGGTAAAAACGGCCTTGAAAGCCTTCAAAGGAGACCCATACGGGCACTTCGCTGGCTGCCAGCTCATCCTGCGTGATAATCGGTGCAGCACCGGGGATTTTTACCACGAAGCGATACCCCTGATTTTTCATAGCAACGCAGGTGTATTTGGTTCCCAGCCGTTTGCCAGTGGCTTTGCCGTCGACAAATTCATTATCGTCCTCCACGGCGGCCAGCAGAGCCTTGCTGTCTCCGGCAATCTGCAAAAATGTTAAAACAATAAACTTGATGATATCAAACATAAATTTCCTTTCTGCACGGTATTCGTGCGGTGGCGAACACGGAAGCGTGTTCTGGTTGGATGCAGGCGATCGTGCTATGAAACACGATGTATCGTAGTATGATCTGCGTCGCGGTTGGACGGTTTCAGATTGGTTATCGGTTGATTGCGGGCATTGCAGAATGCCGCGAAAGCGTCGGCGTGTGCAGTTGCATAGGCGTGTATATCGTGCGCGATACACCGCGCGAACTGCTGCGCCTGTGGTTTTGAAAGGTCAAATGGGACTCTATATGCACCTCCTTTTTAATTGTAATTTAATTATAAGATATTAATTTAATATCATCAATAACTGCAAATATTTTGTAACAAGCGTGTAATTTGACAATAAGAAACAAATATATTATAATATAATTACAAGTTGAGATGCGGAGGACATGGCATGAATAAAGATAAACTGAAAAGGATTGTGTCCGAGCGATTGCAAAATTTATTAACCGGCTGTGGGGTTACGCGGACACAGTTAGCGGACAGGGTTGATATCTCATACGGGTCGTTAGCGTCTTACTTGTCTGCGCGTGCATTGCCGCCGTTGGATGTCGCGGTTAAATTGTCAAAGGCGTTGGGGACTTCAGTGGATTACTTGTGCGGATATGAAGTGCCGACACAGTGCGCGCCTGTTACACCTATCGCATCGGGGGCGGCAGATTTAGAGGCGCAAGCCTTGCTTCGGACATTGTTTCGCTCCGCCAAGGCTCTTAATTTCTCGCCGGAGATGCCGCAAAGTACGGAAGTAGCGTTAAAAAGTCATAACGCTTTGATGTGCCTGTTTTTTGCGCAAGCGTCAACGTGTAAAACAGACGATGATCTCGAAGCGGTGCTGGCCGCTTTTGCCGGTGTGCGAGTACATAATGGGGAACTGGTTGACCCGGTTACCTATAAACTGCTCTACGATACGCCAAAGGCAGGTGAGTAAATGAACGTCGTGATCTATGCGCGGTACAGTTCACATTCACAGAATGAACAGACCATCGAGTCGCAGTTAGAGGATTGCCGTGAGTACGCGCACAAAAACGGATATACGGTTATTGGCGAATATATCGACAAGAAACTGACCGGCACAACGGATAAGCGTCCCGATTTTCAGCGGATGATCGAGGACAGTGCACAAAAGAGATTTGAAGCGGTAATTGTGTGGAAACTTGACCGCTTTGCGCGCAACAGATTTGATTCCGCAATTTATAAAGAACGTTTGCGCCGGTATGGCGTTCGGGTGATCTCTGCGAAAGAAACAATCAGCGACGACCCGGCGGGCGTGCTGGTCGAGGGTGTGTTGGAGTCCATGGCCGAATATTACTCGGTCAATTTATCGCAGAACATCCGGCGAGGATTGCAGCAGAATGCGGAAAAACACTTGTTTACCGGCTCTCATCCCGGCTTCGGCTTTGCCGTCAATGGTGAAAAACGGATTGTTATTGACCCAGCTACGGCGCATTTGGTCCCGCATATCTTCGAGATGTACGCGGACGGGCAGACGATCATGGAAATCGTGAATTATCTCAACGCACACGGCATTAAGACAACGCGAGGAAATTCGTTTAACCGCAACTCCCTGCGGACGGTGCTTTCAAGCAAGAAGTATATCGGTGTGTATGCATTCAAGGGGACGGAAACGCCGGACGTACTGCCGCGGCTGGTGGAGGATGAACTTTTCGATCGCGTGCAACGGCGGTTACAGGACAATAAAAAAGCGCCCGCACGAGGGCGGGCGCAAGAGGAATATATTTTGTCGACTAAGCTGTACTGCGGTCACTGCCGCAACAGCATGATTGGGTATTCGGGTACGTCGAAATCAGGCGCAATATACCGATATTATATCTGCCAAGGAATGAAAAAGCGAAAGTGCAAGAAGAAAGCGGTGCGCAAGGACTGGCTGGAAAATTATGTGTTGACTCATTGCCGTGCGCAGTTGACGGATCAGAATATCGCTGTTATCGTGCGGGAGGTCGCGGCGGTTTTCCAATCGGATTATGAACATTCGGTGCTTAAGCATTTGCGCCAGACTTTGCGGGATACTGAAAAAGCCATTGACCACCTGCTGGCAAGTCTGGAGTTGGGACAGGCGGCGGATGTCATAACGGAGCGCATTGCCCAACGCTCGGCAGAGAAAAAAGCATTGCAGGAGCAGATTGCCGAAGAAGAACGCAGTCAATATGCGCCGAGCGAGGACGAAATTCTATTCTTCCTAACGTCCTTAAAAAACGGCGATATTAACGATGCGCAGTATCGGCGTATGCTTATCAATATATTTATCAACCGCATCTACTTATACGACGATAAATTGACGCTTTTCTTTAATACGGGTACGAAAACTACCGAAGTGACAAACTCCCTGCTAAACGAAACTGAACAGGTGGACGGCGGTTCGAGGTGTTCGTCTGTGCGTCAATCAACTCCACCAAAATGAAAGGGAGACGCCCCGAGGGCGTCTCCCTTTTTGCGCTTCGGCGCGCGGTCAGCACGGCCGAAGCGGCTGTCATGCCTTTACGCGCGTGTTTTTCGAGATCATATGGGCGATATACGGCTGCACCTCGCTCATCGGGATGCCGAGCGCGACGGACAGCTCGCCATGCAGCAAATCCTCCGCGCGCTTGCGGTAGCGCTGGTCAATCTGGCTGACGCGCCGCCCGCCCCGCTGGGATTTGGCGTATACGGTCTTGATGAGCTGCACCAAGTCGTGGCAGTCGTGGCTTTGCAGCGCGGCCTGATAATGCTCGCTGATGAGGCGCAGGCTGTGGGTGTCGGGCTCGTCCTCCTCGATGCAGGGAATCGTCTCGATCAATTCCTCCGCCTGATCCTTGGAAAGCACCGGGCGCATAAACACCGGGGAATCGACCGGAATATAGATGGTTTCCGTGCCAAAGACCGGCGCAAGTGTGTAATAAAGGCGCGCCTCATCCCCGGCAAAGGGGGGCCTGCCCACCGCTTCCACCTTGCAGACGCCGTTGGTTCCGTAAATGATGAATTCGCCTTCGTGATACATTGGTTTTCCTCCTCGCCCTGTGTGACAAAAACAAAAACGCGCGGTTTTGACAACTGGACTTACGTTCCACAAAACCACACGTTGCAAGAATATTATAGCACATTTTTCACAAAAAGGGTAGCTTGATTTTATTTCCTGTGTTTTTCCTTATCGTCCGGCGCGCGCCGGGGACCGCTCGTGAGGCAGCCAGAAGCACAGATGATCCTTGATTTCGCCGTTGTAAAGCAGCTCGGCGCGGTGGCGCGTGCCCTCGTACTGGAAACCGCACTTTTCCAGCACGCGCCGCGAGGCGGGATTGTCCGGATAGCAGGTGGCCGTGATCAGGTCGAGCGTCATCCGGTCAAAGCCGTACTGGGCGGCGGCGCGCACGGCCTCGGTCATGTAGCCCCGTCCCCAGTAATCGACGCCGAGCGCGTACCCCAGCATGCGCGCCGACCCATACTGCCGCGCGGGATCGCCGACCAGGCCGATCGAGCCGATCAGCCGCCCGTCCGCGTTCCGCTCGATCGCCCAGACGGCGGGTTGGTCCAGAAAGACCAAATGCAGCACATCCCGCGACTCGTCCAGACTTTCGTGCGGCTTCCAGCCCGCCATCCGGCCGACGGCCTCGTCCTTGGAATAATTGTAAAGCGCCTCGGCGTCGTCCTCCCGGAAGGGGCGGAGCGTCAGGCGTTCGGTGTGCAGTTCCATGCGTTCTCCTTTTTAAACGGCCGACAGCCGATCGACGGCCTGCTCGGCGGTTTCAGTGAAGAAAATATCGTGCCCGCGGTTGCTTTCGCGGATGAAATCGCGCAGCGGCTTGCTGGTATAGCCGGAAAAATCGCCGTAGATCGCGAATTTAATTTGGTAATTGATGAATTTCTGCAAAACCTCGCCCGCAAGGCGGGTGCTGAGCACGAAAAAATCCTCGCAGACAGCCCCCTTGTTCAGCGCCACGCGGTCGCAGCCGGTCTCGTAGCGCGCCGTCATGGCGAGGTCGAGCGCGGACTGCACGTTGGTGATGAGCGGTGTTTCGCTTTGCAGCACGGCGACGGAAACGCCGTTTTGCCGCATTATTTTTGCGTTCATATGGTTTTCCTTTCTATAAAAAAACGCAAGGGGAGCGCCGGGCGCCCACCTCGCGTTTTTAATTGATTTTACTTCAGCGTCATTACCTGATCGCGCGCGGGGCCGACGCCCAGCATGGTGATCGGGCAGTCGATGATACGCTCCAGCTCCTTGATGTACGACTGTACGGCGGAGGGCAGGTCGTCCCACGAGCGGCAGCCGGTGATATCCTCGGTAAAGCCTTCGAATTCCTCGTAAACCGGCTCGCAATGCGCCAGATCGGCGAAGTTGGCCGGAAATTCGGTGATCGTTTCGCCCTTGTAGCGGTAGGCGACGCAAACCTTCAGCTTGTCAAGCCCGCGCAGCGGGTCGATCTTGTTGATGACCAGCTCGGTCAAGCCGTTGACGCGCACCGCGTACCGCGCGATGACCGCGTCGAACCAGCCCGTGCGGCGCGGGCGGCCTGTGACCGTGCCGAACTCGCCGCCGGCCTTGCGGATGTAGTCGCCGGTCTCGTCGAACAGCTCGGTCGGGAACGGGCCCTTGCCGACGCGCGTGGTATAGCTTTTGCAGATGCCCATGACCGAGCCGATCGCGGTCGGTCCGACGCCCGAGCCGATGCAGCAGCCCCCGGCCACCGGGTGGGAGGAGGTGACATAGGGGTAGGTGCCCATATCGAGATCCAAAAGCGTGCCCTGCGCGCCCTCGAACAGCACGTCCTGGCCCGCCTTGACGGCGGCGTAGGTCAGCACCGAGGTGTCCCTCACGTGCGGACGCAGGCGGCCGGCGTAGTCCTTGTATTCGGCCAGAACGGCCTCGATATCAATCGGCTCGCCGCCGTACACGCCGGTGATCACCTTGTTTTTGCGTTCGCAGGCCTCGCGCAGCGCTTCCTCGAAGCGCTCGCCGACAAAATCGTGCATGCGCACGCCGATGCGCTCGGCCTTGTCCATATACGTCGGGCCGATGCCCTTTTTGGTTGTGCCGATGTCGTCGCCGCCGCGCGCCTTTTCGGAAAGCGCGTCGAGCTCGAGGTGCCACGGCAGGATGCAGTGGCAGCGCGCGTCGATATACAGCTTATCGCAGGAAACGCCCTTTTCGGCCAGCCCGTCGATTTCACGCAGCACGTTGCGCGGGTCGACGACCACGCCAGGGCCGATGACGTTGACGCAGTCCGGGTACAGGATACCCGAGGGGATGAGCTGCAGCTTATACGTTTCGCCGTTCACCACAACGGTGTGGCCGGCGTTGTTGCCGCCTTGGCTGCGTACGACCAGATCGGCCTTCGCCGCGAAAATATCAATGAACTTGCCTTTGCCTTCGTCGCCCCACTGGGCGCCGAGAATCACTTTACCGGGCATAGTTTTACATTCCTTTCCTGTCCTGTGCGCGCTTTGCCGCGCCATACGGATAAAGTATAGCACAGGACAAAGCGATATTCAATGCCGAATTGCACGGATTTGACTTGTAAAAGCCCCCTTCGCGTTGTAAAATAAAACAGAATGAAAAGATTAGAGGAGCTGCATCATGCATTATCTGGACAACGCGGCGACGACCGCCGTCCTGCCCGAAGCGGCCGAGGCCGCCGTGCGCGCCATGTGCGAGGGGTACGGAAATCCGTCGAGCCTGCACAAAATGGGGCTGGACGCGGCGCGCTTGCTGGAGGAGAGCCGGAAAACCGTTGCGGACGCGCTCGCCTGTCTGCCGGAGGAAACGTATTTCACCGCCTGCGGCACGGAGAGCACCAACATCGCCCTGCGGGGCTGCGCGCATCTGAACCGGCATAAAAAGGGGCATATCATAACCTCCGCGCTCGAGCACGCGGCGACGCTTGCAACCGCAAAGCAGCTTGAGGCGGACGGCTTCCGCCTTACCGTTTTGCAGCCGGACGGCGCGGGGCATATCCTGCCCGAGGCGCTCGAAGGGGCGCTGACGGACGACACGGTGCTGCTGTCCTGCCAGCTCGTCAACAACGAGCTGGGCACGGTGCAGCCGGTGGCCGCGCTGGGCAAAATGCTCAAGGCAAGGTGCCCCAACGCCTTGTTTCATGTGGACGCGGTGCAGGGGCTGTTCCGTGTGCCGGTCGCGCCGAAAAAATGGAGCTGCGACCTGATGAGCGTATCCGGGCACAAGATCGGCGCGCCCAAGGGGATCGGCGCGCTTTATGTGAAAAAGGGCCTGCGCCTGCCGCCGCTCGCGACCGGCGGGGGACAGGAGCGCGGCCTGCGCCCCGGCACCGAGCCGCTGCCGAATATCGCGGCGTTTGCCAAGGCGTGCGAAACGCGCAAAGCGCGGCGGGACGCGGATTACGCGCACGTCGAACAGCTTGCGGCCTATCTGCGCGAGCGGGTGGCGGCCGCGCTGCCGTTCGCCGTTTTCAACGTGCAAAGCGACGTGCCGCACGTGCAGAGCCTCGCCGTTCCGGGCTGCAAAAGCGAGGTGCTGCTGCGGATTCTATCCGACGAGGGCGTGTGCGTTTCGGCGGGCTCCGCCTGTTCCAAGGGCAAGCAGAGCGGCGTGCTGGCCGCAATCGGCCTGCCGCGGGCGCAGAGCGACTGCACCATCCGCGTGTCCTTCTGCCCCGAGAACACGCGGGACGACGTGGACGCGCTGATTTTGGGGCTGCAAAAGGGAGCGGAAAAGCTCCGCCGGTGATCTGCCGCCCGCAGGGCGGCGGGGAGTTTCGCGCGGGTCTTCGCGGACGAATATACAAAACAGATACCAGCATAGCGATAAGGAGACAATATGAAAGAAGTATTACTGCTGAAATGCGGCGAGATCGTCCTGAAGGGCCTTAACCGCAAAACATTTGAGGACCGGCTGCTGAAAAACCTGAAGCGCCGCATGGCGAATGTGGCCGACTGCAATATTTCCATGCGGCAGTCGGTCGTTTATGTGGAGATCCCGGACGAGGCCGACGGCGACGCGGTTATGGAATGCGCAAAGCGCGTGTTCGGCTTCGCCACGATTTCGCGCGCGGCGGTCTGCCCGGAAAAGACGCTCGAAAGCGTGATCGGGACGGCGAAAGCCTATCTCGCGCCGCGCTTTGCGGAGGCCGCGAGCTTCAAGGTCGAGTCCAAGCGCGGGGACAAAAAATTCCCCATGACCTCGACCGAGATTTCCCAGCATGTCGGCGGCGAGCTGGCCGACCTGTTCCCGGACGTGCGGCCCGATATGCACCATCCGGAGCTGACGGTCAACGTCGAAATCCGCGAGCAGTATGCGTTCGTGCACGCCGGGCCGGAGCCGGGCGCGGGCGGTATGCCCATCGGCTCGAACGGGCGGGCGGGGCTGCTGCTGTCGGGCGGCATCGACTCGCCGGTCGCGGGCTGGATGATGGCCAAGCGCGGGCTCGAGCTGGTTGGCATCCACTTTTTCAGCTATCCCTACACCTCGGAGCAGGCCAAGGAAAAGGTATTCGAGCTGGCGCGCAAGCTGTCCGCGTGGTGCGGCCGGATGAGCGTGATGGTCGTGCCGTTCACCAAAATTCAGGAGGAAATCCGCGAAAAGTGCCACGAGGAGCTGTTCACGCTCATCATGCGCCGCTTTATGATGCGCATTTCCGAGCGGGTGGCCGAGGAATACGGCTGCGGCGCGCTGATCACGGGCGAGTCGCTCGGTCAAGTGGCAAGCCAGACCATGCCCGCCATGGCGGTGACCGGCGCGGTGTGCAGCCTGCCGGTATTCCGTCCGTGCATCGGCATGGACAAGGAGGAGATCGTGCGCATCGCGCGTCGGATCGACACGTTTGAAACCTCGATCCTGCCGTATGAGGACTGCTGCACGGTGTTCACGCCCAAGCATCCCAACACCCGGCCCAAAATGCCCAAGATTTTGGAGGCGGAAAGCCGTCTCGACGTGGACGCTTTGGTAAACGAAGCGGTTGCGGGCATTGAAATTGTGCATATCTGACAGAATTGGAAAATACTTTACAGCATTATAACAATAGAAGGGATTGCAAAAGCATCCGCTCTTTGTTATCCTAGAAAACATGTAGGAAAGAAGGAACCCCCATGAACGCAGAACTTATCGCCGTCGGCACGGAAATCCTGCTGGGCGATATCGTCAACACGGACGCGCAGCTCATTTCGCAGGGCTTGTCCGAGCTGGGCATCAACGTATTTTACCAGACGGTCGTCGGCGACAACCCCGACCGGCTGCGCCACGTCATCGAAACGGCGCGCGACCGCGCGGATATCGTCATCACGACCGGCGGCCTCGGGCCGACGCTCGACGATCTGACCAAGGAGACGCTCGCTGCGGCGTTCGGCCGTAAAATGGCGCTGCACCAGCCCTCGCTCGACCGCATCAAGGACTTTTTTGCGAATATCGGCCGCGAGATGACGCCGAACAACGAAAAGCAGGCGTGGCTGCCCGAGGGCTGCACGGTATTTACCAACCTGTGGGGCACCGCGCCCGGCTGTGCGTTTGAGGCGTACGGCAAGCACGTGCTCATGCTGCCCGGCCCGCCGCGCGAGTGCAACCCGATGTGGAAAGAATGCGCCATGCCTTACCTTTATAAGCTGGCGGGCGGCTGCATCGTTTCACGCAACATCCGCGTGTTCGGCTTGGGAGAAAGCGCGATGGAGGACCGCCTGCACGACATGATGGAGCGCATGACCAACCCGACCATCGCGCCCTATGCCAAGGTGTCCGAGTGCTTCGCGCGCGTCACCGCCAAGGCGGACACGACCGAGGCGGCCGAAAAGCTGCTCGAGCCGGTCGTCAAGGAGGTCTGCGGCCTGCTGGGCGACGACGTGTACGGCGTCGACGTGGACTCGCTCGAGCAGGTGGTGGGCGACGGGCTGCGGCAGCGCGGCATGACGCTCGCGGTGGCCGAAAGCTGCACGGGCGGCCTGCTGTCCAAGCGCATCACCGACGTGCCCGGCTGCTCGGATTATTACCTCGGCGGGGTGTGCTCCTACTCGAACGGGGTCAAAATGGACCTGCTCGACGTGAAAAAGCAAACGCTCGACGCTGTCGGCGCGGTTTCGCCCGAGGTGGCCGAGCAGATGGCCGAGGGGGTCGCGAGGGCCCTCGGCGCGGACGTCGGCGTGGGCATCACGGGCGTGGCCGGCCCGGGCGGCGGCACGGAGGAAAAGCCCACCGGCCTTGTTTACATCAGCATCTGGTGCAGGGGACGGTGCCATACCCGCAAAATGCAGTCCTCTCTGGGACGGGACCGCGTGCGAAACCAAGCGGCTTCCACCGCGCTCGACATGATCCGCCGCAATCTTTTTTCCTCCAAAACCGGAGAAAGAATTTGATTTCCGGTCATTGCCCGACAGCCTCTGTGTAAACCAAACAAAATTCTTGCTAAAAAAGTCCGGTAATTGTGTAAAATTACTGGACTTTTGTTTTATGTTGATGTATACTATATCCAACTAAAGTGATAACTGTCCGCACAAAATCGAGCGAAATGTACAAAAAACCAGTAAAAACTTGGTAATTTGCCCGTTTTGAGGCGGTTTGAAGAGAGGGAGAGATGCAATATGAAGAAAAAAAGTGCATCGCCGGCCTGCGAAAAACGCAGTCAGCTTTTTTACTCGGGAAGAGACTGCCGCGCGTTTGACTATATGGGCGCGCATCCGTTCGAGCAGGACGGCGAAAAGGGGTACCTGTTCCGTGTGTACGCACCGGAAGCGGAGCAGGTTTCGGTTATGGGCGAGTTCAACGCCTGGGACCGGGACGCGGACCCGATGGAGAGGGACGAGCAGGGCATCTGGGAAAAATTCATCCCGCATGTTCCGGAATACGCCGCATATAAGTATAGTGTGTGGACCAAATCGGGCGACGTATTCGACAAATCCGACCCCTACGGCTTCCATGCGGAGACAAGGCCGGGCAACGCCTCCAAGGTGTACGATATGGAGGGGTATGAATGGAGCGATTCTTCTTGGCTGGCATGGCGCGCCAAGAATCTGCCGTATTCCGGCCCGGTCAATATCTATGAGTGCCATCTCGGCTCGTGGAAGGTGCACGAGGACGGCAACTTCTATTCCTACCGCCAGATGGCGGACGAGCTGGTGCCCTACGTCAAGGAAATGGGCTACACGCACATCGAGTGCATGCCGCTGACCGAGTTTCCGTTCGACGGGTCGTGGGGCTATCAGGTCATCGGTTACTTCGCCGCAACCAGCCGCTACGGCACGCCCAAGGATCTGATGTACTTTGTGGACAAGGCGCATCAGGCCGGCATCGGCGTGATCATGGACTGGGTGCCCGCGCACTTCCCGAAGGACGGCTGCGGATTGGTCGAGTTTGACGGCTCGCACCTTTACGAATACGCAGACCCGCTCAAGATGGAGCACAAGGAATGGGGCACGCGCGTGTTCGACTACGGCAAGGTTTCCACCCGCAACCTGCTGTTCTCCTCGGCGATGTTCTGGATCGAGAAGTTCCATATGGACGGCCTGCGCGTCGACGCGGTCGCGTCCATGCTGTATCTCGATTACAACCGACAGGGCGAGTGGCGGCCCAACATCCACGGCGGCCGCGAGAACCTTGAGGCGATCGACTTCCTGCGCATCCTGAACGAAAACATCCTGACCGATCATCCCGACGTGATGATGATCGCCGAGGAGTCGACCGCGTGGCCGATGGTGACCAAGCCCGGCTACGACGGCGGGCTGGGCTTTAACTTCAAGTGGAACATGGGCTGGATGAACGACATGCTGTGCTACTGCTCGGCCGACCCGTTCTTCCGCAAGGACATGCACGATAAGATCACCTTCTCGTTCATGTACGCCTTTTCCGAAAATTACATCCTGCCGCTCTCGCACGACGAGGTTGTGCACGGCAAAAAATCCCTGCTCGATAAGATGCCCGACCCGTATGAGAACAAGTTCGGCGGCCTGCGCGCGCTGTACGGCTATATGTCCGCGCATCCGGGCAAGAAAATGCTGTTTATGGGCGGCGAGTTCGGCCAGTTCTCCGAATGGGCCTACCAGAAGGGGCTGGACTGGATGCTGCTCGACTATCCGGCCCACAAGCAGATGCAGACCTACGTCAAGGCGCTCAACCACTTCTATCTGGAAACGCCCCAGCTTTGGGAGCAGGATACCGATTGGCGCGGCTTTGAGTGGATCAGCCATGAGGATAACCGCAACAACATCATCGCCTTCCGCCGCGTCGCGCAGGACGGCTCGGATGTGATCGCGGTGATCAACTTCTCGCCGGTGGAGCAGGCGCAGTACCGCGTCGGCGTGCCGTTCGCGGGCACGTACGAGGAGATTTTCACCTCGGATAAGGCCGAGTTCGGCGGCAGCGGCACGGCAAACGGCAAGGTGCGCAGCGAAAGCAAGCCCATGCACGGGCAGGAGCAGTCGATTTCGATCCAGATCCCGCGCTTCGGCGTGCTGTTCTTCAAGGGTAAGCCGCGCGCGCAGCGCCGTTCCAAGGCCGAGGTGGACGCAGCCAAAAAGGCGGCGGCCGCGAAAAAGGCCAAGGCGGCAAAAGCGCCGGCAAAGGCCGCGACCAAGGCAGTCGCGAAAAGCGGCGAAAAAGCGGTCGTGAAGCCCGCGACCAAGGCGGTCGCGAAAACCGGGGCGAAGGCCGTGGCCAAGACGGCGACGAAGGCGGTGGCAAAGCCCGCGGAGAAGGCGGTGACAAAACCAGCGCCCAAGGCCGTGGCCAAGACAGACGATACAGACAAAAAGGCATAAGAGGGGATTCGCCGGCAACCGGCGCAAAATAAGCGTAACCGCAAAAAAGGAGAGTCATCAATGTATCGGAAAAAAGAATGTGTGGCAATGCTGCTCGCAGGCGGCCAAGGCAGCCGCCTGTATGTGCTGACGACCAACGTCGCCAAACCCGCGGTGCCGTTCGGCGGCAAATACCGCATTATTGATTTCCCGCTGTCCAACTGCGTCAACTCCGGCATCGACACGGTCGGCGTTTTGACCCAGTACGAGCCGCACGCGCTCAACGCCTACGTCGGCTCGGGCCAGACCTGGGACCTCGACCGCCTGCGCGGCGGCGTGTACATCCTGCCCCCCTACCAGAAGGGCAAGGCGTCCGAGTGGTACAAGGGCACGGCAAACGCGATTTACCAGAATATCCAGTTTGTGGACGAGTACGACCCCGAGTATGTGCTCATCCTGTCGGGCGACCATATCTACAAGATGAATTACAACAAAATGCTCCAGCAGCACAAGGAAACCGGCGCGGACGCGACCATCGCGGTGCTGGACGTTCCGCTGGCCGAGGCCTCCCGCTTCGGCATCATGAACTGCAAGCCGGACGGCACGATCTACGAGTTCGAGGAGAAGCCCAAGAACCCGAAGTCGACGCTCGCCTCGATGGGCATTTACATCTTCTCGTGGAAAAAGCTGCGCCAGTATCTGGTCGACGACGAGAACAACAAAAAGTCCTCCAACGACTTTGGCAAGGACATCATCCCGGCTATGCTGGGCAACAACGAAAAGCTCGTCTCCTACCGGTTCGAGGGCTATTGGAAGGACGTCGGCACGATCGAGAGCCTGTGGGAGGCCAACATGGACCTGCTTTCCCCGCAGTCCGGCCTGAACCTGACCGACGACAGCTGGAAGATTTACGGGCGCAACAACGGCGCGCCCCCGCACTTTACCACCAAGGACGCGGTCGTAAAGCACACGCTGGTGTCCGAGGGCTGCGAGATCGCGGGCGAGGTGTCCGAATCGGTGCTGTTTTCCGACGTTACCATCGCCAAGGGCGCCAAGGTCGAGTATTCGATCCTGATGCCGGGCGCGGTCGTCGAGGAGGGCGCCACCGTGCGCTATTCGATCGTTGCGGAAAACGCCGTCATCGCCAAGCAGGCCTCTGTCGGCGGCAGCCCGTCCGAAGGGGACGTGGATAAGTGGGGCGTGGCGGTCGTGGCCGAGGGCGTGCGCATCGGCCGGGGCGCCAAGCTGGCGGCAAAAGAGATGGCGGATCAGGATCTGCCGGACATGATTTGAGGGGGCGCAAATGATGAACAGTGTTTTAGGCATTATTGTTGCATTTGATAACGATAACGACCTGCGCGAGATCACCGAGCACCGCACGGTCGCGGCCGTGCCGTGGGGCGGCAGATACCGCATTGTGGACTTTATGCTGTCCAACATGGTCAATTCCGGCATTTACCGTGTCGGCGTTTTGATGAAGGACAAATACCAGTCGCTGATCGACCATATCGGCAACGCGAAGGATTGGGACCTGTCCCGCAAGAATTCGGGCGTTACGCTGCTGCCGCCGTATTCCTACTCCAAGAAGGCCTCGCCCCTTGTCACCGGCGAATACCGCGGCAAGATCGACGCGCTGGCTGGCGCGGTCGACTTTCTGCAGAAAAACCGCGCGGATTACGTTGTGATTGCGGACGGCGACATCGTCGCCAACATCCCGCTTGACGATGTGATCGACCGCCATGTCAAGTCGGGCGCCGACCTGACGATGGTATGCACCAAAAAGCAGAAGGATTCGCCCTTCACCACATATGTGGAGCTCAACCGCAAGAAGGAAGCGGTCGATATCCGCGTGGGCGATTCTAACGACGGCAAGTGCAAGCACGCCTCGCTCGGCGTTTACGTCATGAGCCGCCCGTACCTGATCCATATGCTGTCCGACTGCGTCACGCACAACTGCATCCATTTTGAGCGCGAGTTCCTTTCCCGCGCCTTGATCGACGGCACGGTCGCCGGCTACCTGTTCAACGAATATGCAATGAAGATTGAGGACACGGCCGACTATTTCCAGTCCAACATGGATATGCTCGACAAGGACGTGCGCGGCGAAGTGTTCCTGCGCACCCGCCCCATCCTGACCCGCATCAAGGACGAGGCGCCCGCCTACTACGGCGACAAAGCGGTCGTTGAGGACTGCCTGATCGCGGACGGCTGCCATATCGAGGGACACGTGCAGAACAGCGTGCTGTTCCGCGACGTTGTGGTCGGCAAGAGCGCGGACGTCAAGGACTGCATCATCATGGAGGGCGGCCGTATCCTGTCGGAGGCTTCGCTGCGCCATGTCATCACCGACCGCAACGTCGTTGTGCGCGACGGGCGGACCATGATGGGCCACGAGAATTACCCGATCACGATCGCCAAAAATTCTACGGTTTAACAAAAACTTGCGAAAAACGCAACAAAAGGGCCAAATTGAAGCCGAAAAGTTCGGAATGTTCGTTGAAATTCCCTATATTGCGGGAAGGAAGAATCTAGTATAATGAAAATACAGGGGTGCGGAAGCGGGCAAAACCCGCTTCCGCACAGCCTACTGGGGAGGGTCGGCTTTTATGAAAATCATGTATGTCACAAGTGAATGCGCTCCGTTCGTCAAAACCGGCGGTTTGGGCGACGTCGCAGGTTCACTGCCCAAAGCGCTTGCCGCGAAGGGACATGATGTGCGCGTGTTCTGCCCGCTGTACTCGGCGATCGACCCGGGAACGCGCGAAAAGTTTTACTATCTGAAAAATGCCTATGTCCGCCTCGGTTGGCGCAACCAGTACTGCGGCATTTTCCGCTATGAGGCGGACGGCGTGACCTATTATTTTATTGACAACGAATATTACTTTGCCCGCGGTCAGGTCTACGGCGAGTATGACGACGCCGAGCGCTTCGCCTATTATTCCAAGGCTGTGCTCGAGGTGCTGCCCGATCTCGATTGGAAGCCGGACGTCATCAACTGCAACGACTGGCAGACGGCGCTGGTTCCCGTATATTACAACCTGATGTTCTCCTCGCGCGCCTTCTATGAGAACATCAAAACCGTGTTCACTATCCACAATATCCAGTATCAGGGCCAGTACGGCCGCGAGATTCTGGAGTATGTGCTCGGGATCGACGACGCGCACTTCCGTTCCGGCTTTATGTCGATGGACGGGGACGTCAACCTGATGAAGGCGGCCATTGTCGCCTCCACGGCGGTGACGACCGTGTCGCCCACCTATGCGGGCGAGATCCAGACCGAATACTACGGCTACCGCCTCGATTCCGTGCTGCGCATGAACAGCTACAAGCTGCACGGCATCCTGAACGGCATCGACATGGACGCCTTCAATCCGGAAACCGATCCCAAGCTGTTTAAAAACTACGGCCCGCGCAATCCGCAGGATAAGCAGGTCAACAAGCTCGAGCTTTTGAAGCTCTGCGGCCTTGAGGGAGACGAAAACACGCCGGTCATCGGCATGGTCACCCGCTTTGTCGACCAGAAGGGCCTCGATCTGATCGAGGCCGTGCTGCACGATATGCTGTCGGACGATATCCGTCTGATCGTTTTAGGCAAGGGCGACTGGCGCTACGAGCAGATGTTCCTCGAGGCCAAGCGCCGCTACCCGGCCAAAATTTCCGCGTCCATCATGTTCTCGGGCGATCTGGCCAACCGGATCTACGGCGGCTCGGATATGTTCCTGATGCCGTCCAAGTTCGAGCCCTGCGGCCTTGCCCAGATGATTTCGCTGCGCTACGGCACCATCCCGATCGTGCGCGAGACCGGCGGCCTGAAGGACACCGTCCAGCCGTTCGTCGATTACGCCGGCACGGGCAACGGCTTCACGTTCTCAAGCTACAACGCGCATGATATGCTGCATGTCATCCGCGAGGCCTGCGGCGTGTTCCGCTACAACAAACCCGCGTGGAAAAAGCTGATGCTGCAAGGCATGAAGTCCGACTTCAGCTGGGGCAGCTCGGCCGATAAATACATAGAGGTTTACCATTCCGCCTTGGGCTGGTAAATCCCGCAAAACCCAAAACGAGTGAGGAGATAAGAGATACCATGCCAAAGAACCACTACACCAAGAATGCCCTGAAAGAGGCCATCGCCGGCAAGCTGCAGCGCCATTTCGGCCGCGAAGTCGGAGATGCTTCCAAAGAGCAGGTCTATGAAGCCTGCGCGCTCGTCGTCCGCGACGCGCTCACCGAGCATATGATCGAGACCCAGAACGAGGTCGAAAAATATGGGGAGCGGCAGGTGCACTACCTGTGCATGGAATTTCTTGTCGGCCGCAGCCTGCGCAATAACGCATACAATCTGGGCATGCTGCCCCAGCTTACCGAAGCTTTGAAGGATATGGGCTATGAAATGGCCGATATCTTCGAGGAAGAAGCCGACCCCGGCCTCGGCAACGGCGGTCTGGGCCGTCTGGCGGCCTGCTATATGGACGGCATGGCCACCACGGGCGTGCGCGGCACCGGCTACTCCATCCGCTACGAGCACGGCATCTTCAAGCAGAAGATCGAGGACGGCCAGCAGGTCGAGCTGCCTGATTCGTGGCTTGCCTCGGGCGACGTATGGCACATCCCGGCGATGGACGACACCCGCGAGGTGCGCATCGGCGGCACGGTAAACAGCTATTTTGACGAAGCCGGCAAAATGATCGTCGAATACCACGACTACACCCCGGTGCTGGCCGTGCCGTACGACATGCCGATTTCGGGCTACGATACGGACAATATCGCCTGCCTGCGCCTGTGGGAGGCCAAAAGCCCGATCGCGCTGGACATGAAGCTGTTTTCCTCCGGCGAGTACCTGAAGGCGCTGGAAAAGCATGCGATGGCCGAGACCATCTCGATGGTGCTCTATCCCGAGGATAACCACCGCGAGGGCCAGTCCCTGCGCCTGAAGCAGCAGTATTTCCTCGTGTCCGCCACGATTCAGGATATCTGCGCCAAGCACAAGGCCAAGTACGGCACGCTTTCTAACTTTGCGCACAAGCACGTGCTGCACATCAACGATACCCACCCGACGCTCGTCATCCCCGAGCTGATGCGCATCCTGATGGACGAAAACGACATGAGCTGGGAGCAGGCGTGGAACATCGTTTCCCAGTCGGTCGCGTACACCAACCACACCGTCATGCCCGAGGCGCTCGAGTGCTGGCCGGTTTCGCTCGTCACCGAGCTGATGCCGCGCGTCATGCAGATCATTTTTGAGATCAACGAGCGCTTCTGCAAGGAGCTGTGGGACTTCTTCCCGAACGATTTCGACAAGATCTCCAAGCTGGCCATCGTATCGAACGGCACCGTCCGGATGGCGCATCTTGCGATCGCCGGCTCGTTCTCGGTAAACGGCGTTTCCGCCCTGCACTCCGACATCCTCAAGGAGCGCGTGTTCAAGGATTTCTATACGATCTACCCCGCCAAGTTCCGCAACGTCACCAACGGCATCGCGCACCGCCGCTGGCTGTGCGAGGCCAACCCGGCGCTCGCCGAGCTGATCGAGGGCAAGATCGGCAAGGGCTACCGCACCCATCCGTCCGAATTGCAGGTGCTCGCCAATTACGGCGAGGATAAGGCCCTGCTTCAGCGCCTCGGCGAGATCAAGCGCGCCAACAAGCAGCGCCTTGCCGACTATATCAAGGAGCACAACGGCATCGAGATCAATATGGACTCGATTTTCGACGTGCAGGCAAAGCGCCTGCATGAGTACAAGCGCCAGATGCTCAACATCCTGCACATTATTTCGCTGTACCACCGGCTGAAGGACAATCCGAAGATGGATTTCGTGCCGCGCACGTTCATTTTCGGCTCCAAGGCCGCGCCGGGCTACGCGGTGGCCAAAAAGACCATCCAGCTGATCAACTCCATTGCGAATATGATCAACAACGATCCCGACATCGGCGATAAGCTCAAGGTCGTGTTCATCGAGGATTACAAGGTATCCTTGGCCGAGATGATCATGCCGGCGGCTGAGATTTCCGAGCAGATCTCGATTGCGGGCAAGGAAGCCTCGGGCACGGGCAACATGAAATTCATGATGAACGGCGCGCTCACCATCGGCACGATGGACGGCGCGAACGTCGAGATTTGTCAGGCCGTGGGTGAGGAGAACATCTTCATCTTCGGCATGGAGACCCCCGAGGCGGAGTCCCTCGCCGCGTCCGGTTCGTACAACCCGATGCTGATTTATCAGTCGAACCCGGTGATCAAGCGCGTGATGGACCACATGATCGGCGGCTTCGGCGACGGCGTGGACTACACCGACATCGCCAACCTGCTGCTGCACGGCGGCAACGGCGGCCCGGCGGATAAGTATATGATTTTCAAGGACTTCGACGCATACGCGGCCGCGCAGGAGCGCGTCGGCCAGATGTATCTGCGGCCGGAGAACTGGAACTATATGTCGCTGATGAACATTGCGAACTCGGGACGCTTTGCGTCCGACCGCTCGGTTGCGGAGTACGCGCAGAACATTTGGCGCGTAAAGACAAACTTTGCGTTCTAAAAAACCATAGAAAAAAGGCCGCCCGATCGGGCGGCCTTTCTGCGCGTTAGTTTCCTTGCTTTTTCACATATTCGATCAAAATAGTTTCCACAAGATTGGAAAGATTGCGGTTTTGCTCTTTGGCGAGCACTTTAAGCGCATCAACCAATTCGGGATTCAGCCGAAAACTGTATACCGGCTTTTCTGCACCCATATGCTCACCTCCTATGTTTACATGATAATATAATGTATTACGATATTCAAAGTTTACGTTGAATTACAATGTAATACAGATTATACTGTTCATAGCGGGGTGATACTATGAGAGTGAAAAACTGGATGTACGAAATCAGCTGCTGGTGCCGTAAAAATCGTTATGGATTATATGCGGCGGCGGCCGCAATGGCACTGTGCCTGTTTGCAGGCTATATGCGGGGCAGCGCGGACGGATATCAACGCGGATATGAGGAAGCGGGAAAACCGCAGATAAAATATGTGAAAACATATTTGGAGCATACCTACATCGGCAACTATAATAGTGAATTATTTCACAGCTGCTATTGTTCGACTCTGCCTTATCCCGATAAACGGATTTATTTTGACGATAGAGAGGTTGCGGTTTCCTTGGGATATAAGCCCTGCCAAAATTGCAACCCTTAGTGTACATTCGATAAACGGCTCCTGATGGGGCCGTTTTTGTTTACTAATCCGGTGTTTTGTGCTATACTGTACAAAGAGTTATTATGTTTGGGGGAAATGAATTGAGAACCGTTCCCGATTGCTTGTTCCACTCCCGCCACCTTGCCTGCAAAACGCCTTACGGCGCCGTGCCGGCGGGGCAGGCGGTGGTGTTTTCCGCTTATCCGAAGCGCGAGCGCGGAACCGACTACGTCACGCTCTGGGTCGAGGAGGACGGCTGCGAGCCGCAGGAATTCCCGATGCGGTGGTACGGGCTGGCCGGCGCGCGCGACCGTTACTGCGCCGAGTTCCGTCCCGATCACCCGGGCCTGTACTGGTACTATTTCACGCTCAACACGCCCGACGGCCCGCGCTATGCTTCGCGCGGCTACGGCGGGCGCTGTGAAATCCTCGACGCGCCGGGCGATAAATATCAATTAACCGTGTTTGACCCCGCCTACGTCCCGCCGCGTTGGTTCGGCGAGGGGATTTCCTACAATATCTTTCCCGACCGCTTCTGCCGGGACAAAATGCCCGTTCTGCCCGAGGGCGAGGGCGTCGGCCCGCGCGTGCTGCATGAAAACTGGGACGATATCCCGGTTTACCGGCCGGACGAGAACGGCGAAATCCTTAACAACGATTTCTTCGGCGGGAGCCTGCGCGGCGTGATCAATAAGCTCGATTATCTGGAAAGCCTGCACGTGCGCACGATCTACTTCAACCCGATTTTTCAGGCGTACTCCAACCACCGGTACGACACGGGCGACTATAAGCGCATCGACCCGCTGCTCGGAAACGAGGCGGATTTCAAGGAGCTGTGCGCCAAGGCCAAAAAGCGCGGCATGCGCGTGATTCTGGACGGCGTGTTCAACCATACGGGCTACGACAGCCGGTATTTCAACGCGCGCGGCCGGTACGAGGGGCTGGGCGCGCACCAATCCAAGGAGTCGCCGTATTACAGCTGGTTTGATTTTCAGGAGTGGCCGGATAAATACGGCTCGTGGTGGGGCATTTACACCCTGCCGCAGGTCAACGAGCTTGACGAAAGCTATGTCGATTATATCATCGAAAACGAGGACAGCGTCATCCGCCGCTGGCTGCGTCTGGGCGCGTCCGGCTGGCGGCTGGACGTGGCGGACGAATTGCCCGACGCCTTCATCGCCCGCTTAAACGCCGCGGCCAAGCGCGAAAAGCCCGACGCGGTCGTGATCGGCGAGGTCTGGGAGGATGCGTCCAACAAGGTCGCCTATTCCGAGCGCCGCAAGTATTTTCAGGGCGGCGAGCTGGACAGCGTGATGAATTATCCGCTGCGCGACGCGATTCTGGGCTTTTTGAACGGCGGCACGGCCGAGCACTTTGCGGAAACGATGGAGTGCCTCCGGGAGAACTACCCGCGCGACGTGTTTTACAATTTGATGAACGTCATCGGCACGCACGACACGGCGCGCGCACTGACCCTGCTCGGCGTGGCCGAGGAGGAATGGCGCATGGACCGGGACGGGCGCGCGCAGTATGCGCTGCCGCCCGAGCGGCTGGAAAGCGCCAAGCGCCGCCTGATGCTCGCCGCCGCGATCCAGTTCACCATGCCCGGCTCGCCGACCATCTACTACGGCGACGAGGCCGGCCGGCAGGGGTTTGAGGACCCGTTCAACCGCCGCACCTATCCGTGGGGCGCGGAGGACCGCGACCTGCTGGCCTTTTACCGCAAGCTGTGCGCCCTGCGCGCGGACAGCGAAACGCTGGCGAGCGGCGAGCTGCGCTTTCTGCACTCGTCCGGCGCGCTGCTGCAATACGAGCGCGCGAGCGACCATTCCCGCCTGCTGGTGCTGGTCAACCGCGGGCACCGCGTCGAGCGCACCTATGTGGAAACGGTTTACGCGGTCGATATGCTGACCGGCGAGGAGTTCGACCACGCGGACAGCCGCGGCGTGCGCGTGTCCGTGCCGCCCGAGACCGCCTATATCCTGCGCTGCTTCGGCACGCCGTAAAAAGGAGCTTTGACACAATGGATATGAGAGAAAAACAGCTTTCCGCCCGGTATTTCTTCGAGGGAAAGATCATGAAGGCCCGGCTGGACGAGGTGCTGCTGCCAAACGGCAGAAAAGCCCCGCGCGAGGTGTGCGAGCACGTCGGCGGCGTCGGCGTGCTGCCGGTCGACCGGGACGGCAATATCATTCTGGTTCGCCAGTTCCGCTATCCGTACGATACCGAGCTGCTTGAGATTCCGGCGGGCAAGCTCGACCACGGGACGGAGGACTACGCCGCCTGCGGCGCGCGCGAATTGAAGGAAGAAACCGGCTGCACCGCCGGGCGCATCGTGCCGCTGGGCGCACAGTATCCCTCGCCCGGCTTTTTGACCGAGGTCGTGCACCTGTTCGCGGCGCTTGACCTGACCGAGGGCGAAATGCAGCCCGACGAGGACGAGTTTGTCGAGGTCGAGCGCTATCCCATCGCCGAGGTCGAGGCCATGATCGCGCGCGACGAAATCCGCGACGCGAAAACCATCGTCGCGATATACCGCGCGCGTCTCGGCGGGTTATTTGATTGAATCCAAACGGAACCCTTGTTTTTTGCCGCCCTTCGGAGGGAGAGACTATGGAAAAGAAGAAAATCCTCGTTGTGGAGGATGAAAAGGCCATCGCGGACATTCTGGTGTTTAACCTGCAGCGCGAGGGCTACGACACGCTGGCGGCGTACGACGGCGCGGACGGCCTGCGTCTGGCGCTGGACGAGCAGCCGGACCTCATCCTGCTGGACGTGATGCTGCCGTCGATGGACGGCTTCGAGGTCTGCCGCCGCGTGCGCGAGCAGAACGACACCCCCATTATCATGCTGACCGCGCGCGAGGAGGAGACCGACAAGGTCATGGGCCTCGAGCTGGGCGCGGACGATTATATCACCAAGCCGTTTTCCATGCGGGAGCTGATGGCCCGCGTCAAGGCCAATATGCGGCGCACGGTTTCGGGCGAGGAACGCGAAAAGCCGCCCGTGTCCGCCGGCGGCGGCCTGCGCATTTCGAGGGACAACGGCATGGCCTACAAAAACGGGCGCGCGCTCGAGCTGTCCGCGCGCGAGTTCGATATCCTGTGCTTTCTGTCCGCCGCGCCCGGCCGCGTGTTTTCGCGCGAGGAGCTGATGGAGCAGGTTTGGGGCTATGAGTATTACGGCGACCTGCGCGCCGTCGACGTGGCGATCCGCCGCCTGCGCGAGAAGGTGGAGGACCAGCCCGCAAGCCCCCGGCACATCATGACCAAGCGCGGCATGGGGTATTATTTCGCGGGCGAGGAATAATTTTTCCCGCCGCGCAAAGCGGACATGAAAAAAAGCCGAGCGCCGTCCGGCGGCGGGACGCCTTGAGCGCGCGGCTTTTTGGCAAGACGGAAACACCGGAGGTGTTCAATGTTTCGATCCTTACACATGAAGCTGGTGCTGATTTTGGTGCTGCTGATCGTGTCGGTCATGGCGGTGGTCGGCACGTTTCTGATCAACAGCGTCAACACCTTCTACCTTGACAGCTTTTATGAACAGGCGCAGTCGGTGTTCGACAAGGATATGAACCGCTCCTTGCAGGACACGGCGGCCGAGTCGGGCGCGGCGGGCCTGAAAACGGTGCTGACCGCGAATAAAAGCAGGCTCGGCGTCGACGAATACCACCGCAATTTCTACATCCTCGACGGCGAGGGCCGTTATCTGGAGGGCTCCAACGAGACCCGCGCGGGCTCGCTGACGCGGACGAGCAATATCGTCGCGGCGATGGCCGGCAAAACGGGGACGCGCTCCTCCGTCGCGGACAATGTGATGGACGTCGCCGTGCCGATCGACAAGGACGGCAACGGCAGCATCGACTATATCGTATACGTTTCGGACGATAAAAACGAGATTTCCGACCTGTCATGGCGGTTTTTCCAAATCGTCATGCAGGCGATGATGTTCGGCCTGCTGGCCGCCATTCTGCTTTCCTTCCTGCTCTCTAAAACGATCACCACGCCGATCGAGCGCATCACCGAGGGCGCGCGCTCGATTGCGGACGGCAATTTTGACCAGCAGCTCGGCGTGCAGTCGTCCGACGAGATCGGCGAGCTGACGCGGTCGTTCAACTACATGGCGGGCCGTTTGCAGGGCACGATCGGCGAGGTGCAGGGCGAGCGCGATAAGCTGAACACCCTCTTTCTGCACATGACCGACGGCGTCGCCGCCTTTACGACCGCGGGCAGGCTCATCCATATGAACCCCGCGACCGAAAGCCTGCTCGGCGTGCGCATGGAGGACAGCCTGACCTTTGACGAGCTGTTTGCCGATCTGGACATGCTCGGCTCGGACGAAACCGCCATGCGCTCCTTCCTGACGAGCGAAATCACGCGCCGCGGGCGCGTGCTGTCGGTGACGCTCGCGCCCTACGGCGCGCTCGACGGCGAGGGCGGCGTGATCGCCGTCATCCACGACATCACCGAGCAGCGCCGGCTGGACGACGCGCGCCGCGAATTCGTCGCCAACGTGTCGCACGAGCTGCGAACGCCCTTGACCAATATCCGCTCCTACACCGAAACGCTGCTCGACGCGGCGGGCGATATCCCGCTTGAAACCGAAAAGCAGTTTTTGGGCGTTATTTCGGGCGAAAGCGAGCGCATGGCGCGCATCGTGACCGATCTGCTCACCCTGTCGCGGCTCGACTACGGCCGGATGGAGCTGCGCATGACGCGCTTTTCACTGGTGGACATGCTGCAAAAGGTGGCGGGCGCGATGAAGCTGACCGTGGAAAACAGCGGGCACGAGCTGGCGGTCGACACGGCGGCCGGCCTGCCCAAAATCGTGGGCGACCGCGAACGGCTCGAGCAGGTTGTGGTCAACATCCTGTCCAACGCGGTCAAATACACGCCGGCGGGCGGCCATATCCGCCTGTCCGCCCGCGAGGTGGACGGGCGCCGCGTGCGCATCTCGATCGAGGACGACGGCGTCGGCATCCCCAAGCAGGACGTGCCGCGCCTGTTCGAGCGCTTTTACCGTGTGGATAAGGCGAGAAGCCGCGAGGCGGGCGGCACCGGCCTCGGCCTTGCCATCGCCAAGGAGATCGTCGAGCAGCACGAGGGCAAGATCGCCCTTGCCAGCGAATACGGTAAGGGCACGACCGTGACGATCACGCTGCCGACCGACCTGACTCCCAACGGGGAGGAGGGGCCGGTATGAGCGGCGCCGGCCGGTCGGTGAAAAATACCGCCAAAAATGTTTCCCTGCTCGTATTGGTCGCGCTGCTCGGCCTGCTGTGCGCCGCAAACTGGCTGACCGGCCTGAATATCGCGCAGATGCCGGGCGACAGCCCGCTGCGGCAGGCGCACGACCGCCTGTTCGGCGGCGCGGTGGGGTATGAGCTGCGCTCGTCGGGCGTGGCGGCGGCCGAGCCCGCGCAGCTCGCGCTCAGCGCGGACGGGCAGCTTTACGGCGTACAGTACAATTTAACCGAAATTGACGCGGGTCTGGAAACGGTGCGCGGGCTTTGGGCCGAGGCGCTGTCGGGCGGCGTGCTGGCCGAAGCGGCGGAGGATGAGCTGAACGCTGCTTTGCGCGCGGGCGACTGCGCGGTGCTGCGCTACCATGGCGCAATTCCGCTCGGCGTGATCGCGAATTGGATGGGCGGCGCGTGGCAAAGCGAGCTGGCCGCCGAAACGCTGGTTTACGCGGCGGGCGCCGAGCAGCTTTTTGTGCGCACGGAAACCGGAGCGGTGTACGCCGCGCCGGTCAAGGTTTCGCAGGGCACGCTTGAGGCCGCGCAGAAAAGCTTCCGCGGCCTGACCTGCAAATTTGCGGGCGGCGCTTACGCAGTGTTCCCCGAGACGCTGCTGTTCGACAGCGAAACGCTGTCGCTGCCGCTGCTGACCGCCGAAGCGCCCGCGCTGCTCGATCCGCAGAGCGGCACCGGTCTGGAAACGCTGCTCGGCGCGTTCAAATACACGCCCTACGCGCGGCCCTATTCGGAAAGCGGCGGTCAGGTGCGGGTTTATGTCGACGATGTGAGCACGCTGCGCATCGGCGCGTCCGGCCTGATCCAATACGCCGCCGCCGGGTCGGACAGCACGGTGCGCGCGTATGATGAGGGAGAGGCCAGCGGCAGCGCCGCGCTGGACGCGCAGCTCGACTGCGCGCGGCTGATTCTGGACGCGGCCCTGCGGGCGGCGGAGACCGACACGCACGCGTCCCTGTACGCCGTGCAGCAGGACGGCGACCGCACGACGCTGGTGTTTTTGCAGATGTACGGCGGCGTGCCCATTCTGGGCGACAGCGATTTCGCGACCTTTGTGTTCCGCGACGGCGCGCTTTCGTCCGCCACGATCCGCTTGCAGCGCTTCCGCGCCGGGGAGATCAAGCGCACCGTGCTGCCGGCCCGTCAGGCCGCCGCCGGGGCGGACGGGACAAAGCGCGACCTGATGGTCGCTTACCGCGCGGAGGAGAACCGGTATGTGCCGGGGCGCTTCTACTTGTAACAAGCTTGCTCGGAGGGAGGTTGGGCCGCTTTGCAATGGGATAAGGTAAAAAACATTCTGATCGTGATTCTGTTGGCGGTCAACCTTTTTTTGCTGAGCAATTTGGGGGCCAAGGCGTGGCAGAGCAAACGGCACGCGGAGGAGCTGGACGACAACCTGCGCGCCCTGCTGGCGGGGTATGAGCAGACGCTGGACGAGGACTTTCGCCTGCCGCAGGACAAGGTGCTGCCGCTTTTATCGCTCGACCGCAGCCGCGCGGACGAGGAAGCCGCGGCCGGCGCAATGCTTGGCGGCGGGATGACCCGCACCGAGCAGGAGGACGGCACGGTGTTTTTTGAAAGCGAAACAGGCTCGCTCGAATGGGGCGCGGACGGCGTGGTGCGGGGCAGGTGCGAAACCGGACAGCCCGCGCCGGCAAACGAAAATGCCGCGCTGCGTCTGGCGCGCACGCTGCTGACCCGGTGGGGCTTGCAGGCGGAGGACGCCGCGTACACGACCGACGGCCTGTCCGTTACGATGACGGGCACGATCGCAGGACAGCCCGTTCACAACCGGCTGCTGACGCTGCGGTTTGACCAAGCCGGTCTGGCCGAGCTTTCCGGCCTGTGGACCTTTGGCACGCCGTACACGACCGCGCGGGAGAGCGGCGTTTCGTGCGTGGCTTCGGACGCGCTGCTGGCGTTCGCAGCAAACGCGGAGCCGGGCGGCAAGATCCTTTCCATGACCGCGGGCTACCGCCTGCAGTCGGACAGCAGCCGCCGTTTACAGTTCACGCCCACTTGGAAGATTACGACCGATTCGGGTGAATATTTGGTGGATTGTGCCAAAAAAATGCCCGTAACGCAGGAAAATTGAAAAAAAACTTTCCTTTATCAGAAATTGTGGTAGAATATATAAGTGAGTTTTTGCGTATGACGCACCGCGGGGTGCGTGCAGACATAAAATGCTTTATCGAAGAGAAGAGGACGCGGCCGTTCCGCGTACAGCAAGAGTGAGGAGTAGGTAGGCTTTGACCAAGTATGTAATCAACGGCGGTAAGACCCTTAACGGAGAGGTTACCATTTCGGGAGCGAAAAACGCGGCGGTAGCCATCGTCCCCGCCGCGCTGCTGGCGGACGGCCCCGTCCGGATCGAGAATGTACCCAAGATCATCGACGTGACGCTGCAGCTCGAAATCATGCGCGAGCTGGGCGCGCAGATCCGTCTGGTCAACGCCACGACGGTCGAGATTGAGAACACCAAGAATCCAAGCCTTAAACCGCACGAGCTGGAGCGCAAGCTGCGCGCTTCCTATTATCTGCTCGGCGCTCTGCTCGGCAAGTACGGCTATGCCGAGGTCGCCATGCCCGGCGGCTGCAATTTCGGCGGCGTGCGCCCGATCGACCAGCATATCAAGGGCTTTGAGGCCCTCGGCGCGACGGTTACGCTGCCCAAGGGCGGCTTTATCCGCGCCGAAGCGCCCGAAGGCGGCCTGACGGGCGCGCATATCTACTTCGACGTGGTCACCGTCGGCGCGACGATGAACGTCATGCTGGCGGCGGTGTTCGCCAAGGGGCAGACCATTCTGGAAAACTGCGCCAAGGAGCCGCACATCGTCGATCTGGCGAATTTCCTAAACGCGATGGGCGCGAACGTCAAGGGCGCGGGCACGGACGTGATCAAGATCCGCGGCGTGGAAAAGCTGCACGGCATTTCTTATTCCATCATCCCCGACCAGATCGAAGCCGGCACGTTTATGGCGGCGGTCGCGGCGTGCGGCGGCTCGGTGCTGGTCAAAAACGTCATTCCCAAGCACTTGGAGTGCATTACCAACAAGCTCAAGGAAATGAACGTCGAGATCACTGAGTTTGACGACGCGGTGCTCGTCCGGCGCGAGGGCAGGCTGACCCGCACCAACCTCAAGACCATGCCGTATCCCGGCTTTCCGACCGATATGCAGCCGCAGATGACGACCGCGCTGTGTCTGGCCGAGGGCACGAGCATCATCACCGAGGGCGTGTGGGACAGCCGCTACCGTTATACCGAGGAGCTGGCGCGCATGGGCGCGAACGTCCATGTCGACGGCAAGATCGCCGTAATCGAGGGCGTTTCCGAGTTCAAGGGCGCGCCGGTGCGCGCGCACGACCTGCGCGCGGGTGCGGCCATGGTCATCGCGGGCCTCGCGGCCAAGGGCGTGACCGAGGTCGAGCAGGTGCAGAACATTGAGCGCGGCTATGAAACGCTGGTCGAGAAATTCGTCGCGCTGGGCGCGGATATGTACCGTTCGGAAATTCCGGACAGCATGGGCGCCGCACAGCAGGCGTAAGTCCGCAAAGCGTGCGCTTGCTCTCGCTTTATTGCCGCGCGGCGGCGGTAAGAGGATAGAGGCCTACGGGCTGATATAAAGGCGAAACGCCCGCGAAATTGCGATTTCGCGGGCGTTTCGCCGCACCGGCTCTTTCCGGCTCCGCCGGACAAAGGACGTTTCCCGATTGCGGGCGCGCTCGCAATCGAAGTGTTTGGAGGGATTTTTTGGAGCGGTATTATTACAGCATTGCAAGCGGATCGTCGGGCAACTGCGGCCTGTATTTGGCGGGCGACACGGCGATTTTGATTGATCTGGGCGTTTCGCTGCGCAAGATTACGACCGCGCTGGCCGAAATCGGGCTGGCGCTCGGCGATCTGTCTGCCGTGCTGCTGACGCACGACCATATCGACCACGTCAAGGGCCTTCCGATGTTCCTGAAAAAAGGGAGCGCACCCGTCTTCGCCTCGCGCGAAACGGCGCGCGCGCTCACGGATAAGGACCCGTCCTGCGGCGGCCGCTTGACCGCTTTTGACGGCGGGGACGGTTTTTCGGTCGGCCCGGTCACCGTGACCGCGTTTGAAACGCCGCACGACGCGCCGGGCAGCGTCGGCTACATATTGGAGCACGGCGGCCGCCGGTTCGGCTTTGCAACCGATCTCGGCTTTGTGCCGCGCGGCGTGGCGGACAAGCTGTGCGGCTGCGAGGCGGTCGTTTTGGAGAGCAACCACGATCCGCACATGCTGCAAGCCGGGCCGTACCCGTATCCGCTGAAAATGCGCGTGGCCGGGCCGGACGGGCACCTGTCCAACCCCGACTGCGCCGTGTGCGCGGCCGAGCTGGTCAAAAACGGCGCGAAAACGCTGATCCTCGCGCATTTGAGCGAGAAAAACAACATGCCCGAGCTGGCCTTGCAGCAGACGCGCAGCGCGGTGCGCGGCCTTGCCCCGTGCCGCATCATTGTTGCGCCCAAGGAGCGCATGGAGGCTCCCGTTCTGCTTGGGGAGGAAGAAGTATGCTCGCTGCTCGGTTGATCTGCGTGGGCAAGCTCGGCGAAAAATTCTGGGCCGCGGCCTGCGCCGAGTATGAAAAGCGCCTGTCCGCCTACTGCAAATTGGAAATTGTCGAGCTGCCCGAGCAGCGCCTGCCGCAAAGCCCGTCGCAGGGCGAGATCGCGGCGGCGCTGCAAAAGGAAAGCGCGCTGATCGAGGCGAAAATCCCGGCGGGCGCGGCGGTGATCGCGCTGTGCGTCGAAGGCAAGCCGCTTTCGAGCGAGCAGCTCGCCGGCTACCTCGGCGGGCTGACCGTTTCGGGGACGAGCCGGGTGTGCTTGATCATCGGAGGCTCCTGCGGGCTGGCGGACAGCGTGAAAGCCCGCGCGGCGCTGCGGCTGTCGATGTCGGCCATGACCTTTCCGCACCATCTCGCGCGCGTGATGGCGCTCGAACAGCTGTACCGCGCGCTCAACATCGCGGCGGGCGGCAAGTACCATAAGTAAAATGATGAGACAGGATTGTAAAACCCAATATCCGATTGTGCTGGCGCATGGGCTGGGCTTTCCGGACGAAGGCGCGCGCCCCTACTGGGGCCGTATTCCCGATGTGCTGCGCGAAAACGGGGCGCGGGTGTATTTCGGGGGACAGGACGCTTGGGGCACGATCGGCGGCAACGCGCGGCAGCTTGCCGTCGCGGTGCGCGACGCCATGCGCGCGGAGAGCGCCGCCCGCGTCAACCTGATCGCGCATTCCAAGGGCGGGCTGGAGGCGCGGCGCCTGATATCGTCCATGGGATTGGGCGGCTGCGTGGCCTCGCTGTCCATGCTGTCCACGCCCAACCGCGGCGCGCCGATGAGCGAGATGCTGCTGCGCCTGCATCCGGGGATTGAGCTGTGGAGCGCCGCCGCCGAGCGCGGCGCGCGGCGGCGCGGCGACCGCCATCCCTCCGTGCTGCGCGCGGGACGGGAGATCACGGCGGCGGCGCTTGCGCGCTTCAATCGGGAAAATCCGGACGACAGCCGGGTGTACTATCAAAGCTGGGGCGCGCGGCTGAACGGGCTGCGCGCCGATCCCCTGATGGACTTCAGCCGCCGGTTTGTCGACCGGCGCGCGGGCGAAGGGAGCGACGGGCTGGTAACCCCTTCCTCCGCGCGGTGGGGGCGGTACCGGGGCACGCTCGAGGGCGTGTCCCACCAGATGCTGGCCGACGCCTTCGGGCGCGACATAGCGGGCTTTGACGTGCGTGGATTTTATACACAGCTTGTGCATGAGCTGGCGGAAATGGGATTTTAAAGACGGCGGCCGCCGGTTTTGGACGGCTTCCGTCTTTTGTTTTGCGCTGAATATTTTGAAAAAGCATTTACATTGTCCGTGCAATTCGGTAAAATAGAAAAAAGAGAAAATAGTTCAGGAGGGGCGCCCCATGATTATTACGATAACGCTCAACGCCGCGCTCGACCGGACGCTGCGCATCGAGCAGCCGCTGGTCGTCGGCAAGCTCAACCGCGCGGTTTCCAGCTATCTGGAGCCGGGCGGCAAGGGGATCAACGTATCCCGCGCGGTCAAAGCGCTTGGCGGCGACAGCGTTGCGCTCGGCTTTTGCGCGGGCACGAACGGCCGCATGATGAAGGATATGCTGACCTCTGCCGATATTCATCACGATTTCGTCGATATCGCCGGACAGATGCGCGTCAACACGCAGATTATCGACGCGCAGGGCGGGCATACAGAGGTGAACGAACCCGGCAGCAAGCTGGACGACGCCGACTTCCTGCGCTTGATCGACCGGATGGAAAACTATTTGGACGAGGGCAATATTTTTGTGCTCGCAGGCTCGACGCCGCCCGGGTTCCCGCTGAAAAATTACCGAAAGCTGTGCAAGACCATCAAAAACCGCGGCTGCAAGCTGATTATCGACGCGCACGGCGAGCTGCTGCTCGAAGCGTTGAAGTGCGAGCCGGATTTTGTCAAGCCGAATATCTTCGAGCTTGCGGAAGCGGTGGGCGATAAGCCGTCGGCCGACCCCGAGGTCGTGGTGGTTTCCGCGCGCAAAATGCTCGACATGGGCGCGCGGGCCGTCTGCGTTTCCATGAGTCAGGAAGGCGCGGTGCTGCTGTCCAAGGACGAGCCTGAGGCGCTGTACGTCAACACCGAGCCAAAGATTTACGACGAGGGCGCGGTCGGCACAGGCGACGCCATGGTCGGCGCGATTGCCAACAGCATGAGCAAAAAGCTGAAATTTGATGAAATGGCGCGCTTTGCGGTCGCCACCGGCCGCGCGAGCAGCCGTCTGGCGGGCACCGAGATGGCAACCCTCAAAAAGGTGTACGAGGTGTACGAGACGACGCGGGTATACATACTGTAACGGAGGATAAGCGAAAGCCCCAGAATGTAAATTCTGGGGCTTTCGCTTATTAAAAAGTCCTTGCGCCGCAGCGCGCTTTCAATCGAGCGCTTGCTCGATTTTTTGCAGGATTTTCTGGTCGCGCTTATCCGCGGGAATGAACGCGGCGTACAGGTCGGGCCGGTCCGCCTTGGTGCGGCGCAGGCTCATTTCACGCTTCCAGCCCTCGATGTTCGCATGATGGCCGGAGAGCAGCACCTCGGGCACCGTCCGGCCGCGCCAGACCTCGGGGCGGGTGTACTGCGGATGCTCCAAAAGCCCGTCCCAGTGGCTTTCTGCGGTGAATGCGTCCTCGTCGGGCAGCACGCCCGGCACCATGCGGCACACCGCGTCCGCGACCGCCATCGCGGGGATTTCGCCGCCGGTCAGCACGAAGTCGCCGATCGAAATTTCCTCGTCGACGCATTCGTCGATAAACCGCTGGTCGACGCCCTCGTAATGGCCGCAGACCAAAATGATATGCTCCTTTTGCAGCAGCTCGCGGGCCTTTTGCTGACAAAACGGCGCGCCCTGCGCGGACAGAAAAACGGTGTGCACATGCGCGCCCCCGCAAAGCGCCTGATGGCACAGGTACAGCGGCTCGGCGAGCATGACCTGACCGCGGCCGCCGCCGTAGGGAGCGTCGTCCGCCTTGTGGTGCTTGTCCAAGGCGTAGTCGCGGATATTGGTCGCCTTGACGGAAACAAGCCCCTTGTCCTGCGCGCGGCCGATGATGCTCTCCCGCATGACCGCGTCGATCATTTCGGGGAACAGCGTCATAACGTCGATTCTCATTCGAGCAGCCCCTCGATGCTTTCGATGTAGATGACGCCCGCCTCCATGTCGATTTCCTTGAGAAAGGGCTTCGCCGCGGGGATGTAGACCAGACGGCCGTCCTCGCCCGCGATCTCGTACATATCGTGCGCGGGATTGGCGGTCAGCACGTCGCGGACGCGGCCGATATTGCGGTCCAGCCGCGTATCGTACACCTTAAAGCCGAGGATGTCCTGAATGAACACCAGATCGTCGGGCAGCTCGACGTCGTCCCGGTTGAGCAGCAGCACGCGGTTTTTCATCGCCTCGGCGGCTTCCATCGTGTCCACGCCTTTGATGTGCATGAGCACGATATTTTTGTGCACCTGCGCTTTTTCGACGGTTACGGGCGATTTTTCGTCCAGATAGAGCGTGTCAAAATCGCAGAGCGTCTCGGGGCTGTCGCACCAGCTCTGCACCTTGAGATCGCCCTTCACGCCGTGCGTCCCGACGATTTTGCCGGCTTCCAAGAATTTTTTAGCCATAATGGTTTCCTCCGATGCCCTCGCGGCGCTGCGCGCCGCTATAAAATAGAAAAATCGCCGCAGCGCGGCGATTTTCACAAAAAGCTCTCGCGCCGCAGCGCGCATCTCATAGGACATTTCAGCAAGCTGAAATGTCCATAAAAAGTGCGAGCTCCGCCCGTGCTTGCTCTCATTTTATCGCCGCACGGCGGCGGCAAGAGGATAGAGGCCTACGGGCTTATACAAAGGTGAAGCGCTGCAAAAATCAAAATTTTTGCGGCGCTTCGGCGCGGCAGCCCTTTCAGGCAAAGCCTGATAAGGGCGTTTGCTCGATTGGAAACGTGTTTCCAATCGAAACAGTTTAGTCGACGATATCGACCGTGACGCGCTTGTTCTCGCGATTACCTGCCGCTTTCATGAGGGTGCGGATTTCCTTTGCGATGCGGCCGTGACGACCGATGACGCGGCCCATATCCCCGGGCGCTACGCGCAGGGAATAGGTGACGCTGTCGCCGTCGATCTCCTCGGTGATGGCAATCGCATCCGGCTCGGAAACCAGATTTTTGACAATGTAGGTCAATAACTCTTTCATTTCGTTAGCCTCACTCAATTCAGCACGCCGGCCTTCTTCAGGATGCCGCGAACGGTATCGGTCGGCTGAGCGCCCTTGCTGATCCATTCCTGCGCACGTGCGGCGTCAACCGTAACGGTGGCCGGATCGGACAGCGGGTTGTAGGTGCCGATCTCCTCGATGAAACGGCCGTCACGCGGGTAACGGGAGTCCGCGACAACGATGCGGTAGAACGGAGCCTTCTTCGCGCCCAGACGGCGAAGTCTGATCTTTACCATGTATTTCACCTCCCATAATAGAAAATATCTATTGTAAATTTCTTTACAAACAATGCGTTTCCGCGCCGAAGGCGCGTTTTTAACAGAAAATTTCAGTTTGCTGAAATTGCTCTCATCTAATCGCCGCACGGCGGCGGAAAGCAGATAGAGGGCTACAGCCTCATAAAAAGTACGAGCTTTGCCCGTGCTTTTTATACAAATTGATGGAGCAGTGTGCCCGCAGGGCGCGCTGTGGAATCGGAACCTCGATTGAAAGCGTGGTTTCAATCGAATTGCTTAAAACGGCAGTTTCATATTGCCCATGCCGCCGAGGCCGGGGAAGCCGCCGCGGCGCTTCTTTTTGCCGCGCGCCATGCCGGTGAGCTGCTTGGTCATTTTCTGCATGGCCTCGAACTGCTTCAAAAGCTTGTTGACTTCCTCGACGGTCAGGCCGCAGCCCGCCGCGATGCGCTTTTTGCGCGAAAAGTTGATCAGGTTTGGGTTGTCCCGTTCGCCGGGGGTCATGGATTGGATGATGGCTTCGGTGTGCGCCATCTGCTTTTCGTCGACCTTGGCGCCTGCGAGGGCTTTTGCGTCCACGCCCGGCAGCATGCCGAGCATTTCCTCCATCGAGCCCATGTTTTTCATCTGCTGGAGCTGTGCGAGAAAATCGGTCAGCGTCAGCTTGCCGCTCATCATCTTTTTCGCGGTGTCGGCGGCCTGCTTCTGGTCGAAATTCTGCTGCGCTTTTTCAATGAGCGTCAAAACGTCGCCCATGCCGAGGATGCGGGAGGCCATGCGGTCGGGGTGAAACGGCTCGATATCGCCGAGCTTTTCGCCCGTGCCGATGAACTTGATCGGCTTGCCCGTGACCGCCTTGACCGAAAGGGCCGCGCCGCCGCGCGCGTCGCCGTCCATCTTGCTCATCAGCACGCCGTCGATGCCGAGCGCCTCGTTGAAGGTTTCGGCAACGGTCACCGCGTCCTGACCGGTCATCGCGTCGACGACGAGGATGATCTCGGTCGGCTTTACGGTTTTTTTGATGTTCTTCAGCTCGTCCATCAGCTTTTCGTCGATATGCAGGCGGCCTGCCGTATCGAGGAAAACGAGGTCGTAGCCGTTCTTTTTGGCGAAGTCGACGCCGTGCTTTGCAATCTCGACCGGATCGCCCGCGCCCTCGTCGAACACGGCGATGTCGAGCTGCCGGCCGACCACGTGCAGCTGCTCGATCGCCGCGGGACGGTACACGTCGCACGCGACGAGCAGCGGGCGGCGCTGCTGCTGCTTGCGCAGAAGCCCGGCGAGCTTGGCGCAGTTGGTCGTTTTGCCCGCGCCCTGCAGGCCCGCCATCATGACGACGGTGGGCGGGTTGGGCGAAATGGTAAGGCGGGTGTTCTGCCCGCCAAGCAGGGCGGTCAGCTCCTCGTTTACGATCTTGATGACCTGCTGGGCGGGCGAAAGGCTTTCGAGAATCTCGGCGCCCGTCGCCTTTTCGGTGACGGATTTTACGAAATCCTTGGCGACCTTGAAGTTGACGTCGGCCTCTAAAAGCGCCATGCGGATTTCACGCATCGCCTGCTTGATATCGCTTTCGGTCAACCGGCCCTTGCTGCGCAGGCCCTTGAATGCGGATGATATTTTTTCGGTCAGGCCTTCAAATGCCATGCTAGCCTCCTACCCGAGCTGGGTGAGCAGCAGCGCCATGCGGGACGCGATTTCGTCCGCCTCGCTGCTGTGCAGTTTATCGGCGTTAAGAATGCGGAGCCGTTCGACCTCGAGGGCAAGCGCCTCCGCGCATTTGCCGGCGGCACCGAAGCGGGCGACAAGGCCGAGCTTGGCTTCCATTTCGCCCAGCGCGTGTTCGGCGCGCTTGACGCTGTCGCGCACGCCCTGACGGGTGATGCCGGCGTGCTCGGCGATTTCGGCGAGCGACAGATCCTCGTTGTAATAAAGGTCGAATAGCTCGCGCTGTTTGTCGGTCAGCGTTTCGCCGTAAAAGTCGAACAGCAGGCTCATTTCGAGCGGTTTGCCTTTCATCGGCGGGCCTCCCTCGGAAGTGTAAAGTTATTTGCCTTTACATCGAACGTGATTATTCTATCGTATAAACCGGCGCTTGTCAAGAGAAAATAAAAAGACTTTGACATTTGGGGAAAAGCGGGGGCGTTTCGTTCACGAAAAGTCCATTTGCACCCCATACGGTTTAATGTTATAATAATGCACATGGAAAAATTTTTCCGGAAACGAGGAAATTTATGCAACACGTGACCCGAAAAAAACTGGGCGCAGGCGTAAATCTCACCTGCGTGACCACGCCTAAGTTCAAGCGGGCGGTTTTGCGCGCGGCGCTTTTGCTGCCGCTCGGCGGACCGGACGCGGCGCTCAGGGCTTGTCTGCCGCAGGTGCTGCGGCGCGGCACGGCGCGGCTGCCCGATCTCGGCGCGATCGGCGCGGCGCTGGACGACGCGTACGGCGCGCGTATCGAAACGACCGTGCGCAAGGAGGGGGAGACGCTCGCGGTCGGCTTTTTATCCGACTGCATCGACGAGCAGTATGCCCCCGGCGCCGAGGGGCTGACCGCCTCGGTCGTCCGGCTGCTTTGCGAAATGTTGTTCGCCCCCTATCTGATGGACGGCGTTTTCAGCCCCGACTACACAGAGGGCGAAAAGAAAAACCTGCTGGACCGCATCGCGGCGCAGAAAAACGATCCGCGCCAGTACGCGCCCAAACGGCTGACCGAGCTGATGTGCGAAAACGAAGCGTACGGGCAGTCGGCGCTCGGCACGGCCGGGCAGGCCGAGCGCATTACGGAAAATAAGCTCTACACTGCCTATCGCCGCGCGCTGGACGAAGCGCAGCTCGAGCTGTTTTACTGCGGCACGATGGCGCCGGACGCGGTCGAGGCGCTGTTCGCCGCCGCGCTGCCCGCGCGCGGGGAGGGGGCGTTTTACACGCCTGCCGCGGAAATCGTGCCGCGGCCCGCGGGCGCGCCGCGCGAGATCGTCGAGCGGGAGCCGGTGACGCAGGGCAAGCTTTCGCTCGGCTTCCGCACGGGCGGGACAAGCCTGCTGAGCGGCGACACGCCCGCTTACTGGATGTTCCAGACGATCTTCGGCGGTTCGACCAGCTCCAAGCTGTTTCTGAACGTGCGCGAGAAAAAATCGCTCTGCTATTATGCGAGCGCGCAGTTTGTCGGGCTGAAGGGCATTCTGCTGGTCAACTCCGGCATTGAAAACAAGGATTTCGAGGTCGCGCGCGACGAGATCACGCGCCAGCTCGAGGCGTGCAGGGCGGGCGACATTTCGGACGCGGAGATCGAATCGGCCCGCAAGACGCTGACGAGCGCGTGGCGCACCATGCTGGACGACCCGCTGACGCTCGAGCGGTATTGGCTGACGCAGGCGGTCGCGGGCACGCTCACCCCGCCGGAGGAGCGCGTCGGGCAGATTGAATCGGTCACGCGCGAGCGCATCGTCGCCGCGGCGGAGGGCACGGCGCTCGACACCGTGTACTTTATGAAGGGGGCGGGCAAATGAGCAAAACCTATTCCGCCCTGCGGGAAAGCATGGAAACGCGCACCCTTTCGAGCGGCCTGCGCGTGTGCTGCCTGCCCAAGGAGGGCTTTTCCAAAACCTTCGCCGTGCTGGCGACCGATTACGGCTCGGTCGACGCCTCCTTCACGCTGGACGGCAGACGGTACGACACCCCGGCGGGCGTGGCGCACTTTTTGGAGCACAAAATGTTTGAAAACCCGGACGGCAACGCCTTGCAGCAGTTTGCCAAAACCGGCGCGAGCCCGAATGCCTTCACCAGCCAGACGATGACGGCCTACCACTTTTCCTGCACCGACCGGTTTGAGGAAAACCTAGAAATCCTGCTGAAAACCGTATTTACGCCGTATTTTACCGAGGAAAACGTCGCCAAGGAGCGCGGGATCATCGGGCAGGAGATCGGCATGATGGACGACACGCCCGGCTGGCAGGCGTTTCGCGGCCTGTTCGAGGGCCTGTTCCGCGAGCATCCGGCGCGCGTGTCCATCGCGGGCAGCGTGGAAAGCATCGCGGAGATCACGCCCGAAACGCTCTACACCTGCCACCGGGCGTTTTACAGCCCGAAAAATATGGCGCTGGTCGTGTGCGGCGCGGCCGATATGGACGAGGTCTGCGCGATCGCCGCACAGCACGCGCCGCAGGACGCGCCCGAGATCGGCGAGCGGCATTACGGCAAGCGCCGCGAGGCGGTGAACGAGCTGCTCGTCACGCGCAAAATGCAGGTGTCCCAGCCGCAGTTCCTGCTCGGCTTTAAGGACGACCCGCCGGACGAAGCCGAAAGCCGCCTGCGCCGCTCCCTGCTGGGCGAGCTGGCCGTGCGCGTGCTGTGCGGCGACACCGCGCCGCTGTACGGCGAGCTGTACGAAAAACGGCTGATCAACCGTAATTTTGAAACCGACTATTCGCTGATCCCCGAGGGCGCGGCCGCCATTCTGGGCGGCGAGAGCCGCGACCCCGAGGCCGCGCGCGAGCTGATCGAGCGGGAGGTTAAGCGGCTGGCGCGCGAGGGCGTTGATAAGGCGCTGTTCGCCCGCATGAAAAAGGCCGTGTACGGCCTGCATCTGCGCGTGCTCGACCTGCCCGAGGCGTACGCCCGGCAGGAGGCCGCCGCGCTCTTCGCGGGCGAGCACTATCTCGACTTCGCCGGTCTGTTCGACACCATCGGCCCGGACGATGTGCGCGCCATGTTCGCCCGCTGGGCGCGGCGCGACCGCTCGTCCCTGTCGGTGGTCGAACCGCAGCAATAAGCCGCGCGGGACGCGGCTGAACTACACTAACAGCAAAGGAAGCAAACATCATGGAACATGCGATTTCTTTCCCGGCGCTCGGGCTGAATTTTGACATCAACCGCGTCGCCTGCACCGTTTTCGGCAAAAACATCTATTGGTACGGCATCATCATCTGCCTCGGCTTTGTGCTGGGCGCGCTCTATTTGAACGCCCGCGTTAAGAAATTCGGCTTTACCTCGGATCATCTGATCGACTGCATGATCCTGTGCGTGCCGGCGGGCATCGTCTGCGCGCGCATCTTTTACGTGGCGTTCGAGTGGGGCTACTACAAGAACCACCTGACCGAGATCATCGCCGTTTGGAACGGCGGCATCGCGATTTACGGCGCGGTGATCGGCGTGCTGCTCGCGCTGTGGGGCTATGCCAAGTACAAAAAGCTGTCCTTCGCGGGCCTGTGCGATATGGCCGCGCTCGGCCTGCTGATCGGCCAATGCGTCGGCCGCTGGGGCAATTTTGTCAACGCCGAGGCGCACGGCGGCGCGACGGGCCTGCCGTGGGGCATGGCGATCGACGGCGCCGACCCCGTGCACCCGACCTTCCTGTATGAATCGGTGTGGAACCTCGTCGGGTTTATCATTTTGCATTTCTACTCGAAAAAGCGCAAATTCAAGGGAGAAATCGCCCTGCTGTACGTCGCGTGGTACGGCCTTGGCCGCGCGTGGATCGAGGGCCTGCGCACGGACAGCCTGTACCTCGGCTCGCTCCGGGTATCGCAGGTGCTGGCGGTCGTCAGCTGCATCGCCGCGGTAATCCTGCTGACCGGGCAGTACCGCCGCATCGCGGTGTCGAAAAAGTTCTATGTGCCGCAGCCGGCGCAGCCCGCCGAAGGCCCGGCCGCCGCCGACCAGCCCGCTGAAAAGCAGGCCGAGCCGGCCCCGGAAGCCGAGGCCATGCCGCTGCCCGAGCAGTCGCCCTCGCCCGCGGGCGAGCCCGATCCCAAACCGACGCCGGAGCCCGGCCCGGTCGATGAGAAGGAGGAAAAGTGACATGAGCGCAGTAAAAATGGACGGCAAAGCCCTTTCCGCCAAGGTGCGCGGCGGCATTCTGGCCGAAACCGAGGAGCTGAAGAAAAGGGGCGTCACGCCCGGCCTCGCGGTCATCATCGTGGGCAACGACCCCGCCAGCGAGATTTATGTCCGCAATAAGGAAAAAGCCTGCGCCGAATGCGGCTTTTACAGCGAGAAATACGCGCTGCCCGCCGAAACGACGCAGGAGGAGCTGCTCGGCCTGATCGCCGAGCTGAACCAAAGCCCGCAGGTGAACGGCATCCTGTGCCAGATGCCCGTGCCGAAGCATATCGACGAGCAGGCCGTGATCGACGCGATCGCCCCGGAAAAGGACGTGGACGCGTTCCACCCGGTCAACGTCGGCAAGATCATGGTGGGCAATTTCGATTTTGTGCCCTGCACCCCGGCGGGCGTGATGGAGCTGCTCGCGGAATACGGGATTGACCCCAAGGGCAAGGAATGCGTGGTGGTCGGCCGGTCGAACATCGTCGGCAAGCCGATGGCCATGCTGCTGCTGCACAAGCACGGCACGGTGACGGTGTGCCACAGCCGCACGGAGGATTTGGCCGGGGTCTGCCGCCGGGCGGACATTCTGGTCGCCGCGGTGGGCAAGGCGGCGTTCGTCACGCCCGATATGGTGAAGGACGGCGCGACGGTGATCGACGTTGGCATGAACCGTAACGCCGAGGGCAAGGTCTGCGGCGACGTAGACCCGGCGGTGATGGATAAAGCGGCGTATATGACGCCGGTGCCGGGCGGCGTGGGGCCGATGACGATCACGATGCTGATGAAGAACACGCTGAAGGCGGCCAAGGTGCAGCACGGGCTTTAAATGGGGGTCATATCGGGGCCGTAGACCGAGCCGAGAAGGTCGAAGGCGAACCGGAGGCCAAGCTGGAAGGCTTCGAGCGGGTCTTTTTCGTTCTGCATGAAGGGCTTGGCCTGCTCCCAAAAGAGATCTTCTAAAAAAGTGTTCATAGTATTCACTCCTTGACTTCTTATAGTATGCACTATAACATGATTACTATTCGAAGTCAATAGGACTTGAGGATTTTTATGGATTACATTGATTATATTCAAAAAGCGCGGGACGCAAAGGGAATTTCACAGCGTCAATTCAGCAAGATGTTAGGGTTGGCTGAGGTGACGTACGGCGCGTATGAACGCCGTTTTCGCAAAATGGATGTTGATATGCTTGTGAAGATTTGCAAGCTGCTCGAGCTGTCGGCCGACGAGATTCTAGGGCTGAAATAATCGGCTGTCGGGGTTTCGCGCGCTGCGGCGCGCGAGGAACGATGCCGCACGCGCGGCAGGCGCACAAGAGGGGAGAAACCTACGGTTTCTCCCCTCTTGCGAATCACCCCTTTTCCCTTGTTCCTAGTGGGAAGCCCGAGCCGATTGCATCGGCTCTCTAGCACGGCACAAAGCTCCGAAAAAGGACGACGGGGGCCGAAGCGGAGGGTGAGCCGCGCGGAAGCCCGCGCCGCGCTCCGCACCGGAGGGGGCGTGCCAGACAAGGCCGGCGGAGCCAACGCTCTATGCGCGCGTAACAGCGCGCGCGGGAGGGTGAGCAAAAGGGTGCGCGCCCAGATTGTGCCGCGCCGGCCCCTCCGAAAGGAGTGCAGGGCGCGCCGCGCCATGGGCGGCACAGTCAAGTTCCGCGTGCACCACGTTCCCCGAAACGCACCGCAGCCCGCCTTGTCGTAGGAAACCCCACGGCGGCGCACCGCGCCCCAATAAACGTCAAGGGGGGAGCGGTTTCCTAAGTATGGCGGGGGGACGGAGTCCCCCCATTATACTTAGGCGCCTGCGGCGCGTAGCCGCGAACGTCCCGCCGCCCGCAGGCGGCGAAATCCCCGTCCCGCGCTGTGCGCGAAATACCTCGCCGCCCGCAGGCGGCGAAATCCCCCTCGCCCTTCGGCGCAAGCCGAAAAATGATTGACCTTTCCCCGGAACCATCCTATAATAAAGATACCAACATTCAGGGGAGGAAACTCGAATATGGATATGAAGAAATTGGCGGGCGACAAAGCCGCCGAGTACGTAAAGGACGGCATGGTGCTCGGCCTTGGCACCGGTTCGACCGCGTATCACATGGTCAACGCCGTGGGCGAGCTGGTCAAGAACGGCATGAAGCTTAAAGCCATCCCGACCTCCAAGGCCACCGAGGCGCAGGCCAAGGAGCTTGGCATCCCGCTGCTCACCATCGACGAGGTCGACCACATTGATCTGGCGATCGACGGCGTCGACGAAATCGACCCCCAGTTCAACGCCATCAAGGGCGGCGGCGGCGCGCTGTACCGCGAAAAGGTCGTGGCAACGCTGGCCGATCAGGTTATGTGGATCATGGACGAGTCCAAGCTGGTCGACAAAATCGGCGCGTTCCATCTGCCGGTCGAGATCGCGCAGTACGGCTCCAAGCAGGCGATGAAGCAGATGGAGGACTACGGCTTCCATCCGGTTCTGCGCGTCAAGGACGGCAAGACCTTCGTCACCGACAACGGCAACTACATCGCAGACCTGCATCTGGGCGCAGGCTTCGATATCGACGACGTTTACGGCAAGCTGACCGGCATGCTGGGCGTTTTGGAGCACGGCCTGTTCCTGAATATGTGCAAGCGCATCATCGTCGGCTGCTCGTCCGGCGAGGTCAAGGTCATCGAGAACAGCGGCAAGTAATAACGATACCGTGCCGGCCGCGCCGCGGCCGGCGCCCGATACAGGGAGGCGAACAGCATGGACGAAAACCGACAGGAAAGGCCCATCCGGACACGGCCGGGCGTGCGCGCGGGCAATGCGCGCGCCAGACGCAGAGCGCCCAACTACCGCCTGCTGCTGTGCGCGGCACTGGCGGTGTGCGCGTTGCTTGCCATCCTGTTCTTCGCGCTGTTCCTCGGACGGGGCGGCAAGATCAAGGAGCTTAACGAGCAGGTGAAAACGCTCACCGAGCAGACGCAGGCGCTGACGAATGAAAAAACGCAGCTCCAGCAGACGATGGACGGCCTGTATACCGCGGCGATCGCGGCGCTGCCCGATCCGACCACCGCGCAGACCCAGTCGCTGCCCGACCTGATCCCGCAGCTGACCGAGGGCGTGTACGTCGTGCGCAGCACGGGGGAGAGCTACCAATACCTGAGCGTGCCGTCCGGCATTTTGCAGGATAAGCTGGCCGCCTTCCGCGACGACGCGGCGAATTTCAAGCCCGCCGAGGGCGATGCGCCAACCTGCAACTATTGGGTGCTGTTTTCCGACCGCGTGATCGGTCTGGCCGAGGGCGATACCGGCTTTGTCAGCACCTCGCGCACGGCAACCGGCAGCGCAACTAGCGTGCCGGCGGGATTTACGGCGTTTGTAGCGTCCCTTTTTGCGTAAAACAAGAGAAAAAGCGCGCGGCGGGGCTTGACAAGCCCCGCCGCTTGTGTTATGCTTCAAAAAGCCGCATTGTGCGATGGCTTTCGTTAAGCGCGCCCTTTTTGAGGACGCCGCCGCGCCAAGCGTGACTCTATAATGAAAGAGAGGGAAAACCACATGTATGCCATTTTGAAAACTGGCGGCAAGCAGTACAAGGTATCTGAGGGCGACGTGATCTACGTTGAGAAACTCGGCATGGAGGACGGCGCGACCGTCACGTTTGACGAGGTTCTGGCCGTAGGCGAGGGCGAACAGCTCACCGTCGGCGCTCCTTACGTTTCCGGCGCTTCCGTTTCCGGCACGGTCGAAAAGACCGGCAAGGGCAAGAAGATCAACATCTTCAAGATGAAGCCCAAAAAGGGTTACCGCAAGCGTCAGGGCCATCGCCAGCCGTACACCAAGGTGACCATCGCGTCCATCAAGGCGTAAGGCTGTGACAAAGGTCACTTTTTCGTCGCGGGGAGAAACGCTCCTCTCGGTGGACGTCCTCGGACACGCGGGCTACGCGGAAGAAGGGGAGGACATCGTTTGCGCGGCGATTTCCAGCGCGGTCATGCTGACGCATGCGCTACTGCTTGACGTGCAGAAAATCCCGGTCGATACGCTGATCGAGGATGACGGCGCGCACATCCGCATCACCCTGCCGCAAGGCGAGGGCCTAACGCGGGGGCAGGACGCGCTTCGGGCGCTCAAACTGCATTTTACCGAGCTGGAGCAAGATTATTCCGAATTTTTAAACGTAATGGAGGTGCACGCAGATGCTGAAGATTAGCTTACAGTTTTTCGCTCATAAAAAGGGCATGGGCTCTACCAAGAACGGCCGTGATTCCGAGTCCAAGCGGCTGGGCGTCAAGCGCGCGGACGGTCAGACCGTTCCGGCGGGCAACATCCTTGTCCGTCAGCGCGGCACGAAGATCCACCCCGGCACGAACGTAGGCCGCGGTAAGGACGATACCCTGTTCGCCAAGGTCGAGGGCGTAGTCCGTTTCGAGCGCGTGGGCAAGGACCGCAAAAAGGTTTCGGTATATCCGAACTGATTTATAGGGGGCTTCAAAAGCCCCCTACATACGAAAGCCGGTTCCGAAGAAACCGGCTTTCGATACCCGAATGATGCCGCCCAAGGCGGCTGGGTCGGGGAATAAAAAGCCCGGCGGAGCTGGGCTTTTTATGAAAATCGCGGAGCGATTTTCTCGTTTTATGCCGCGTCCGCAGGACGCGGGCGCTGTGGCGCAGGGAGGAAGGCTCGCCGCTGAAGGGCGGCTGCCTTGCGGATGGGATTTGCAAAGCAAATCCCGTATCCATGCGGGATAATCACGATGTGATTTTCTGTTAAAATGCGCTTTCGGCGCATGAATAACGAATAAAAATCCCAGACTATGGTCTGGGATTTTGTTTTAACTTCCCGAGAGGAGGGAAATTATGTTTATTGACGTGGCAAAAATCAAGATCGTGTCCGGCAAGGGCGGCGACGGCAAGGTAGGCTTTCACCGCGAGAAATATGTGGCGGCCGGCGGGCCGGACGGCGGCGACGGCGGCCGGGGCGGCAGCGTGATTTTTAAGGTGGACGACAATTTGTCGACGCTTTTGGATTTCCGCTATAAGAAAAAGTACGCCGCGCCCGCGGGCGAGGACGGCGGCGGCAAGCGCTGCAAGGGCAAGGACGGGCAGGATCTGATCATCCGCGTGCCGCGCGGCACGGTCATCCGCGACCAAAAAACCGGACAGGTCATCAAGGATCTTTCGGACGACGAGCCGTTCGTCGCCGCCAAGGGCGGCAACGGCGGCTGGGGCAACACGCATTTCGCCACCCCGACCCGGCAGGCGCCGCGCTTTGCCAAGCCCGGACAGCCGGGCGTGGAGCGCGATATCATCTTAGAGCTTAAGCTGCTCGCGGACGTGGGTCTGGTCGGCTTTCCGAACGTGGGCAAGAGCACGCTTTTAAGCATGGTGTCGGCGGCGCGGCCCAAGATTGCAAATTACCACTTTACGACGCTGGTGCCCAATCTGGGCGTGGTGTCGGTGGGCGAGGAGCAGTCCTTCGTCATGGCCGATATTCCGGGCATCATCGAGGGCGCGGCCGAGGGCGCGGGTCTGGGGCACGATTTTCTGCGCCATATCGACCGCTGCCGCCTGCTGCTGCATCTGGTCGACGCGGCGGGCAGCGAGGGCCGCGACCCGCTGGACGACATCGAGAAAATCAACGCCGAGCTTGCCGGATACAGCGAATTTCTGGCCGCGCGTCCGCAGATCATCGTGGCCAACAAGGTCGACCTGCTGGGGGACGACCGGGAGCCGGTCGAAAGGCTGAAAGCCTACGCGGACGCGCACGGCTTCCGTTTTGCCGAGCTGTCGGCGGCGACCAACCAAGGCGTATCCGAGCTGATACGCTTGACGTGGGACGAGCTGCGCGAGCTGCCGCCCGTGTTCACTTACGAGCCGGAGTTTGTCGAAGCCGGGGACGAGGTTTCCGAGCGCGACTGGACGGTCGAAAAGGTCGAGGATTACTATGTGATCTCGGGCGCGTGGGTCGACAAGGTCATGGGCTCGGTCAATGTGGACGACTATGAATCCCGCCAGTATATGGACCGTATGCTGAAAAATGTGGGCGTGTACAAGAAGCTCGAGGAAATGGGCGTCAAGGAAGGCGATTTCGTCGTGATCGGCGAGATGGAATTTGAGTACGTTTACTAAGCGTGGCTTGACTTTTGCACGCGCGCTGGTATAATAAAGCTACAAAGGGGCGCTGTCGGCAGACGGCTAACCCGAAGCATAGGGATTATGAAATAACCGCTAACTCTTGGTCGGAGGGGCGGTTATTTCGCGTTTATGAACAGTATGTATAGCACAAAGACTGTGCATACCAAAAGCCGAAAGGCTCTTTTCACAATCGCGTCACCCCCTTTCGTCAAGGGAGTGGCCAACCGCCCGCCGCTGGGAACGACAGCGCCCGACGGCAGTATAGCATAATTTTGAACAGATTGCACAGCGCCTAACGGTGTTCGATTGAAACCACGCTTTCGATCGAGAGATGGGGGTTCGGCCTTTGGCTGAACCCCCTATTGCGCCCAAGGGGAGCAATAGGGGACAACGAAGAAAAAATTTGTGATATATTGGGCGGTGCGCGGGTATTGCTTATGAAGGGCCTTTCAAAAAAGCAGCAGGAGGTTGTGCATGGACGAGGCACAGTTCGATGAAATCGTGCGGCGATACCGGGACAATTTGTTCGCCATCGCGTTCCAATACACCAAAAACGCCGCCGACGCGGACGATATGACGCAGATCGCGCTGCTGAAGTGCTATAAAGCGGAAAAACCGTTTGAAAGCGAGCAGCATATCAAAAATTGGCTGATCCGCGTGACGATAAACGAATGCAAGCGCTATTTGGTATCCCCATGGCGGCGGTATACCGCGCCGATCGAGGATTATGCGGAAACGCTCGGCTTTGAAACGCCGGAGCAGTCGGAGCTGTTCGCCGCCGTGATGGCGCTGCCGCAGAAGTACCGCGTGCCCGTTCACCTGTACTATTACGAGGGCTATTCGGTGCGCGAGACGGCCGAAGCGCTCGGCCTGCGCGAAAGCGCGGTGCAAACCCGCCTGCTGCGGGCAAGACGCAAACTAAAAGAAAAGCTGGAGGATTGGAACGATGACTGACAGAGAGCTTTACCGGCAAACATTTTCACATCTGCACGCCTCCGGCACGTGTCTACGGGAGGCAAAGCATATGAAAACAGCACATATCCGTAAGAGTCTGGTAATCGGCGTCGCGGCGGCGGCGCTGATGGCGACGGCGGCGGGCGCGGTCAACGCGGCGACCGACGGCGCGTTGGTGGACACGATCAGCCTTGTCTTTAGCATTAAGGATGGATCGGGCGAGATTCTTCAGCCGGACGAAAACGGCGTTATCCATGCCAAGACGGAGGACGGCGAGGACGTGATCATCACCTTGGAGGAGGATGTCAAGGACGCGGCCGCGTTTGAGCAGCAGGACGAGAACACGGCCGAGGCGCAGGACAACAGCGCCGTTGCCTCCGCCAAGTCGAACAGCAGCACTGTCCCCGGCGAACAGTAAAGAACCGCGCGAAAAAGGAAGCCCCTTGGGGCTTCCTTTTTTTCAGGCTGCGCAGGAGCTTCGTTTTTCCTCCCGGTCCGTCCGGCATATCCCATACGGGCTGATGGGAGCAGACCGATCGGGTAATCGCGCACGGGCTTTTTGAGCCGTGAGGCTTTTGGAGCACGAGCCGGCTGTCCGAGGGATTGGTTCCGGTTCGGGGAATGGGCGGCCTCCGGCGTTATTCGCCCAGATAATGCAGCCGCTTGAGAAACTCTTTGTTTTCGGTTTTTTCGCAGATCGCGTCGATACCCGAGGACACGACCCAAACAGCCATCCCTCTTTGCGCGCAGGTTACCAGCATATCAATAATCATCTCGTGGTGCGCCGATTCCTGCCCGACAAACGGGAAAAAGCAGATCAACAGACGCGGGCTTAAAAAATACCACTTATAATAAGAAAAACGCAGCCGTTCAGGCAGCGGCCATTCGCGAAGCGGACGGAGCAGCGCGTCCCTGCTGAACCAGCGGGACGCCTCCTGCAAAATGCTTTCTACAAGATTGCGGTGCATGATATGCTGTCCCGCTTTGGGGAGCAGACAGATGCATAAATTATCCAGTGCGGTCAAATTGTCGAACAGTACGCCGCTGGGGCGGTCGGGACGTTCGATCTGAATGCCGATCCGCGTGCCGACCACCTTGCGCATCTCTGCGTGCGTATATACCCTGCCGTCCAGACAAAACGCTCCGCTCAGCCAGCTCTTCTCGCCCACAAAGCAGTCGCGGATCTGCGACACCGTGTTGTAATTCTCGTCCCGCAGAAAGGCGATTTCTCCGCTGCGGATTTCAAAATTGAGCGGGGACACGGCGGGAAAGGTGAGCCCGGACACGGCCAGCACGACCTGTTCGTCAGGCTGGGGCTCGGCATTATCCGTGCGGACGCCGCGGCGTTTCCAACCGAGGATTTCGTACAGCCGGCCGTCGTATTCCTCCGGATGGAGCCGGTAGCAGGTTTTCCGAGCCTTGATCACGTCGATTCGGATGGCGTGCCGGTAGAGGAATTCCTCGTCCATGTCAAAGACGATCACCGCGGCCCCTTGCTGCAGCAGCAGGCGGACGCAGTGCATCAGCTGCTCCAGATCCTTTTGGCGCAGGATTTCAGTCAAGCGGTCTAGTGCGACCAGATCGTTCTGCCAGAACCACGCGCGAAAAATAGCGAGCCGGTAATAATCGAGCAGCGAAAGGCCGATCAGCTTTTGCTCCCACGGAAAAACGCACGACATCTGCCGGCGCATCTGCTCGGACTGCGGCGACAGCAGACGCTGCGACGCGCTTCGCTTTTGCCGCCAGCCAAGGCTTTTGTCCAGCGCCAGCACGAAATCCCACACGGTCAGCTCCCCGGAATCAAAGCGCTGCCGGTCTATGATCATGCAGCGCTGTGCGATATAGCGTTCCAGCTCTATGGAACCGGACCGGCGGCCAAGGCAAAAAACCTTTCCGCTGATGATGTGCGAATACCCCTTGAAAATATCCAAATAGGCTGTGCCCGAGGTCAAGTGGTCGTCCACGTAGACCCCGATACATTCTCCGCGGCAGATGGCGATATCAAACTGGTAGTCGTCGCCGTCGCTCCGGAAACGGCCGTTCTCCACACGGATTAGCTCCTCTTTCATCGGCGTTCACTCCTCCTGTGCGAGCAGCGGCAGCGTTACGCGGCACTCTGTGCCGACGCCGGACGCGCTGAAGATGCGAAGCCCATAATCCTCGCCGAACATCAGGCGGATGCGGCTGTTGACGTTGCGCAGCGCGATGCCGTCCCGCAGATGCACGCCGGTCGGCCCGTCGTCCGCGGCAAAGGCTTCGTTAAGCCGCGCCACCTGCTCCTCGGGCATCCCCACGCCGTCGTCCCGCACGCGGAGAAACAGCGTGTTTTCGCTGCTCTCAACGAGGATGCGGACCGTGCCGTGCTCGAGCTTTCCTTCCAAGCCGTGCGAAACCGCGTTTTCTACCAGCGGCTGCAGAATCAGCTTGGGCATCCGCGCTTCCAGCAGGGCTTCGTCGCTGAGCTCAAGCTCCATCGACAGCTTATCGCCAAAGCGGCAGCGCTGGACGGTAAAATAGTTCTCGGCGTTGTCCAATTCGTCGGAAAACGTCACATATTCCTGCAAATTGGAGATTGTATAGCGGAAAAAGGTGGCAAGCGCCTCGGTTGTTTCGGCGATCTCGGCGCAGTCCGCGAGCAGCGCGTCCGACCGGATCGCTTCGAGTGCGTTGTATAGAAAATGCGGGTTAATCTGGTTTTGCAGAGCCAGATATTCCGCCTGCTTTTGCTGCAGCTTGGCGATCTCTTTGCCGTGCAGCCGCGTTTCGATGTCCGCGAAGAACGCACTGAGCTCGGGCTCCCGGCTCCAGTCCTTCCGCAGCACGGCTTCCAAATTTTTATCGTTCCGATAACGCCGCAGCGCGTTCCACAACGTCCATCCCATTCGCAACCACATGGTACCACCTACTTATACAGCTTTTTGTAATCCGACGGGCTGACTCCGGTCGTTTTCTTGAACAGCCGCGAAAAATATTTTAAATCGTGGTAGCCGACCTGTTCGGCTACGTCCTGCACGGACAGCGTGTCGGTGCACAGCAGCTCTTTGGATTTATTGATGCGCAGCTCGGTCAGATAATCCATAAAATTCTGGCCGGTCTCTTTTTTGAACAATACCGAAAAATAAGTGGCGTTGAAGCCGACCGCGCTGCTTACGTCCTCGAGCCGCAGCGCCTGCTGATAATGCTGCTGGATATAGCGCTTCGCCTCGGTGATCGGGCGGGTCTCCTGCAGCGATTTTTCCTCGTTCAGGCTGCGGAGCTGTTCGCATACGCCTTCCCGGAGCAGGTGCAGAACGTCCTGCGGAGAGGCGCAGCGCCAAAAATTCTCCTGCATGGTTTCCATGAACTGCGGCTCCGTCTTGGCGCTTTGCCGCATACCGTACAGGCTGGCCTCCAACACCTGCGTAAACCAATCCGCCAGCATCTGCCCGTTGAGCGGTTTTCTCGGCAAAATCAAACGGTAGCTGTCTTCCAGCTCCTGCGTAAAGAGCGTTTCATCCAAATATTCCGCCGCCACTTGAAAGCGCTTCCTTTGGGCGGCGTCCATTTGATACCGCTCGTTAAGCGGCAGCTTTTCGTTCCCCGCATCCCGCCACGGCTGCTCATGGCACAAACGGTCGCGGCAAAGCCAAAACGCTTCCTGCATGGAGACGCCGAGCTGCTCCGGAGAGGTTTGCCGGCTGCCCAAGCAGACCGTGCAGCGGATCCCCCAAAAGAGATCGCGCTGTTTTTCGACCTCCTTGCGGATTTTGGTAAAGCACTGCTTGACATCGACCGCGCGGTAATCGCGCAGATACAGCAGGACGGCCACCCCTTCCCATAAAACGGCGGCCGCGCATTCGTCCGCGAGCGGCTGCACCGCCCGCCGAACGATCTCCAAGGTGTGCTGCATCATGATACGGTATCCGTCCAGCGACTGATCCGCATAGCGGATATCCGGTTTGATCAGCGCGGCTAAATAATAGCCCTTGCCAAAATGCAGGCCGTATTCCTCCTCGGCCTGCTGTATGGTCAGAAACGGCTGCTGCCGTTCGGCCGCGGTTTTGAGCGCGGCAATCAGCAGGTCTTGCCGGCGCTCCCCGCTTTTTTGCAAATGGTATTCCAGAGCGGTTTCTTCGCCGAGCTTGTCCTTCAAACGGAGCAGGATATCGGAAAGCTCGTCTTGCTTGAGCGGTTTGAGCAGGTAATCCTCCACACCGTATTTCAGCACGGCCTGCGCATATTCAAATTGCCGGTAGCCGCTGATGACGATGAAATGCAGCCCCGGCTGCAGCTGCTTGGCGCGGCGGATCAGTTCGATCCCGCTGCAGCCCGGCATGCGGATATCGGTAATCAGCAGATGCGGCTGCTTTTGCTGCACCAGTTCAAGCGCGCGCACGCCGTCGTTGGCCGTGCCGACGACTTGGTAGCCGAGATTTTCCCAGTCGACCAGCTTTTGCATGAGCGAAATGATTTTTTTCTCATCGTCCGCCAGAACGACTCTTAACATATGCATTCCTCCGGTAACTTATCTGACGATGAGAAAAGGGAAAACGATTTCGTTTTCCCTTTTCTATATTTATCATAACACCTATTTTGAGATTTACCAACAATAAATGCTGATCGGAACGCCGCGTTTAGGCAAAGGTCGAAACGTTAGAGGCGTCAATCCATGTGTTGTCGGTGATGATGACGTTTTTGTCCAGCGAGCCGCCGCTCAGCAGCTTTACCGCCGCCTCGATCCCGTTGGCGGCCATAGCGCCGCCGTTCTGGGAAACCGTGCCGGTGATGCGGCCGTCCTGAATGGCTTCAAAACCGTCCGGGGTGCCGTCGACGCCGGTAATGATGATGCCGCTGTTCGCGCCGGCCGCCATGCCGTCGTTTTCGCAAACGATAGCGTCCAGATCGTAAGCGGACAGCCAGCTTTCCACCGTGGACTGCGCGCTCGCGGTATCCCACTGGCAGTCAGCCGGAGCGACGACCTGCTTGATGTCGGGGTAGTTCTTCAGCACGTTTTCGTAGCCTTCCATACGCTGCAAGCCGCCCGAGTCGCCGGAGGGGCCGGTCAGGATGGCGATATTGCCCTTGCCGCCGAGCAGATCGGCAACATTCTGCATTTCGGTTTCGCCGGCCTTGACGTTATCGCCGAAGGATACGGCTGCGATGCCGTTCGACTCCCAATCGGTGCAGGCCGAAATGATATTGATGACAACAACGCCGGCGTCCGCTGCGTTTTTCGCCGCGTCGCCCAGCCCATCGGGATCGACAGGCTCGAACAGAATCGCGTTATAGCCCTCGGATACGCATTGCTCGATCTGGCTGATCTGGGTTGCGGCGTCCTGATCCGCGCTCAGAATGGTCAGGTCCACGCCCAGCTCTGCCGCTTTGGCCTCGGCGGCCTCGGAAACGGCGATCTGGAACGCATTGGTCTGATGCTGCTGGATCAGCGCGATTTTGTACGTATCGGCGCCGTCCTTGCCGGCGTCCGCGTTGGGGTCGGCGCTGGCGCCGCCGTTTCCGCCCTCGTTTGCAGAGTTGCCGCAGCCCGCCAGAGTCAGAGCCATCGCGCCGGCCGTCAGCATGGCCAGAAATCTTTTTTTGCTCATTTTTTCTTCCTCCTTAAGAAGCATATATGGTAAGAGCAAAGCGCCGCGCGCCTTAGCTCTTAACATTCGTTAGTTTTTCTTTCCCTTGCCCTTCACGTCCATCAGGACCGCCAGCACAATGATCGCGCCCTTGACGATCTTTTGCCAGTGCGACGATACGCCCATGATGTCCAAGCCGTTGGCGATAATGGTAATCAGCAGACAGCCCACCACAACGCCCCACGGCTTGCCGACGCCGCCCGCCATGGACACGCCGCCGACGACGCACGCGGTTATCGCGTCCATTTCATAGCTTTCCGCCGCGGTCGGCTGGCCGATCGTTACGCGGGAGGTCATCAAAAAGCCGCTCAGACCGGCCAGCAGGCCGGCAATGGCGAACGTGGAAATGCGAATCGCCGTTGTGTTGATGCCCGAAACGCGCGCCGCCTGCAGGTTGCCGCCGCAGGCATAGACACGGCGGCCGTATACCGTTTTGGCCAGCACAAACGAGCAGATCAGAATGACGATTACCAGAAAGACCGCCAGCATCGGCACGCCGAAGACCGAGCCCCCGGCGATTCCGCGGTATTCCTTGCTGATGCCGGTGATCGGCTTGCCCTTGGAGGTCAGCAGCGCAAGGCCGCGCACGGCGGTCATTGTGCCGAGCGTCATGATAAACGGCGGCAGGTCGCCGATCGCCACGCCCACGCCGTTTACCAGACCGACCGCGAGACCGGCCAGCATCGCGACGATCAGCGGCACGATCAGCGGATACTGGCCCTGCCCGAGCATCGCGGCCAGAATGCCGGTGAACGCAACCGTCGAGCCGACGGACATATCGAAGCCGCCCGCGATGATGACGAACATCATACCGAACGCCAAAATGCCGTTGATCGAGGCTTGCTTCATGATATTGACCAGATTGCTCGGCTGGATAAAGCTCGGCTTAAGGCAGGTCAATACGATTACCAGCGCGATAAAAATCGCGAAGATGAAATATTCGCTGATCAGCGCCTTTGCATTTTTTTTCTGTTTCATAGTTTCCCCCTTCTTATATCTCACACCTCGATGGCGGAGGCCAGCGCCATGATGCGCTCCTGAGAGAAGTCCGCCCTCTTGACCTCGCCGGACAGGTTGCCCTCGCACATGACCATGATCCGGTCGCAGACGCCCATCAGCTCGGGGATCTCGGACGAGATCATGACGACCGCCTTGCCCTGCTGCACGAGCTTGCCGAGGAGCAGGTAGATGTCGCGCTTGGCGCCCACGTCGATGCCGCGGGTCGGTTCGTCCAGAATGATGATATCGGGATCGTTCAGCAGCCATTTGGCGATAACGACTTTTTGCTGGTTGCCGCCGGACAGGTTGCCGACGATCTGGTCGCCGGAAGGAGTTTTGATGTTCAGCTTTTTTATGTAGTCCAGCGACGCGCTGCGCGCCTTGTTTTTGTTGTAAAGGCCGTGGCTGAGCAGCTTGCGGATAGCGACCATTGCAATGTTGTCGTTAACCGTGCCGCTCAGGTTTAAGCCGGTGACCTTGCGGTCCTCGGTGATGAGCGCGACGCCCTCCTTGATGATATCATGCGGCGAATGCACGGCAACCCGCTTATCCCGGATAAAGACCTCACCGCTCGACAGCGGGTGCATGCCGAACAGGCCCTCGACCAGCTCGCTGCGGCCCGCGCCGACCAGCCCGCCGATACCGAGGATTTCGCCCTTGCGGACGGAAAAGCTGACGCCCTTGACCTTGCGGTCCGCGCGGGCGATGTTTTTGGCTTCCAAAACGACCTCGCCGATTTCCGCTTCCAGCTTGGGGAACACATCGGTGATTTCGCGGCCGACCATCATCTTGATCAGCTGCGCCTCGTCCAAATCCTTTGTGTCGCCGGAAGCGATATACTGGCCGTCGCGGTAGACGCTGACGCGGTCGCAGATGGAGAAGATTTCGTCCATGCGGTGCGATATATAGATGATTGCGACGCCCTTTTCGGCAAGCTTGCGGATGTGGCCGAACAGCAGCTCGACCTCGCGCTCGCTGATCGCCGCGGTCGGCTCGTCCATGATGATGACCTTTGCATTGACCGAAATCGCCTTGATGATCTCGATCAGCTGGCACTGCGCGACCGTCAGGCTGCGCAGCTTTTCCTCGGGCGCGACATGCAGGCCGCTCTCCTCAATCAGCTTTCGGGACTGCTCGATCTCGGCTTTTTTGTCCACCAGACCGTTTTTGCGGATTTCACGGCCGACAAAAATGTTTTCATACACGGACATATCAAGGATCGGATTGAGCTCCTGATGGATCATAGCAACGCCGAGATCCATCGCCTCCTTGGGGCTTGCAGCCTTGTAGGGCTTTCCGGAAAAAAGGATTTCGCCGCCGTCGTCCTTGGAGTAAATGCCCATCAGAATTTTCATCAGCGTCGATTTACCCGCGCCGTTTTCGCCCATCAGTGCGTGCACCTCGCCGGGTTTTATCTGAAGCTGGACGCGGTCGAGCGCTTTTACACCGGGAAATGTTTTGCTGATGTCTTTCATTTCCAGTATATACTCCATGCATTTATCCCTCCTTGCTTCTCTTTTATTGTGATCATTTTAGCAAACGGAACCCACTTCGAAAACATCACTTTTTTGCATTAGGGGGGATGATTTTTGGATATTTTACAAATCTGTCACTTTAGCAAAAAACACGGAGGGCGTTTTGGATGGTTTGACGAATTTTGCATCGGCCGACGCGTTTTGCCGGCGGCCGTCAAAACGGCTTCCCTTTTTTGCGTCCGCGCGGTAAGATGAATTTGTCACAAAACCGCTTTGCCGCGTGTGTTTAGGGTGAAAGGAGGCGAAAGCATGTACGATTGGAACGGCGAGGAGGACGCGGAGCGCTTCGTCCGCACCTACGCCGATGTGATCCTGCGGCTCTGCCTGTCGCACGGGCTGGCCCGGCAGGACGCGCAGGACCTGTGCCAAGAGCTGTTTCTGAGGCTGCTTACCGCGCGCCGCGTTTTCCGCGACGCCGAGCATGAGAAAGCGTGGGTCATCCGCGCGGCGGGCAACGCCTGCAAAAACCTGCTGCGCTCCGCGCACCGCAGCCGGTGCGCGCCGCTGGAGGACGCGCGGACGGCTGCCGCGCCCGCCGGTCCGGACGGCGCGGTGCTTGACGCGGTGCGCGCCCTGCCGCACCGGTACCGGGACGCGGTCTGCCTGTATTATCTGGAGGGCTATTCAACCGAGGAAACCGCCGCGGTGCTGGGCGTTTCGCCCGCCGCCGTGCGCAAACGGCTCGACCGCGCGCGGGATATGCTGAAAACCGAACTGAAAGGGGCTTTGACATGAACGAACAGATGCAGTTTTCCGAAACCGAAAAGCAGGCCTTGACCTTGCGCCTGCGGCAGGCGGCGCAGGCCGCGCGGCGCCCGTCCGTGCGGCGGCTGCCGCGCCGGGCGGCGGTGCTTTGCGCCGCGGCCGTGTTGACGCTGGCGGTCGCGGGCGCGGCAGCGGCGGGCGTGCTGCAAGGACGGTTCCTCTCGATCGAGGGGCAGAACATCGCCGCCGACGCGGTGCTGACGCCGCACGCGGACGGCTCCGCAACCATTACGGTGACGGGCGCGAACGGCGAGGTGACGACGATCACCGCGCCGCCCGCGACCGCGTCCGGCCTGATCGACGGCACGAACGGCGAATTTGCGGTCTCCTACGACTCCGACGAGCCGTATCAGCTGCAAGAGCGGGACGGGCGGCTGATCCTGCGCCGGAGGGACTGCGTGCCGCTCGACGTGACCGACCTGATCGGCACGGGCTACACCTTCTCTTACAAGGACAAGGACGGCGCTGTGCGCACGGCGTCAGTGTCCGGTACGCCCGCGAGATATACCGCCGAATAAAAGAAGGAGGCCTTTCGGCCTCCTTCTTTTATTTACAGCGTCGATAGGGCGGGAAAAATCCGTCCGAGAAAGAAAAACAGGATGGGCAGGAACATGGCGGGCAGCAGATTGCCGACCTTGACCTTCTTATCGAACATCAGGTTGAAGCCGATGGCGAAGATCAGCACCGAGCCGATGCACGACATTTGGCTGATCAGCGCGTCCGACAGCCACGGGCGGATGAATCGCGCGAGCAGCGTCATGCCGCCCTGATAGACGAAAAGCGTCGCGACCGACAGGTACACGCCCTTGCCGAGCGTGGCCGCGAATACGATGGCCGCCACGCCGTCAAGCACCGCCTTGGCGACCAGAATGGAAGGATCGCCGTTCAGCCCGTCCTGCAAGGCGCCGACGATTGCCATCGCGCCCACGCAGAACAGCAGGGACGAGGCGACAAAGCCTTCGACAAATTTGCCGTCCGCCCCGCCGGCGAAGCGGGCTTGGCACCAGGTGCCGAAATCGTCCAGCCGCTGCTCGATATCGAGCGCTTCGCCCACGAGCGCCCCCAGCATCATGCATAAAACCAGCAGCATGGTGTGCTGCGTGGCGAGCGCGCCGCCCTGTATGGAAACCAGACCGGAAACCGCGCCGCCGATGCCGATAAAGAAGGTGCACAGCCCCAAAGCCTGCGAAATGGTGCGTTCAAACCGCTTTGGCAGGCCGTTTTTGAGCAGCAGGCCGACCGTCGTGCCCGCCAGCACGGTGCCAACATTGACTATGGTGCCGAGACCGATCATATTACAAAACCCCTCATATATATTACATCACCGTATTATAGCATAAAGGAGGGGCTTTGCCTATCTTTAGTTGCGGCGGTATTCTTCGATTGCGGCGACCGCGCCGCTCAGCACCGCGCAGAGGACGAAGATCAGCCAGCCGGGATGCCACCAGCCGCCGAAAAAGCCGAGGCAGAGGTATATAACCGCCGCGATGGGGAAGGCGATTGCGGAAAACAGCTTGGTCATCCGTCCGTGCGGCGCGGCGGGATCGTGCCCGTTGCGCTTGCAAAATTTGCCAAGACCCAGCATTTCCCGATAATACTCCTGCCGCACGCCGTAAATGATGCAGATGCTCGTGCCGGCGGCGATGAAAAGGAAAAACAGGAGCATGCCGAAGCCTTCCGAAACCGCGTTTTCGCCCAAAATCAGAATGACCGGCGAAAGGATGAACAGCGCCACCGCCGCGGCAATGCCGCTCCCCATTTTGCTCTTGAACGCATAGTATTCTGCCTGCAGCGCAGCGTCCGCGCCGGAGGGCAGCGGCGCGTCCGCCGCTTCGGCCGCGCGGTATTCGCCGTCCAGCCCCAGCTCGGCGCGCAGGTCGTCCGCCGAGCCGATCGACGCGACGACCAGACCGACCGCCTCATGCTCCCCCTTGCCTTCGGCGCGCAGAGCGTTGTATTTCTCCTCCAGCCCCGCCAGCATGTCGATTTTGAGCCGTAAAATTTCTGCGGTCTGCGGAAGGGAGGCGAACAACGCCTCCACATAGTTACGAATCGCTTCCATGATCCATATCCTCCTTTGTGAACCGGTCGACTACGGTCTTGAGCACGCGCCATTCGGCGCATTTGGCCGCGTAGGCCTTTCTGCCTTCATCCGTGATCGTGTAATAGGTGCGCGGACGCCCCTGCGTTTCGCTGCCCTGATAAGCGGCGGCGTACCCCAGCTTTTCCAGCCGGCCGAACGCGGAATAGAGCGTCGTTTCCTTGATGCGGTATGCGTCTGCGCAGCGCCGCTCGATCTCGTGCGAGATTTCGTAACCGTAGGAGTCCCCTTCGAGCAGCAGGCACAGGATCAGCATGTCGTTGTAGCCTCGCATTACGTCGCTGCCCAGCATGGCCTCGCCTCCATCTACTTTATCTGTCGTAGTAATCATAACAGGATTACTACGACAGGTCAAGTAGTTTGTGCAAAAAAAGCTGCGGCGGAACCGCCGCAGCTTTTTTTCAGCACGCATCGAGGTCGATGATCAGCTTTTTGCAGTAGGAACAGTACCAGGCGCGCGCTTCTGCCCGCTGGGTCAGACCGCGCTCGCCGACCGTCAGCCCGCCCGCGGCCCACAGGCCGAAGAGCAGCTCCTTATCCCGGGGCAGCCACTTGAGCGCTTTTCGTTCACCGAGCAATTTGCCGTCGAGCAGTTCTTTGCCGCAGTAGGGACAGGTTTTCATCGGTCTGCGCCTCTCTTTCTCTGTCAGAACGGTGGGGTGGCGGTCATTTCACACAGAAGGGGGTTTTGCGGTAGTGCGCGCCTCCCGCGCGCAGTTCCGCGCGGGGCAGGGCGAGGGAGAACAGGTCGTCCGCGTACAGGTCCCGCGCGAGCGCGGGCTGAAGGGCCGCGGGCAGCCGTTTTTCCGAGACGGGCTTTATGATCACGGGCAGCTCATCCGGCGCGTTGCGCAGCAGCGCGCGCCCCTTCGCGCCGACGGCGAGCACGCGCAGATACTGGGGCTGCACGGGCGCGTCCGTCGGCAGATCCAGCACGGCGCGCAGCAGGGCGCGGCGCACCCGCGCGGCGGGAAAGCGGCGCGTGGCGGCGCGGTTTGCCGCATCCGTGAACGAAACCGCCTGATAGACGGCCTTTTGCAGCCGCTCGTCAAAGCCGTCCGCCGTGCCGGAGGCCAGGCGTCCGTCGAACAGGGCGCGGCGCAGCAGCGCGAGCAGCGCGTCCTCCGGCAGGCGAACGGGGGCTTCGCCGCGCAAGGCGCAGGCTTCGAGGACGGCGCGCGCGGCTTCGGGCAGATAAGCGGCGCAGGCGGCCGCGTCGTCCGCGTACAGCCTTTCGCGCAGAAAGCTGGCCGAGGCGAAGCCGCCCGCGGGGGAGGGGCCGTCGTGCGCGGCCCCCTCGCGCCGCACGGCGAGCGGGCGCATGCCGTACGGACGCAGGGCGCGGCAGTATTCGATCCCTAAGGTGTTGTTGGGATTGTCCAAAAGGGCGGCGGCCTGTTTGTCGATTTTGCGCAGGGCGTTTTGCCGCGCCGCGGCATAGGACAGGCCCTTTTCGGGCGTGAAGCCGCGCGCCTCCAGCGCGTCCAGCGCGGCGGCGGCGCGCTCGAGCAGCGCCTCGTCGGGCGTTTCCGCGCCGAAGGACAGGGCTTCGCACCCGAGCGCGCGCAGCGCGTCCACCGCGCCGCGGGCGAAGCCCTCCGCCGAGGACAGCGCCGCCGCCAGCGGCGTTTCGACCACCAGATCGGCGCCGCACCGCACCGCCATTTCCGCGCGGGCGTATTTGTCCAGCAGGGCGAAGCCGCCGCGCTGGACGAAATTTCCGCTCATCGCGCACACGATGCGGACGTCCCCGCCCAAACGGCGGCGCGTTTCGGCCAGCTGGTGCGCGTGGCCCGAGTGAAAGGGATTGTACTCGGCGACTACGCCGCAGACGGTCATGGCAGCCTCCTCAAATAACGGTGGGAAGTTTGGTACATGTTGCGTAAATTTTGGCTTGTACTATCCCGGAAAATCGTGTAAAATAAACTTACACGATTATTATATCGGCTTCTGCGGCTTTGCGCAAGCCGCTAAAAACGGCATGAGGGAGATTTTGCAAATGAAAGTTCTGGTCATCAACGCCGGCAGTTCCTCGCTGAAGTATCAATTACTTGACACAACGGCGAATGTGGTGATGGCGAAAGGCCTGTGCGAGCGCATCGGCATCGACGGCGTGCTCACCCACACCGGCAACAAGTCGGATGAGAAGTTCACCATCCACACGCCGATGGCGACCCACTCCGAGGCCATCAAGGCGGTCATCGACATCCTGCTCGATCCCGAAAAGGGCGTTATTTCCTCGATGAGCGAAATCGACGCGGTCGGCCACCGCGTGGTACATGGCGGCGAGTTTTTCTCGGACAGCGTTATTATTACCGAGAAGGTGCTCAAGGCGATCGAGGACTGCGTTCCGCTCGCGCCTCTGCACAATCCGCCCAACCTGATCGGCATTCAGGCCTGCCGCGAGGTCATGGGTCCGGACGTGCCGATGGTCGCCGTGTTCGACACCGCGTTCCACCAGACCATGCCGCAGGCGCATTATATGTACGCCATTCCGTATGAGTACTACAACAAGTACAAGATCCGCCGCTACGGCTTCCACGGCACTTCCCACAAGTATGTTTCCCAGCAGGCCGCGGAAATGCTCGGCCGCCCGCTGGAGGAGCTCAAGCTGATCACCTGCCATCTGGGCAACGGCTCGTCCATCTGCGCGATCAACGGCGGCAAGTCGTTCGATACCTCGATGGGCTTCACCCCGCTCGACGGCCTGCCGATGGGCACCCGCGCGGGCAATATCGACCCCGCGATCATCGAGTTCCTCGCGGAGCATGAAAAGCTGTCCGCCGCGCAGGTCATCAACGTGCTGAACAAGAAGAGCGGTATGCTCGGCATTTCGGGCGTGTCCTCCGACTTCCGCGACCTCGACGCCGCGATTGCGGACGGCAACGTCCGCGCCGCGCTGGCCAAGGATATGTTCAACCTGTCGGTCAAGAAGATCATCGGCTCGTACATCGCGGAGATGGGCGGCGTCGACGCGATCATCTTCACCGCCGGCGTGGGCGAAAACGACCGTTCGGTCCGCTGGGACGTGTGCGAACACATGGAATACCTCGGCATCAAGATCGACCCGGAAAAGAACAAGTACCGCGGCAAGCAGATGGATATTTCCATTGATTATGCCCGTGTGCGCGTGCTGGTCATCCCCACCAACGAGGAGCTGATGATCGCCAAGGACACCGAGCGTCTGGTAAACGAAGCAAAGTAACGGATATAACGGGGCGGGGCGTTGTGTCTCGCCCTGTTTTTTCGCCGTTTGGGAGAAAAATGATGGAAGAAATCGAGGCAAAGCGGGAGCGCGGCTATTGCTCCCGGCTGGGGCTGGCGCTGCTGCTTGTGATCGTCTGGGCGCTGGTGTGGCAGTTTGCGCTGCTGCTGCTCGACGGCATGCTGCCGGTCCGACTGCCGGACAGCGTGTTTTATCTGCTAATACTGGCCGGGCATTACGCGGTTTCCCTGCCGGCGGCGTACGCGCTGTGCCGGAGGGTGCCGCGCACGCCCCCAGCGCGCCGCCCGGCTGGCGCGCGGCGGATGGCGCGCTGGTTCGTCATCGGCGCGGCGCTCATGTGGCTGGGGTCGCTCGCGGGCACGGCGGTCAATAATCTGGCGTACCGGCTGGCGGGGCGCGAACCGGTCGATCTGCTGAGCGAGGCGTTTGACCTGTATTCTCCGGCGGTCATCCTGCTGGGCGCCTGCCTGCTCGGCCCGGTGTGCGAGGAACTGCTGTTCCGCGGCCTGCTGGCCGGGCGGCTCGCGCGGTACGGGCAGAAGCCCGCCGCGCTGGTTTCCGCGCTGCTGTTCGGCCTGTTCCACGCCAATCTGGGGCAGTTTTTTTATGCGTTCGCCCTTGGCCTGCTGCTCGCTTACGCGTATTTCCGTACCGGAGGGCTGGCCGCGCCCATCGTGCTGCACATGCTGTTCAATGTATACGGCTCGGGCCTGCCCACCGTGTTGCCGGCGGGCGACGGCCCGCTGCTGCTCTACGGCCTGAGCTGGCTGGCGCTGACCGCCGCGGGCGTCGCGCTGTTGATTGGCGGCCGCAAAAAGCAGGTGTGGGAGCACGGCCCGTGCGCCCCGTCGATGCGCGCGGTGTTCGTTAACTGCGGCATGCTGCTGGCGGTCGCCGCTTGTTTTATCGAGCTGGCGCTTAACTTCGTTTTGGTTTAGGAGGGGTTTTATGCGCGTTGACCTGCATATGCACACCGGGTATTCCGTCGACGCGGCTTCGCCGCAGACAGCCGCGCAGAAGGTGCGGGCCTGTGCCGAAGCCGGGCTGGATATCATCGGCATCACCGACCATCTGGACTTTTTCCGCCGGCGCGGCCCCTCGGAAAACCGGGACGCGGAGGCCTGCCTGCGCGACATCCGCGCGGCGAAAGAGGCCTTCGCGGACCAAATCGAGGTGCTTGTCGGCATCGAGATCGGTCAGGTGCACGCGGATCCGGCGGCGGGAGAATTCATCCGTTCGCATGAATTGGACATGGTGATCGGCTCGCTGCACGCGATGCCGAACGATCTGGATATCTATTTCCATGACTTTGCGCGCCTCAACTGCGACGCGTTCCTGCGGGACTATTTCGACGAACTGCTGAAAATGGAGCGGTACGGCGGCTTCGATGTGCTCGCGCATATCGACTATCCGCTGCGCGTCATGCGGCACGGCGATTATGTGCCCTCCTTCGACCAGTATATGGACCGCGTGCGGCAGGTGCTGCGCGCCTGCGTTGAGCGTGGCTACGCGCTCGAGCTGAACGCGGCGGGCGTCGCGGGCTGGCAGAGAAAGGTCGGCCCGCCGCAAAACATATTATATGAGTATAAACGTCTGGGCGGCGAGCGCATTTCGATCGGTTCCGATTCGCATGCGCTTGATACGGTCGGCCGCGGCGTCGGGGACTGTGTGGAGAACGCGAAAAAAGCGGGCTTTTCCTCGGTGACCGTGTTCCGGAACCGCCGGGCGGAACAGGTGGAGATCTGAATGCTGTTTGGGAAAAAACAAGAGATCACGCACGCGGAAACCGAGGTGGAGGCGCGCGCGAAAATCAATTTGACGCTCGATGTGACCGGCAAGCGGGACGACGGGTATCACACGGTCAAAATGGTGATGCAGTCGGTCGCGCTGCACGACGACGTCAAGGTCGCGGTCACGCATGGGGAGAAAAAGCCGCGCGGCATCGTGCTGTCCTGCAACCTGCCCTATCTGCCGGTGGACGAGCGCAATCTTGCCTACCGCGCGGCCGAGCTATTCTATGAAACGACCGGCATCCTGCTGGAAACGTGCGAAATCCACATCGAAAAGCGCATTCCGGTCGCGGCGGGGCTGGCCGGCGGATCGTCCGACGCGGCGGCCGTGCTGCGCGCGCTGTCCGCCCTGCACGCCGCCGGACTGACCGACGACGAGCTGTGCGCAATGGGACTGAAGCTGGGCGCGGATGTGCCCTTCTGCCTGCGCGGCGGCACCATGCTGGCCGAGGGGATCGGGGAGGAGCTGTCGCCCCTGCCCGCCCTGCCGCATTGCTTTGTCGTGCTGTGCAAGCCGCCGTTTGCGGTGTCCACCAAGGAGGTGTACCGCGAGATCGACGCACTCGACATCAAAAAGCGCCCAGATACGGACGGGCTGATCAAGGCGCTGGAAAAAGGCGACCTTGCGGGCGTGACCAAGCGCCTCGCCAACGTGATGGAGGGCGTGACCGCCCGGAAACGCCGCCAGATCGACGAAATCAAGCGCTTCCTGCTGGAAAACGGCGCGGACGGGGCGCTGATGAGCGGGTCGGGGCCGACTGTTTACGGTCTGTTTGCCGACGAGGGCCGCGCCAAAACCGCCGCGAAAATGCTCAGCCGCCGCTTCGCAGACACCTTTTTGACAAGCGCCGGCTGAACCGCCGCGCAAAACGCTTTGCAGACCACGTATCAAACCGCCGTCCGCCGGACATACTGGGAACACCAGATGACGGAAGGCGGTTTTTTTACATGAAAAGACAAAAAAGGGAATCGGCTGCCGCGGTGATCGCCGCGGCGTGCCTGCTGCTGTCGGGCGCGTTTTGGCCGCAGGCGCCGCGCGGCGCATGGTGGTGCACGGCGTTTTCCATCACGTGCAGCGAAGCCGCGGAGCAGAATGAGCGGGACGGGGAAACGGAGACGGATGCCGTCGTATTCCGCTGGAAGCTCGCGGAATGGTGGAACGCGCTGATCGGATAACGCGCTTGCGGCGCTTCCGCCGTTATGGTATAATAGCCGCAGACGGCATGATACCAATCATTTCAACAAATTATACCATAACGACAGCTGCTGCGGCGTTAGGGCTGGATGCGTACCGCCGTTATGGTACAATGATGCGGTAAAGTCGAAAAACAGACACCGACGGAGGAAGCATATGAAGATTATTAACGAAAAGGGCAAGCTGTTCGGCGTGATCAATATTGTCGACCTGCTTGTGCTGCTCGCCGCGATTGCCGTTGTGGCAGGCGTTGGATACAAGCTGTTCGCCCCCAAAATCGCGGAGAGCATCAGCCCGCAGGTCGAGATGACCGCCATTATCCGCGTGCGCGGCGCGACCCCCTTCCTGCAAAAGGAGATGGCGCGCAACAGCCAAATCGGCAAGAAGCTGGTAAGCGGCAACTCGTTCACCGAAGCGGAAATCACCGATATGCAGGTTGAGGATTATGTGCAGCAGGTGACAACCGCGGACGGCAGGATCGTCGACGCGCTTGACGGCACCAAGAAGGACCTTGTGTTCACGGTCAAGACCAAGGTCGCCAAGGGCACGGCCACGCCGTCCATCGGCACGCAGGAGGTGCGCGCGGGCCGCACGTTCATCCTCAAGACCGACGATTTCGAGACGACCGGCAATATCGACTCGGTCGATATCGCGGACGAATGAGCCTATGAAAGCGATCATTCAAAACAGCCTGTTCGCGCGGGCGCTCGGACGGCTGCGCGCGTGGTACCAGCAGGGCGCGATCGCGGGCTTTTTCCGGCGGATCCGAGAGGCGTATCCCGATTCGCGGTTCCGCCGCCTGTGGGAGCGCTTCTGCGGTTCGGCGCTGTGCAGCCCGGCAAACAGCCTGTATGTGCGCGTCATGGCGGCGCTGCGGCGGTTTGCCGAGCGCGTGGGCGACGTGACCCGGCAAAGCGCGGTCTACCGCGCGTGCAACGCGGTGTGGAAGCCGGTGTCGAATTTCCTCGGCGGCGGGCTGGTCGGGCGCGTCATCCGCTTTTTCGGCATGCGCGGCTTGCTGCTGACGGCGCTGGCGCTCTATCTGCCGCTCGATTACTTCATCCGCGCGGCGGCGAATAAGGGCTTTCTGCCGCCGGTTATCGCCTCGATTTGGGACGAATGCCTGATGCTGGCGGCCTTCGCCTACATCCTGTGGCACACGGCCATGCGCCGTGCGCCCATGCAGATGCGCACCACGCCGGTCGACGCCTATCTGCTGCTGTTCATCGGCGTGGGCTTTTTCCTGATGTGCGCCGTGTCGCCCAATATGGGCGTCGCGGTGGACGGCTACCGCGCGGTGGTGGAGTACCTGTTCTGGTTCTTCCTTGTCACGCGCCTGATCGAGGACGACCGGGATTTCGGCATTTTCTACGGCGCGCTGCTCGCGATGGCCGTTGTCATCGGCCTGCACGGCATTTACCAGTTTATTGTGGCCGCCCCAATCCCGGCGGCGTGGGTCTCGCAGACCGAGGCGGGCGTGCGCACGCGCGTTTACTCCATCACGGGCAGCCCGAATATCATGGGCAGCCTGCTTGTGCTGTTCGCGCCCATGGCGGCGGGTCTGGCGTACTACTGCAAAAAGATGTGGGTCAAGGTGCTCGCCATCGGCGCGACCGGTATGCTGTGCCTGTCCTGCATTTTCACCTTTTCCAAGGGCGCGTGGGGCGGCCTCGCGGTGGCGGTCGTCGTGTTCGCAATCTTCCTTGACCGCCGCCTGCTCGCGCTGATGGGCGTGGCGGGCGCGGGCGCGCTGCTGGCCATTCCCTCGATTGCAAACCGTATCACCTATCTGTTCACCTCGGACTATGTCGAGGCCAGCCAGCGCGCGGGCCGCATGGTGCGGTGGGAGACCGGGCTGAACCTATTGCAGGAGTCGCATCCGTGGCTGGGCTTCGGTCTGGGACGGTTCGGCGGCGCGGTCGCCATGCAGAACAAGATCATTGAGGAATCGGATACCTTCCAGTATTTTTATATGGACAACTACTATCTCAAGACGCTGGTTGAGATGGGGTATCTCGGGCTGATTTTCTTCATCATCCTGCTGATTGGGCTGATCCTCTGGTGCCTGCGCTCCATCGGGCGCACGGGATTCACCGAAACCGACCGCACGCGCGTGCTCGCCGTGTCGATGTTTGCGGGCATGATGGGCGTGCTGACGCACTGCTACTTCGAGAATATTTTCGAGGTGCCGTATATGATGGCCTATTTCTGGAGCATGGGCGCGGCGGTGCTGTATCTCGGGTATTTCCGCAAGAAGCGGCAGACATAAGAACTTCGATTGCGGCCACGGCCGCAATCGAATATTCCGGCTTCTGCGCGCGCCCTGCGGGCCCACTTGAAGGCGGTTTGTATAAAATTCGAGGCGCATGTCCTCGAATTTTATGAAAATACCAGCTTTGCGGGTGTTTTCTTTTTGATGCGCGCTGCGGCGCGAGGCTTTTTGGTCTGCGGCGCGGCGGAGCGGAAATAGCGAAAAGAACGGTGAAACTGCGGTTTCACCGTTCTTTTTTGCGCATTTTACACAAGGATTCTCGCTTAACATGGATTTTACAAACCTGTACTTTTGGATTTTACATTTACTCCGTAAGATAATCTTGTAACAAAAAAACAAGCACGAAATAAAAAGGAGAATCATTCAATATGAAGAGAACTGTATCTATGATGCTCGCCGGCCTGATGCTGTGCGGCGCGCTGGCGGGCTGCGGCAACACGTACGGGCAGGACCAGACGCAGGAACCCGCCGCCAACGACGCCGGCAATGCGGACGGCGCCCCGGCCGCGATGAGCGGCGCGATCACCGTTATCTCCCGCGAGGACGGCTCGGGCACGCGCGGCGCGTTCATCGAGCTGACCGGCGTTGAGGAAAAGAACGACGCGGGCGAAAAGGTGGACAACACCACCGTGGACGCCGAAATCGCCAATAAGACCGACACCGTGCTCACGAGCGTCGCCTCCAACGAGAAGGCCATCGGCTATGTATCGCTCGGCGCGCTGAACGATACCGTCAAGGCCGTTAAGGTGGCGGGCGTGGAAGCTACGACCGACAACGTAAAGAACGGCAGCTACACCCTGTCCCGTCCGTTCAACATCGCCACCAAGGGCGTACCGACCGGCCTTGCCGCGGATTTCATCGCCTTCATCATGTCCAAGGAAGGACAGGCCGTTATCGTGGACAATAAGTACATCGCGGTGGACGATGCGGCCGAGGCCTTCACTTCGGACGGCTCCTCCGGCCAGATCGCCGTGGGCGGCTCCTCCTCTGTTTCGCCGGTCATGGAAAAGCTGATCGAGGCGTATAAGGCGGTCAACCCGAATGCGCAGATCGACCTGCAGACCTCCGACTCCACCTCCGGCATGACCGGCGCGATGGACGGCACCTTCGCCATCGGCATGGCCTCCCGCGAGCTCAAGGACGAGGAAGCCGCCGAGCTTACCGCCACGGCCATCGCGCTGGACGGCATCGCGGTTGTCGTAAACCCTGTCAACTCCGTCGAGGACCTGACGATGGATCAGATCAAGGCCATCTACGTCGGCGACGTGACCGAGTGGGACGCGCTCTAAAAAACCGAGCCGGAGCCGCGGCTGTAATCGACCGCCTCAGAAAATCCCTGTCTCACAGGGATTTTCTTTTCGATAAGCGCTTTGCGCAATGATTGTTACGGGTGAAAAATATGAAAGATTTCCGGGAAAAGGCGATGCACGGCGTGTTTTTTGTCTGCGCGCTCGCCTCGATCCTAGCCGTTGCCCTGATCTGCGTGTTCCTGTTTGCAAACGGCCTGCCTGCGATGAAGGAGATCGGCGTGTTCGATTTTCTGACAGGCACCAAATGGAAGCCGGGCAATGATATCTACGGCATCCTGCCGATGATCCTCGGCAGTATTTACATCACAGCGGGCGCAATCGTGGTCGGCGTGCCGATCGGTCTGCTGACCGCGGTGTTCATGGCGTTTTACTGCCCGAAAAGGCTGTACGGCTTTCTCAAGCCCTGCACCGAGCTGCTGGCCGGCATTCCGTCCATCGTGTACGGCTTTTTCGGCGTGATCGTGATCGTGCCCGCCATCCGGCAGGCCGCGGCGTTCTTTGGGGCGGATGTTTCCGGTTCGAGCATACTGGCGGCCTCCATTCTGCTCGGCATTATGATCCTGCCGACCATCATCGGCGTGTCCGAGGCCGCGCTGCGCGCCGTGCCGGCCGCCTATTACGAGGGCGCGGTCGCCATGGGCGCAACGCATGAGCGCGCGATCTTCTCCGTTATGCTGCCGGCCGCGCGATCGGGCGTGCTGGCCGCCGTCGTGCTCGGCATCGGCCGCGCGATCGGTGAAACGATGGCCGTTATCATGGTCGCGGGCAACCAGCCGCGCCTTACGGGCAACATGCTTGAGGGCATCCGCACGATGACCGCGAATATTGTCATCGAAATGGGCTATGCCTCCGGCCTGCACCGCGAGGCGCTGATTGCAACGGGCGTTGTGCTGTTTGTATTCATCCTGCTGATCAATCTGGCCTTTTCCGCACTCAAAAGGAGGAAAGACACATGAACGGAGCCGCTCTGGGCGAAGTATCCAAAAAGGGCGAGGAAAGAATGGCCGCGCCGCGCCCCATGTATGGGCGGGGCAGGGCCAAGGTGCAGAAGGGGCTGGTATATGCCGCGGCCGCGCTCACCTTCGCGGCGCTGCTGTTCCTGATCTGCTACATCCTGTTGAAGGGTATTCCCAATTTGAAGCCCTCGCTTTTTGCGTGGACCTATACCTCGGACAATGTATCCATGGTTCCCGCCATGATCACAACGGTCGAAATGACCGCGCTGGCGCTGCTGATCGCCGTGCCGTTCGGCCTGTTCACCGCCGTTTACTTAAACGAATACGCGAGGCGCGGCAATAAGCTGGTAAACCTTATCCGCATTACCACCGAGACGCTGTCCGGCATCCCGTCGATCGTATACGGCCTGTTCGGCATGCTGTTTTTCGTCACCTACCTGCACTGGGGCTATTCGCTGCTCGCGGGCGCGATGACGCTGGCCATCATGATCCTGCCGCTTGTCATGCGCACGGCGGAGGAGGCGCTCATGGCGGTGCCGGATACGTTCCGCGAAGGTTCGTTCGGCCTTGGCGCTGGCCGGCTGCGCACGGTTTTCCGCATTGTGCTGCCCTCCGCCATGCCGGGCATCCTGTCGGGCGTTATTCTGGGCATCGGCCGCATCGTCGGCGAGACCGCCGCGCTGATCTTTACCGCGGGCACGATGGCGCGGGTGCCGAGCCTGCTGCAATCCGGCCGCACGCTCGCCATCCACATGTATGTGCTTTCGGGCGAGGGACTGCATATGAACGAGGCGTACGCGACCGCGGTCGTGCTGCTCGCCGTCGTACTGCTGATGAATGCGCTGAGCGCGTTTATCGCGCGTAAGCTTACGAAAAAGTAACGGAGGCAACCATGAACCAAGAGAAAATTCAAATTCGGAACATGAATCTCTTTTACGGGGATTTCCATGCCCTGCACGATATCGACCTCGACATCAAGGCGGGAGAGATTACCGCCTTCATCGGGCCGTCGGGCTGCGGCAAAAGTACGCTTCTGCGTTCGCTCAACCGCATGAACGATCTGGTCGAGGGCTGCCGCATCACGGGGGACATCGAGCTGGACGGCGAGGATATTTATAAAAACTGCGACGTCAACCTGCTGCGCAAGCGCGTGGGCATGGTGTTCCAGAAGCCCAATCCGTTCCCGATGTCGATTTACGACAATATCGCCTACGGTCCGCGCACGCACGGCATCAAAAGCCGGGTCAAGCTCGACGAGATCGTCGAGACCTCGCTGCGGCACGCCGCGATCTGGGACGAAACCAAGGACTGCCTGAAAAAATCCGCGCTGTCCATGTCGGGCGGCCAGCAGCAGCGCATCTGCATTGCCCGCGCGCTTGCGGCCGACCCCGAGGTGCTGCTGATGGACGAGCCGACCTCGGCGCTCGACCCGATTTCGACCGCCAAGATCGAAGACCTTGTGCTGGAACTGAAAAAAGATTATACTATTGTCATGGTGACGCACAACATGCAGCAGGCCACCCGCGTGTCCGATACCACCGCGTTTTTCCTGCTCGGCGATATGATCGAGGTCGGCGATACGGAGGAGCTGTTCTCCATGCCCAAGGATAAACGCACCGAGGATTACATTACGGGGAGGTTCGGCTGATGAGAAACCGGTTTGACACGCAGCTGACGGAGCTGAACAACGAGCTGATCGCCATGGGCGCGCTGTGCGAAAACGCGATCGCCAGCTCGGTTAAGGCGCTGCTCGGCGGGGACGCCAAGCTCGCCGCGTCGGCTATCCAGATTGATCAGGAGATCGACCGCAAGGAGCGCGAGATCGAGTCGATGTGCCTCAAGCTGCTGCTGCAGCAGCAGCCGGTCGCCTCCGACCTGCGCCTGATTTCGTCGGTGCTCAAAATGATCACCGATATCGAGCGCATCGGCGATCAGGCGAGCGATATCGCGGAGATCGTCACCTATCTGTCTGGCGCGTGCGGGCACAATACCCACATCGAGCAGATGGCGCAGGCGACCATCCAAATGGTTACCGACAGTCTGGACGCCTTTGTGCGCCGCGACCTGACGCTCGCGTGGAGCGTGATCGAGTACGACGACACAGTCGACGAGCTGTTCTCCCGGTGCAAGCAGGATCTGATCGAGGAGATCCGCGATAAGCCCACGGACGGCGAGCGCGTGCTCGATGTGCTGATGATCGCCAAGTATCTGGAGCGTATCGGCGACCATGCGACCAATATTGCCGAATGGGTTGAATTTTCGATCACGGGCACGCACAAATAAAGCCAAAGGACGTTCGCGCGTCCGGCCGGGCGGGCTTTGCCGCGCCGGAGGCGCGGGCGATGCGAAGGAGTGGAGCGAGAGTTGATTTACTGCGTGGAGGACGATGCGGGCATCCGCGAGCTTGTCGTCTACACCTTACAGAATACCGGGCTGGAAGCGCGGGGCTTTGCCGATGGGAAAGCCCTGTTTGCCGCGCTGCGCGAGGCAAGGCCGCAGCTGATCCTGCTGGATATCATGCTGCCCGGCGAGGACGGCGTCGCGATCTTGCGCCGCCTGCGCGCGGCGCGCGAGACGGCCGACCTGCCCGTCATCCTGCTGACCGCGAAGAATACCGAGTACGATAAGGTGATCGGGCTGGACAGCGGTGCGGACGACTATATCGCCAAGCCCTTCGGCATGATGGAGCTGGTCGCGCGCATCCGCGCGGTGCTGCGCCGCACGCAGGGCGAGCCTGCCGGAGAGGACGGCCGTCCGCTCGTCGCGGGCAAGATCTGCGTCGACGAGCGCGCGCACAGCGTCTATGTGGGTGAGGACGAGGTGCAGCTTACGCTGAAGGAATATCAGCTTTTGTGCCTGTTGCTCAAAAACCGGGGCGCGGTGCTCACGCGCGACGTGCTGCTGGAAAATATCTGGGGCTACGGCAATGAGAGCGAGACGCGCACGGTCGACGTGCACATCCGCACGCTGCGGCAGAAGCTGGGGCCGGCGGGCGGCCTGATCGAGACCGTGCGCGGCGTCGGCTACCGCATGGGGGACAAGGAATGAGAAAACGCGTTTTCGGCAGCATTTTCCTGACCGCGCTCGTCACCCTGCTGCTGACCGCGTCCCTGCTGCTGGCCGCCGTGTACTCCGGGCTGTCGCAAGACGTGCGCGGCCGTTTGGCCAGCGAGTGCGGCTATATCGCCGCGCTGGCCGACGGGGAGCCGGACGCGCTGGCCGGGATTGGCCGCAGCTATGCCGACCGCATCACGCTGGTCGCGCAAAGCGGCGCGGTGCTGTACGACAACCAGTCGGACGAAAGTACGATGGAGAACCATCGGGAACGGCCCGAAATCATCGGCGCGCTCGAAACGGGCGTGGGGGAGTCCAGCCGCCTGTCGGACACGCTCGACAAGCAGACGTACTATTACGCGAAGCGGCTGGAGGACGGCACGGTGCTGCGCGTCGCGTCAACGGCGGACAGCGCGTTCGGCGCGCTGTCGGCGGTATCGCCGTGGATCGTGCTGATCGTGCTGCTGGCGCTGCTGGTGGCGGCGCTGCTGGCAAGCTGGCTGACCAACGTGTTTTTGCGGCCGATCGTCGCGCTCGATCTGCATGACCCGCTCAAAAACGACGCATACGACGAATTGTCGCCGCTTCTGCAGCGCATGGCCAAGCAAAACCGCAGAATTGACGCGCAGATGGCCGAGTTAAAGCGGCGGCAGGCCGAATTTGACGATATCACCGCCCGCATGGACGAAGGACTGGTGCTCTTTTCCGCGCAGGGCGAAATTTTATTTGCCAACCGCGCCGTGCGGGCGCTTTTCCCCGAGGACAGCGTCACGGGCGGCTATTTGACGCTGTGCCGCGATCCGGCGTATGTGACGGTGGTCGAGCGGGCGCTCGGCGGCGAGGGCGCGCGCGGCCGGATGGAGAAGCGCGGCCGCGTCTATTCGCTGACCGCCAGCTCGGTTGCGGACGAGGGTCAAGGGCACGCGGCGGTGCTGTTTTTTGTCGATATCACCGAGCGCGAGCAGGCCGAGCGCCAGCGGCAGGAGTTCACGGCCAATGTGTCGCACGAGCTGAAAACGCCGCTGACCAGCATCATGGGCTACGCCGAGATCATGGAAAACGGCATTGTGCGCGCCGAGGACATCGGACGCTTTTCGGGCAAGATCCGCTCGGAGGCCGTCCGCCTGCTGACGCTGATCGAGGATATCCTGCGCTTGTCGCGGCTCGACGAGGGCGGCGCGGGGGCGCAAAACGAGCCGGTCGAGCTGCTGTCGCTCTGCGGCAGCGTGCGCGACCGCTTGCAGCACAAGGCGGCGGAAAACCGCGTCACGCTGGCGGTCGAGGGCGCGCCCGTCACGGTATCGGGCCAGCGGCAGACGCTCGAGCAGATGGTATTCAATCTGGCGGATAACGCCATCGCCTACAACAAGCCGGGCGGCCGGGTGACCGTCACGGCCGGAAGCGAGGAGGGCGCGCCGTTTGTGCGCGTGTCCGACACCGGCATCGGCATCGCGCCCGCCGACCAGCAGCGGGTGTTCGAGCGGTTTTACCGCGTGGACAAAAGCCATTCCAAAATGACGGGCGGCACCGGCCTTGGCCTGTCGATCGTCAAGCACGGCGCGGCGCTGCACGGCGCGGCGGTCGAGCTGAAAAGCGCGCTCGGAGAGGGGACGGAGATCGCGATCCGTTTTCCGAAAGCGTAAAGATATAAAAAAGACCAGCCGTAAGGCTGGTCTTTTTTGCGGGGCTTCGCCGGTTGAGAGCGGTGGACAGCGCTGCGCTCCCGCCGCCCGCATGCGGCAGATATCAAGACAGCCGGTTTTTAAAATCCTCGTAATCAAACATCCGCACCACCTCGTCCGTGCCGTCCGCCCGGCGCAGGGCGATGAGCGGCAGCGGCACGCCGTTGAAAGTGTTGGTTTTGACCATGGTGTACAGCGCCATGTCCTCGAACATGACCTGATCGCCCGGACGGAGCATGTTGTCGAACGAATACTCGCCGATCACGTCGCCCGCAAGGCACGAGCGCCCGGTGAGCTGATACGTGAACGCTTTCTTGTGCGGCTCGGCCGACCGTGCGACCGGCGGGCGGTAGGGCATTTCAAGCACGTCGGGCATGTGGCAGGCGGCCGAGGTGTCCAGCAGGACGATGTGCGCGTGGTTTTTCATCACCTCGAGCACGCTCGACACCAGATAGCCCGCGTTCAGCACGACGGCCTCGCCCGGCTCGAGGTAAATCTGCACATCGTATTTGTCGCGCAGATAGCAGACGCACTTGACCAGCGTTTCCACGTCGTAATCGTCCCGCGTGATGTGGTGGCCGCCGCCCAGATTGAGCCACTTCATGCCCTTCATATACTTGCCGAAGCGGTTTTCAAACGCCGCGACCGTGCGCACGAGGTCGTCCGCGTTCTGCTCGCACAGCGTGTGGAAGTGGAAACCCTCGATGCCGTCGAGCAGCTCGGGCTGGAAATTGTCGATCGTGACGCCAAGGCGCGAGGTCGGGCCGCAGGGGTCGTACATCGCGTGCTCCTTGGGCTGCGTCGAGCACTCGGGGTTTAGGCGCAGGCCGCAGCTTTTGCCCGCAGCGCGGGCGCGGCTGCCGTACGTTTTCCACTGGTTGAAGGAGTTGAAGATGATGTGGTCGGCGTACTGCAAAATCCCGCCGAATTCGCTCTCCGGATAGGCGGGCGAGTAAACGTGCGTTTCGCCGCCGAAGCACTCGCTGCCGAGGCGCGCCTCGAACAGGCCGGAAGCGGTGGAGCCGGCCAGATATTCGCGCAGCAGCGGATAGACCGAGAACATGGAAAACGCCTTCTGCGCCAGCAGGATCTTCGCGCCCGTGCGGTCGGCCACGTCGCGCAGCACGGCGAGGTTCTGCACCAGCCGGTTTTCGTCGACGATATAGCAGGGCGTGGGCAGTTCGGTAAATTTCATGTCAGTCCACCAGCACCGGATGCTCGTCGATCTGCCACGGCAGGCCCCACTTGTTCAGCGCGTCCATGTACGGATCGGGATCGAATTCCTCGACCGTATACACGCCGGGCTTTTTCCATTTGCCGGTCATCAGCATGGCCGCGCCGATCATGGCGGGCACGCCCGTGGTATAGGAGATCGCCTGCGAGCCGACCTCGCGGAAGCAGGCCTCATGGTCGCACACGTTGTAAATATAAGCGGTTTTGGGCTTGCCGTCCTTTTCGCCGGTGAAGATGCAGCCGATGTTGGTTTTGCCCTTGGTGCGCGGGCCGAGCGAGGCCGGGTCGGGCAGCAGGGCCTTGAGGAACTGGATGGGCACGATCTCCTTGCCCTCATAGTTGATCGGCGTGGTGGAAAGCAGGCCGATATTCTCAAAGCACTTCATATGGGTGAGATAGCTCTGTCCGAAGGTCATGAAGAAGCGGATGCGCCGGACGTTCGGGATGGTCTTAGCGAGCGACTCGATCTCCTCATGGTGCAGCAGGTACATGTCCTTTTGGCCGACCTCCGCGAAATTGTACTCGCGCTTGACGCTCATCGGCGGGATCTCGACCCAGTGGCCGTCCTCCCAGTAGGAGCCGGGCGCGGAAACCTCGCGCAGATTGATCTCGGGGTTGAAGTTGGTGGCGAAGGGGTAGCCGTGGTCGCCGCCGTTGCAGTCGAGGATGTCGATGGTGTCGATCCGGTCGAACAGGTGCTTCTGCGCGTACGCGCAGTAGGCCTGCGTCACGCCCGGGTCAAAGCCCGAGCCCAAAAGCGCGGTCAGCCCCGCTTTTTCAAATTTCTCCTTATAGGCCCACTGCCACGAGTAATCGAAATAGGCGGTGAAGCCCTCCTCCTTGCAGCGCTTTTCGTAAATCGCGCGCCACTGGGGATCGTCGGTGTCCTCCGGCTCGAAATTCGCGGTGTCCATGTAGTTGACGCCGCACCTCAGGCACGCGTCCATGATCGTCAGATCCTGATAGGGCAGGGCGATGTTCATTACGATATCGGGCTTGTACTCGTCGATGAGCGCGCACAGCTCGTCGACGTTGTCCGCGTCCACCTTGACGGTGCGGATTTTGGTCGGCGTGGTGCCGTCGAGCTTTTCCTTGATCGCGTCGCACTTGCTGAGCGTGCGCGAGGCGATCATAATTTCCTCAAACACGTCGCTGTTCTGGCAGCATTTGTGAATGACGACCGAGGCCACGCCGCCGCAGCCGATAATCAGGGCTTTTCCCATAAGATATCGTTCCTTCCATTGTATGATCAAAATTCATTAAAGCATTTTCGCGCGTTTCTCTCCGCCCGCAGGCGCGCGCGGCAGCGCGATATAATTCGGAAACGGCTCCGCCGTTTCCATCGAAAAGCCCAGCTCTGCCGGGCTTTTCGATACCCCGACCCAGCGACCCTGGGGCGCGTCATTCGGGTATCGAAAATCGGTTTCTTCGGAACCGATTTTCGTATATAGGGGGCTTTTGAAGCCTCCTATACCTCTTCGACTTGCTCGAGTAATTTCTGCACATAATTGGGCAGATAGAACGCGCCCTTGTGCAGGTTGGTGTTGTAATACCTCGTTTCCAGTCCGAGGCCGTTCCACCACGCCGCGTCGAGGTCGCGCACGGGATGCACGCCGCGCGAGGAGAACCCGAACAGCCAGTGGCCGGACGGATAGGTCGGGATGTGCGCCTGAAACAGGCGGCTGAGCTCGAACGAATGCACGATATTGCGGTGCGCACGCTGGCAGGCGAGCGCGTCGCCCTTGTAAAACGGGCTTTCGTGCTGGTTGACGAGCACGCCGTCCGCTTTCAGCGCCTTGTAGCAGTTGCCGTAGAACTCCATCGTGAACAGGCCCTCGCCCGGACCGAAGGGGTCGGTCGAGTCGATGATGATGAGATCGTACTCGTCCTCGATCCGGCGGATATATTTTAACCCGTCCTGATACAAAATGTGCACGCGCGGGTCGGTCAGCTTGCCCGCCACGCCGGGCAGGAACTCCTGACAAACCTTGACGACACGCTCGTCGATCTCGACCAGGTCGACGTGCTCGATGTGTCCGTAGCGGGTCAGCTCGCGCACGCAGCCGCCGTCGCCCCCGCCGATGACGAGGACTTTCTTGATTTTCTCGCCCAAAACGGCGAGCGGCACGTGCACCATCATTTCATGGTAGATGAACTCGTCGCGCTCGGTCAGCATCATGTAGCCGTCGAGCGTCAGAAAGCGGCCGAACTCCTCGCATTCGAACACGTCGATGCGCTGGAACTCGCTCTGCTCGGTATAAAGCTGGCGGTCGACCTTGATTTGCAGGCCGACGGTCGGGGTGTGCATTTCGGTAAAAGTTAAATGCATGGGCTTACCACTCCTTTGATGACCTGCAAATGGTTCACCTCGGGGTCCTCGGTGCCGGTGAGCAGGCAGTGCTTTTCCTTGGCATAGCGGATGTAGTCGAGGATTTCGCCGGTGATGCGCTCGCCGGGGGCTAAAATCGGGATGCCGGGCGGGTAGCACATGACGAATTCGGCGCAGATGCGCCCCGCCGTGGCTTCGAGGGGCAGCGCCTGCTTTTCCGCGTAGAACGCCTCCTGCGGGCCGGTGACGACCTGCGGCGAGATGTACTCCTGCCGCATCAGCGTGGCCTTGTCGCGCTTGTAGCGGCGGCGGATATCAGAAAGCGCGGCCACAAGGCGCTCCAGATCGCGCTCGCGGTCGCCGACCGAGACGTAGGCCAGCAGGTTGCCGAGGTCGCCGAACTCGGTCTGGATATCGTAAAAATCGCGGAGCACGTCGTACACCTCGATGCCGGCCAGCCCCACGTCCAGCGTGTTGACGGCCAGCTTGGTCACGTCGAAATCGTAAACGGTGTCGCCGTTGACCAGCTCGCGGCCGTAGGCGTAGTAGTCGCCGAGCTGGTTGATCTCGCCGCGCGCGTATTCGGTCAAGCCGGCGACCTTTTGGAAGATGTGCTTGCCGTGCAGCGCAAGGTTTTTGCGCGAAATATCGAGGCTGACCATCAGCAGATACGAGCCGCTGGTCGTCTGCGTCAGGTTGATGAACTGGCGGATGTGGTCGGGGTTCATGCTCTGCCCGCACAAAAGGAAGCTCGACTGCGTTAAGGAGCCGCCCGATTTGTGCATCGAGACCGAGGCGAGGTCGGCCCCCGCCGCCATCGCGGAGACAGGCAGGCCCTCGCCGAAGTAGAAATGCGTGCCGTGCGCCTCGTCCGCGAGCACCTTCATGCCGGCGGCGTGCGCAAGGGAGACGATGCTTTTGATGTCCGAGCAGATGCCGTAATAGGTCGGGTTGTTGACCAGCACGGCCTTGGCGGACGGGTGCTTTTCGATCGCGGCCGCGACGTCCGCGACCGACATGCCGAGCGAAATGCCCAGCCGGTCGTTCATCTGCGGGTTGACGTAGACCGGGATCGCGCCGGTGAGCACCAAGGCGTTGATGACCGAGCGGTGCACGTTGCGGGGCAGGATGATCTCGTCCCCTCGTCCGACGACCGACAGGATCATCGACTGCACCGACGAGGTCGTGCCGCCGACCATCAGAAAGGCGTGCTTTGCGCCGAAGGCCTCGGCGGCCAGCTCCTCGGCCTCGCGGATGACCGAAGTCGGGTGGCACAGGTTGTCGAGCGGCTTCATGGAATTGACGTCGACCGTCATGCACTGCTCGCCGAGAAAGCGCGTCAGCTCCGGGCTGCCGCGCCCGCGCTTGTGCCCGGGGACATCAAACGGCACGATGCGCATAGATTTAAAGTGTTCGAGCGCCTCCATAATGGGCGCGCGGGATTGGTCCATAGTAAATCCTCCGGATTTTCCGTTTGAAGGCACAGGGGGGCGGGGTTCCCAAGCAGGGCAGCCCCGTCCAAGCCGGGAAAGCGCCTTTAGTACACGTTTTTCCCCGAAAAAATTTCGATCATCTCGCGGCGCAGGTCGGAGTGGATCTTCAGACGGGTCTTGGGCGGCAGCTCGTAGATGTCGGTGTTGAAGAGGTAGTTCTGCAGATCGACCTCCTTGAGCAGCATCTTGGTGTGGAACAGGTTGGCCTGATAGACGTTTACGTCGATCGCGTCGTACCGCTCGAGCGTTTCGGGGGCGATAAAGTCCTGAATGGAGGTGATATGGTGGTCCATGAACAGCTTTTTGCCCTCGATATCGCGGGTGAAGCCGCGCACGCGGTAATCCATTGTGATGATATCCGAATCGAACGAGCCGATCAGGTAGTCGAGCGTGGACAGGGGCGTGATTTCGCCGCAGGTTGCCACGTCGATATCGACGCGGAAGGTGGCAAGGCAGGTGTCCGGATGGTATTCCGGATAGGTGTGCACAGTGACGTGGCTCTTGTCCAGATGCGCCACGATCGTCTCCGGCTCCAGCGCGGCCGGACGCATGTGCTCCTCCGCGATCAGGAACGTGACCGACGCGCCCTGCGGGTCGTAATCCTGCTTGGAAATGTGCAGCACGTGCGCGCCGATCATCTCGGTTACGCGCTCCATGATACCGGTCAGGCGCTCGGAGTTGTACTGCTCGTCGATATAGGCGATGTAGTCGCGCTGCTCGCGCTCGGTTTTTGCGTAGCACACGTCGTAGATGTTGAAGGACAGCGCCTTGGTCAGGTTGTTGAACCCGTACAGCTTCAGTTTGTTCTGCATTCCGTCATTCCTCACAAATTAAAAAATCCTCAGGCGGAGATACCCGCCGGGCGGGCCATCTTTCGCTTGAGGAAACGCAATCTCTCTTCCGTCCGGGCGGGAACCCGAGCGGTATCTATGTTGGGGAAGAGGAAAGAGTCTATATAGCAAGAATCTACTTTTACTACTCTTATTGATGGTTTCACAAGTGTGATGCGCCCCGCGGCACACGGCTTTTAAGCAGCCAACTTATAAAATTCAATAAGGCAACAAAGTTGCCATGTTCGGCATTTGACCCGGCTGTCCGTATGGCCTTGGCTCCTTCCGGAAGGGGAAGGGCGGTCAAAGTATTCTGCTGGTAAAGGCTTTGCCTCTCCGAGTAAGCTTTATTATACCGCACGGAACGCCGGAATGCAAGGTTTTATTGCAGGTTTTACCGGCTGAAACCATGCTTTTTACGCCGAAACAAAAAGTTTACAGTCGAACCTTTGAAAAAGCGGTCGAAACGTAGTACAATAAAAGAACCGATTGAACGATGGGGAGAACAGACAGAGTGAAAGCAGTGGGATTTTACAGCAGGCAGAAGGGGAAAAAACCGAATTACCGCCCCTTGCTGCTGCTTGCGCTGATGGCCGTCGCGTTTGCGGCGGGCATGCTGACGCATAAAATGATCAGCCGTCCGCTCAAGGCGGACGCGGGCATCAGCTATATCGGGGACATTCCGGTCATGACCGACTTTATCCCAGAGGGCAGCCGCGCCCGTCCGGGCGAAAAGCGCGAGATCAAGTATCTCGTCATTCACGAGACGGATAATTTTTCCGCCGGGGCGAACGCCAAGGCGCACAGCTCCTTCATCCTGCAAAACGCCAACGTGGAGGATAATATCGTCTCGTGGCACTACACGGTGGATGATCACGAAATTTACCACCATCTGCCCGACGACGAGACCGCGTACCACGCGGGCGACGGCATGGAGAAAAACGGCGGCAATATGAACGGCATCGGCATCGAGATGTGCGTCAACGAGGACGGCAACTATGAGCAGACGCTGCTCAACGCGCAGAATTTGTGCGCGCGGCTGCTGGTCGAATACGACCTGAAGCCCAAGGCGCTGAAAAAGCATCAGGATTTTTCGGGCAAGATCTGTCCCGCCAAGCTGATAAACGACGGCCGCTGGGATGAATTCTGCGACGGCGTCGAGCGCAAGTACAAGGAGCTCAAGGCGGCGGAGAAAAATAGTTAGCACATCACAACCGAGTGCAAAAAGAACCGGGAGCAAGGGGCGATTTTGTGAGAAATCGCCCCTTTTCTTTTGCCCGCGCAGATGGTATACTGATAGACAAGCGAATTTTAGCTGATAAAGGAGTAAAACGAATATGATCGTCGTACTGAAGCAAAATCCTGAAAAAGAACGTGTCGACCGCCTGATGCGGCACTTTACTGATATGGGTCTCAAGATCAACTATTCCGAGGGTGAAAATACCGTCATCCTCGGCCTGATGGGCGATACGACCCGCATCGACGAGCGCGATGTGCTCGCCTACGATGTGGTCGAGCGCGTGCAGCGCGTGACCGAGCCGTTTAAGGCGGTCAACCGCAAGTTCCACCCCGAGGACACGGTCATCGAGGTCGCCGGGCGCAGGATCGGCGCGGGCTACTTTAACGTCATGGCCGGCCCCTGCTCGGTCGAGAGCGAGGCGCAGATCGTCGAGGTGGCCGAGAGCGTTAAGAAGGCGGGCGCGTCCTTTCTGCGCGGCGGCGCGTTCAAGCCGCGCACCTCGCCGTACTCGTTCCAAGGGCTGGAGGACGAGGGCTTGAAGCTGCTTCTGGAGGCCAAGCGCCAGACCGGCCTGCCGATCGTGACCGAGATCATGAGCGAAAAGCACCTCGACCTGTTCGCGGACGTCGATATCATTCAGCTTGGCGCGCGCAACATGCAGAATTTTATGCTGCTCAAGGAGCTGGGGCGGTCGAATAAGCCCATTCTCTTAAAGCGCGGCCTGTCCGCCACGATGGAGGAGTTTCTGATGGCCGCCGAATACATCTTTGCGGGCGGCAACCACAACGTCATCCTGTGCGAGCGCGGCATCCGCACGTTTGAGACGATGATCCGCAACAATCTGGACGTTTCGGCCATTCCGCTGGTCAAGATGTTCAGCCACCTGCCGATCATTATCGACCCCTCGCACGCCGCCGGGCGGCGCGACATGGTGCAGCCGCTGTCCCGCGCAGCCATTGCCGCGGGCGCGGACGGCCTGATCATCGAGGCGCATAACAACCCGCGCTGCGCCCTGTGCGACGGCGCGCAGTCGCTCGACCTGCCGCAGTTCGACGCGGTGATGGACGATATCAAGCGCCGCGCGGCGTTTGAAGGCCGCGAAATGATGCCGTAAGGCGATTCGCTTTCGCTGCATAATAAAAAAGCGCCCTGCTTTACGCAGGGCGCTTTTTTGCGCATGTTTACGCGTGCTTGGAAAAGCCGGGCACCGCGCGCCGAAGCAGTACGACGAGCGCGGGCGCGAGCGCAAGCTGCAAAGCGATGCCGGGCAGGCCGGCGACCACGCCCGCCAGCACCGACGCGGGCGCGGCGCAGTCCATCCCGAACAGCGTGCCGCCCGCGAACAGCGCGAGCGCGTACACGGCGCGTCCCGCGATCTGCGCGCCGATCAGCGAGGGATACAGCGGCAGCTTTTTCGCCAGCACGCCCGAGACCGCGCCGTAGGCGGTCAGCTCGCACAGCATGAAGGGCAGCAGCGCCATCGGCGGCATGCCGAGCAGCAGCGCGGAAAGCAGCGGCGTTAAAAACCCGGCCGCCGCGCCGTAGGCCGGGTCGAGCAGCAGGCCGCATACCAATACGGGCAGGTGCATGGGCGAAAAGACCGAGCCCGCGGCCCGCCCGCCGACCAGATGGAAGGCCTGCGGCAGGATCAGTCCGACCGCGACCAGCAGCGCCGCCGTGCACAGACGGCGGGTGGAATCGTGTTTCATGAGAACTCCTCTGTGTTGTCGAAAATTTCAAATATCTCGTCCGCGCCGGGCGGCTCAAATTTGGCCTCCATGCGGTCGAGCAGCTCGCCCTCGATCAAATAAACGCGGCCGGACGCCTGCCGCAGGCCGTCGTTCCGGCGGGCAAGGCGCGCAAGGCGCACGCTCTCGGGCGCTTCCACCAGCAGAACGCGGCAGGGCAGTCCCTCGCGTGCGAAATACGAGCGCGCCGCGTCGCGCTCGGCGCGCAGCCAGAAGCCGTAGTCGATGACCACGTCCAGCCCCCTGCGCGCCAGCCGCGCCGCAACCGAGAACAGATAGCGCAGGCATTTCATTGCGGTTTGGTCGTGCCGCTCGCCCAGACAGCCGTCGAATACGGTCAGCATCAGCTCGTCGCACGACAGCGCGACGGAGCCCGTCCGCTCCATACGCGCGGCGAGCGCGGTTTTCCCTGCGGCGACGCGGCCGCACAGAATGGTGATCAAATCTTCACCAGCTCGTACTGCCGCGTGCCCAGACCGAGCTTTTCGCCGTGTTCGAGCTGGACCTCCCAGTTGGTGTCTGGGTGGGACAGGTGGAAGCGGTCATGAGGCGCGTGGTCATGCGCTTCATGCGCGTGGCCGCCGATGCACGAGCCGGGATTGACCGGCATGGCGTTTACCGCGTCGGCGCAGGCCTGATCGAGCGCGATCGGGTCGAACGAGGCGAACATGCCCACGTTGGGCACGATCGGCACGTCGTTTTCAGCGTGGCAGTCGCAGTTGGGCGACACGTCGAGCACGAGCGAGATGTGGAAGCACGGCCGTCCGTCGACGACCGCCTTGGTGTACTCGGCGATTTTGCGGTTCAAGATGTCATTGGACTCGTCCGACGCGGGGCAGACCGCGTCCTGCGGGCAAACGCCGATGCAGCGGCCGCAGCCGACGCATTTCGCATGGTCGATGGACGCTTTGCGGTTTTCGATCGCGATAGCCGCGTGCGCGCAGGTGCGCTGGCACATGCCGCAGCCGACGCAGGCGTCCCCGTCGACCGAGGGCTTGCCCGCCGAGTGCTGCTCCATCTTGCCCGCGCGCGAGCCGCAGCCCATGCCGATGTTCTTGAGCGCGCCGCCAAAGCCGGTGCACTCATGCCCCTTGAAGTGCGTCAGCGAAATGAAAACGTCCGCGTCCATGACCGCGCGGCCGATTTTGGCTTCCTTCACGTACTCGCCGCCCGCGACGGGGACGAGCGCTTCGTCTGTGCCCTTCAAGCCGTCCGCGATGATGCAGTGGCAGCCGGTGGAGAAGGGGGAAAAGCCGTTCAAATAGGCGGAATCCAGATGATCGAGCGCGTTTTTGCGCCCGCCGACGTACAGCGTGTTGCAGTCGGTCAAAAAGGGCTTGCCGCCGCGCTCCTTGATGAAATCGACGACGGTTTTCGCCCAGTTCGGGCGCAGGAAGGCGAGGTTGCCCGGCTCGCCGAAGTGGATTTTGACGGCGGCGAATTTCTTGTCGAAGTCAATTTCGCCCATGCCGGCGGCTTTGAGCATGCGGGTAAGCTTTTGCTGCAGGTTTTCGGTCAGCGTCGCGCGAAAATCGGCAAAATAGACCTTGGATTTTTCCATGATGAACCATCCTTTCTTCTCTGTTACCAGTATAACACGCCGCGTGTAAGCGGACAAGTACGGTCTGCCCGCAAAAAACAAACGCACCGCAAAAAATACGGTGCGTTTACGTATCTTATTTGTTTTTCAGAAAATTCCGCAAAACCAGATTGATATATTGGGAGAGCGGCCGTCCGTCCTCCTCGGCAAGCTCGCGGATGCGCTGCAAAACATCGCCGTCGAGCGTAATGGAGATTTTCTCTTTCAAGGGCTTCAACCGCGCTCACCTCTTTTCGTGTGCTTAATATACCACTAAATCATATGGAGTATTGAAGAATCGGATTAAGTAGTATAAAATAAGATTGAGGTGATGGTGATGTCGGTCGAAATTTTAGAATCCTTTTCGTTGGAAGACGTCGAGTTCTCCGTGCTGGATTCACCGAAAGAGAAGAGCACCGGTGAACCGGCTCCCGAGCCGAAGCGCCAAGACCCGTGTGAGCGGCGCTATCAGAATGCCTATTACTGCCTATACCACAACATTCGCGATGTAATCCGATGCATCGAGGGCGCAGAACAAACAATAGATCCGCGCGTAATCCGCTCGCTGCTGGACGACGCGCTGGAAAAAGCCGTTCACGCCGCCATGCCGCGCTGAACCCTATTTCGGCAGCTCCGCCAAGCTTGCGAAGCGGTAGCCCTCGCCCTCCCAGTTGGTCAAAAGCTCGTCGAGGATGCGCGCGTTGGTCTCGCTCGTCGAGTGCAGCAGCACGATCGCGCCGTCGTGGATGCGCGGCAGCAGCTTGGCGTAGGCCTGCTCGTCGGTCGGCTGGTTGTCGGTGTACCAGTCCACATAGGCAAGGCTCCAAAACACCGTGGTATACCCCAGCGCCTGCGCCTGCTTGAGATTTTCCTCGGAAAATTTGCCCTGCGGCGGGCGGTAGAATTTCTGCATTTCCTGACCGGTCAGCGCGGTGAATTTTTCGGCAAGGCCGTTCAGCTCGGCTTCGAACGCCGCCTGATCCGCGATTTTGGACATATCCGGATGGTGCATCGTGTGGTTGCCCACGATATGCCCCTCGTCGACCATGCGCTTGACCAAATCCGGCGCGGTGTCGATATAATTGCCGACCAAAAAGAAGCAGGCGGGCGCGTTATGCTTTTTCAGCGCGTCCAGAATCGCCGGGGTATTGCCGTTTTCAAAGCCCGCGTCAAAGGTCAGGTAGATCACCTTTTCGCCGGTGTCGCCCACATAATAGGCGTTCCACTGCTTGAGCGCGTCGGCGGACACGTTGCCGACCGGCGGCTGGCCCTCGGTCTGGAACGACAGGCCCCAGTCGCTCACCGAGGCCGGAACGGCGCTTTCGGCGTCGGCGCTCGCCTCGGCGGCCTCGTCCCCGGTGTGCGGCAGAAAGAAGAACAACGCGGCCAGCATGACGCAGACGCCGGCGGCCGCCGCGACGCGGTACAGCGTATCGCGGGTGATGGTAATAAACATAAATTAACGCCCCCTCGGTCAAATGCTATGCCGAAGGGGCGCGCGCTATTCCTTAAATTGTCCGTATTGCTCGGGCGGGATCTTGGAGGCGCGCCGGAAGAGAAAGTCGAGCCGCGTCTCGCTGACGACGACCGCGCAGAAAATCAGCGCGAAGCCCGCCAGCAGGCGCGCGGAGAGCACTTCGCCATAAAAAATCACCGAAAACACAACGCCGAATACCGATTCGAGCGACAGCAGCAGCGACGCCTGCGACGGTTCGACATGCTTTTGTCCGTACGCCTGCATCGCCATGCAGAGCGCGGAGGCGACCAGCCCGAGAAAAACCAGACAGGCCCACGACTTGGCCGGGGGAGAGACCGCCGGAAACGCGCCGAGCGCCAGGGTCATGCCCCAGGAAACAGCGGCGGCGACCGCGAGCTGGCCGATGGTCAGCGCAATGGGATCGCAGCCCATTTCGCCCGCGTGCGAGATCGCAAGGATGTTGAGCGCGAAAATAATGCTGCCGAGCAGCGTGACAAAATCGCCGGGGGAAATGCCGAACGCTTCGTTCAGAGACAGCAGGCCGATGCCGGTCAGGCACATGCCCGCGGCGACAAACTGCCAGCCGGAGGGGCGGCGGCGCAGCGCCAGCCATGCAAGAAAGGGCACGAGCACACAGTACGCCGCCGTTAAGAAAGCCGACTTACCGGGCGAGGTGTCCCACGCGAGGCCGAGCGTTTGCAGCATATAGGCGAGCGCCTGCGTCACGCCGGTCGTGACCGCGCCGAGCAGATAACGCTTTTGCCGCAGCAGCGGCAGACGGGCGGGGAAAAGCAGCGCAAGCGCCATTGTGCCGGTCGAAAAACGGATTGCCATTAAAAACGGCGTCGGGAACACGCCCGCGACCTCTTTCATGACGAAAAAGGTGCTGCCCCAGATCAATGCGGTGATGAAAAGCGCAAGTCTGGCGCGAAAACGGACCTGTTTCTGCATGTTTGCTCCTCTTCTCTGCGATTTCGCGAATTTCGTTCATCATAGCATGCCGGCGCTGTATTTGCAAGCGAAATCATGGACAAAGGGTGACGGCAAGCGTATAATAAAAAGTAATAATAAAGGGAGGGGATTTCATGAAAAAGCTGGGCAAATGCATGATGAGCCTGCTGCTTGCGGCAGCGCTGCTGTGCGGCCTGCCGCCGGCGGCGCTGGCGCTCGACGCCGACCCGCCGATGTACGAGCAGTTCGGCTTTGCATCCGCCGACGAGTTCATGCTGAACGAGGGCTTTTACCGCTTCGAGTACGACATGGCGGCCGACCATTACCGGCGGCATTTGGAGGAAATCCGGCAAAACCCGCAGATCGCCCTCGATTATTGGGGGCTGGCCGACTTGGCGGAGCTGGATGAGGAGGTCGATCAGGGCTATTGGAGCAGCCGGGACGACTTCTACCAGCGCATCGCGCTGTGGATGGCGATGGACGACGAAGCGCAGTGGACGCCGCCGCTGTCCGTGCAGCTGAACGGCGAAAAGCTGGTTTTCCCCGACGCGCAGCCTGAAACGGCGAACGGCCGGACGATGGTGCCGCTGCGCGCGATGGCCGAAGCGCTGGACGCGGAGGTGCGGTATGAACGCGGCAGCGTGACGCTCGCCAAGGACGACTGGACGCTGCAATTTTCCTTGGGCCAGCGGCAGATCGTATGGCAGGGGCCGGAGGGCGCACAGCCCGAGGGGTTCGCCGAAATCCGCGATTCGGAGGACGGCGCGGCGGGGCGGTACGGTTACGAGATGGACGTTCCGCCCTATGAAAAGGGCGGCCGCGCCTACGTGCCCGTGCGCTTTTTTGCCGAGGCGCTCGGGCTGACCGTCCGGTGGGACGAGTACATGCAGACCGCGGTCGTATACGACCCCGCGGCGCTCGCGGCCGAGGTCGACGAGCGGTTTTCCGTCGTCAACCGGTGGCTCGCCGCCCAGCCGGTGAACGATCCCGAGCAGGCGATGCGCACCGCCGCGACGATCAGCATGACCTACACCGCGCTCAATTCGATCGACGGCGACGAAAGCTACCCGATGGACGGCACGCTCTCGGTGATCAGCCAGGGCGAGAGCGTGGAGCTGGAGCTGCGGTTCGACCTGTACCTGCTCGCGCGCCTGTTCGCCGAGGATAACGAGTGGCTCATGGGCGCGCCGTTCAAGCAGGCGGTCGAGGACTTAAAGGACGATTTGACAAACGCCCGGTTTGAAATGATCTACAACGCGGATACCAATGTGCTGTATTTCCGCTGTCCGCTGCTGATCAAAGCGATTGCGGCGGCCGAACCCGGCGTGCAGATCAAGACCGATCCGGAAACTTGGTTCAGCGCCGAGGACGCGATCGATTCCGGCATGTTCAGCCTGCTGGACTCTTGCGAGGAAATGCGCAAAGGCGGCGGTATGACCGTGGGCGCGATCCTCACCGCGCAGGAGGAGGCGTCCTGCGCCGAATACGGCGGATACAGCGAGCTGTGGTATCAGGTAAGGGCGATGGCGGACAGCATCGCGGAATACGCAGCGGACGATCAATTTACCCGCAGCGGTTCGCGCTACACCGCGAAGCTCGAGCGGCAAAGCCCCTTTGACGACGGCGGCTACCACAAGAGCACCTATACGCTCGACACGCGCACGGGCGAGATTTCCGGCAGCTACGAAACCCGCGAGAAGGGCTGGAACAGCGATACGCTGACCACCGGCGAATTCACGGCGGACGCGGCGCGCGGCAGGATCAAAATCAAAGCGCATGAAAAAAATACGAGCATCACCGAGGTAACGATCGAGCTGACGCAGAAGCCCTCGGCCGCCGGCCCGGCCGCGCAGCCGCCCGAGGGCGATCAGGTGCTCGATTTCGAGAAATGGCTGGACAAACTGCTCGGCTACGAAGAAGCCGGCGAATAAATCCTCTCCAAAGCGGGCGCAGATGCGCCCGCTTTTTCCACACTCGCCGTTACGACTTCCGCGCCCCCGCGCCGTCAGGCGCGCCTTTTCAATAGAATTTTTCCGCCTGCGGAAAAATTCATCAAAAAGGCCAGCTTTGCCGGCCTTTTTGATGCCGCCGCCCAGCGGCCTTGGGCCGCGTCCGGGGGTATCGGGAGCGGGTTTTTCCGGAACCCGCTCCCGTATCGAGGGGGGATGGATGCCCCCTCGATGTCTTAGCTGCCGTAATCCTCCAGCAGCTTGGCCAGCGCCTCCGCGTCCGGCAGGGAAACGCCGTACTCCAAGGCCTGCCGGTCGGCCTCGGGCAGGGCGCGCGTGTCGATGTCGGTGCGGATAATCGTCTCTCCGCCGCGCGCGACGACCAGCCTGCCGCCCTCGTCCATCGCCACATAAGGCTCGTCGGGCAGGTTTGCCATGGCTGAGACCGGGGTAAAATAAGCGCGTGCGGCAAAGAAAGCGCAGACGAGCGCCGCCGTGCAGGCCGCAAGCGCGATCCGCCGCTGGCGGCGCGCACGCTGCAGTGCGAGCATGTAAAAACCTTGCATCATAGTCAAACATCCTTTGAAAAAGGGGATTTTATTGGAGTATTCCCACAAATATGTAAACTATTCGCGAACACGTGTAAAATTTGTTTGGAATTTGCCGCACGGTGTGGTATAATAACCGCGTCCGGTTATTACACCGATTTTGCATAATATGCCAAGACGGCGCAAAGCGCCCGCGGCATGATACGACCGTTTGTTGGGAACAAATCGGGCGCCGCCTGCGTCCGACCCTAAAAGGCCCTGCGGCGCCGCGCCGCCGGGTAAGGAGGAAACCGAATTGGCAACTGGCAAGAAAAGAGGACATGGCGTCGGGCATTTTTTGGCGCGCATGTTTCTGACTCTGCTGCTGATCGGCGTGCTTTGCGCCTGCTTCTGCGGCATCGCGTTCGCCTACTATGTCCATTCCTATATCAACCCCACCGTGCAGGAGGACATTACGCAGCTCAGCCAGAATACGGGGCTTGACCTAAACTCGTTTATTTATTCGGTCGACCCGAATACCGGCGAGGAAAAGCTCTACGAAACGCTCAAAGGCCTTGAAAACCGCGTGCCGGTCACCATCGACAAGGTGCCGCAGGAGCTGAAGGACGCGGTAATTGCGGTGGAGGACAAGCGTTTTTACGAGCACAAGGGCGTCGACTGGAAGGGCACGCTGGCCGCGGTCAAGAGCTGGGTGTTCGGCGGCGCGCAGCGCGGCGGCTCGACCATTACGCAGCAGCTGATCAAAAACGTCACCAAGGACGACGACTACTCGGTCAAGCGCAAGGTGACCGAAATTTTCCGCGCGCTCGCGCTGGAAAAAGCGATCGGGGATAAGGATCAGATCCTCGAGCGCTATTTGAACACGATTTATTTAGGGTATAACTGCTACGGCGTTAAAACCGCGTCCGAACGGTACTTCGGCAAGGACGTGTCCCAGCTCGACCTGTCGGAATGCGCCGTGCTGGCCGGCCTGACCAACAACCCCTCGATCTACGATCCGTACAACCATCCGGACAAGGTCAAGGAGCGTCAGACCGAAATCCTCGATAAAATGCTCGAGCAGGGCCTGATCGACCAGAGCGCGCATGACGCCGCCGTGGCGAAGGAAATCGTTTACCGGCCGTATGAGGACTATGTTTCCGAGCAGAACGACCTGTACACGTATTTTACCGACGCGATCATCAAGGACTTGATCAACGACCTGATGGAGCAAAAGGGTTATTCCGAGCTGATGGCGAAGGATATGATCTTCTCGGGCGGCCTGAAGATTTACGCGACGATCGACACCCGCATCCAGCAGATCATGGATGAGGAATACGCAAATGACGCGAATTTCCCCGATATGACGCGCGGCGAGGAAAACAGCCGTCCGCAGAGCGCCATGGTCGTTACCGATAAGCAGGGCAATATCAAGGGCATCGTCGGCGGCCGCGGCCAAAAGACGGAGTCCCGCGGTTTCTCGCGCGCGACGGACGCGCGCCGCCAGCCCGGTTCCTCCTTCAAGCCGCTGGCCACCTACGGCCCGGCGATGGACACGGGCGTTATCGTGCCGACCTCGTCGGTTTACGATAAGGCGCTCAAGGAGATCGACGGCCAGCCGTGGCCCCGAAACGACTCGGGCCGCATCACGGGCGCGCCCATGGTCATTAAAAACGCGATCGCGCACTCGGTCAACACCGTCGCCGTGCAGGTGATGAATATGCTGACCCCGCAGACCTCTTACGATTACCTGACGCAGCGGCTGGGCTTTAAGGCGGGCGACGACGGGCTTGTCGCCAGCAAGGCCAATCCGGACGGCACGGTAACCACCGATATCGACCTTGCGCCGCTCGCGCTCGGCGGCCTGACCAACGGCGTCACCGTGCGCGAAATGGCGGGCGGCTTCTCGTCCTTCATCAACGAGGGCGTGTTCGCCGGCACGCGCACCTATTCCAAGGTGCTCGATTCCGAGGGCAACGTGCTGCTGGAAAACACGCCGCGGGACGATCTCGGCTTTAAAAATGTGCGCACCGCGTATTATATGCTCGAATGCATGCAGGGCGTTACCAGCTTCGGCACCGCGTCCAACGTCGGCATTCCCGGCGTGCAGACCGCCGGCAAGACCGGTACGACCAGCGCCAACTACGACCGCTGGTTCTGCGGCGTCACGCCCACGTATTCGGCGGCGGTCTGGTTCGGCTTCGACCAGAAATACACGCTCACCGGCCTGTATGGCAACAACCCCGCCTCGGTCATGTGGAACAAGGTGATGAACCGCGTGCACGAGGGCGATTCCGGGCTGGTGTTCGACTCCCATCCGGGCGATTTCGTCAACGCGCAGTACTGCATGGACAGCGGCTTGAAGCCCTCCGGCGCATGCCGCGCGGCGGGCCGTGTGGCCACCGGTCGCTTCTGGAAGGGTCAGGAGCCGACCGAGCTGTGCAGCCATCAGGGCTTCAAGGTTTACGACCTCGGCAAGAATACCGGCATCGACTTCAAGAATACCGACGACGAGGACGATAAGAAGGACGACGAAAACAAGGACGATCCGAATAAGCCGGATACGACAACGCCGACCGACCCCTCGGTCGATCCGGAAACCGGTAGGCCGGTAACGCCGCCGAGCGATCCCAATCAGGGCGGAACCACCGATCCGGGCGGCACGAC
>JAUNGZ010000028.1:0-23109 GCA_030524205.1 Eubacteriales bacterium
GGTGGTTGTCCGCCCGGGTGTCACCCCGGTGTGCTCCCCCACCGCCCCGCGCCCGCCGCGCGCGCGGCAATCGTCTCGCGCGCCGCAGCGCGCGCCCCCCGTCCCGCCCGCAGGCGGCGAAACTCCCCTGCCCCGCCTAGGAAATAAGCAAGAAAATCAGCAAAGCCGCCCATTTTCATGGGCGGCTTTTTCATATCGAGCGTTTTTTATAAATGAAACCGGCGCTGCAGCTCGGCTTTGATGGTCTGCCACTGGAAAATCAGCAGCGAGGCGAACGCCACAATCGCCAGCCCGCCGCAGCGCAGGGACGGCAGCACAAGGCCGACCGTGCCGCACGCCACCAGACTCACCGGTACGACGCCGAGCGCGCATGCGCTGAGGAACGGCCCGGCAAACGACCGCACGGGCATTTTAAGCAGCACGGCCAGCGTCAGCATGGTCAGCAGACCCGCCATGCACACGCACGGCAGCACGAAATCGACCGACCAGCCGCGCCAGCCAGTCCACACATCCCACAGCACGGAGAGCACCGGGATCAGCACAATCTGCCAGCCGATATTCTGCGTAATATCGCGCCGGTAGGCGATGCCGACGGCCGCCGCCGTCCACACGCACGCCGCGCCGACCACGACGAACAGCGACCACCAGATCTGCGTGCCGACCGCCAAATTGACCAGCACGCACACCGCGCTGACCGCAACCGCGATCAGCGCCAGCAGGCGCATGATGAAATTCCCTGAAAACCGGGGCTTTTCGAGCGCGGGAAACACCTCTGTTTCCGGCTCGGGCGTACCGGCCAGCGGTCCGCCGCAGAGCGGGCAGCAGATTTTGTGCCCGGCAACGGTCACGTTGCAGCAGGGGCATCGCTGCATGGCGCGCTCACCTCCTCGTGGTATTCATTGCTGCGGATTTCAACGGCGATCCCCTCGGCCACCAGCATTTCAAAAAACCGGCGCTGCACCTCGGTCGACTCGAACGCCGAGGTAAAGCCAAAATGCAGGCTGTTCCCGAACGAACAGGTGCAGAGCTGAACCGCATGGGTCGACATAAACACGCCGAACCCCCGCACATACGGGTGCAGCGCCTCGGGCAGCTTAAACTTGCCGACGTTGGACAAAACAGCCGTCTCGCCGCGCTCGGCAATGTCGCCCGATAGGCGCAGCACCGGGTTTTTCAACGCCAGCGGGATGGGCCGCAGCAGCGGGTTGTGCTCCAAGGAGGCCATTTTGTTCATGCGCGCGGCAAGGCGCTCCGGAGTAAGCTCCGCCTTGAAGGAGGCCGCGACGCTTTCAATGATATCGGAAAATTCGCCGCTCCGTTTGGAAAAATCATAGGCCACGCGAATCGTGCCGAAGAAATTGCGCGTCGTGCGCGAGGGGAAAAAGCCGCGCAGATCGACCGGCACGGTCAGCACGACCGGGCGCTTCTCGTCTCGCACGTACATTTCCCCATGGATGGCGGCGAACAGCAGGGCGGTCATGTAGACGGTCAGCGTTGTATGGTACCGGTGCGCGGCCTCGAGCACCTGCCGCACGTCGGCCACGCCCTCCAGAATGGTCAGGCCGCCGTCGCCCCGGCGCGCGCCGCGCAGATGATACGCGCGGGACGGCGTACCGCCGGTTTTGCCGCCGCCGTGCGGCTTGTAGTATTTCTGAAAGCTGTCCGCCCAGCGCTGGGAAACCGAGGCCTGCGGCAGGCCGTCCACCCCGGCTTCGGGATGGCGCAGGGCGAGATAGGCGGTCATCAGCGCCTCAAAAAAGGCGATCGCGCCCGAGCCGTCGGCCAGCACATGGTACATATCAAGACTTACCTTGTGCCGCCAGTAGCTGACGCGGAACAGCAGCGACCGGCTGCCTTCATACAGCGGCGCGCAGGGCGGCGCGTGCTCGGGCTCGACCGAGGGGCGCAGCGGCGTCTGCTCCAGATAGTACCAGAACACACCGCGCCGCATGACCATCAGCAGGTGCGGATAGCGTTCGAGCGTGCGGTCAAGCGCGGTTTGCAGCACATCGGGCGCTACCGGTCCGTCCAGCTCGCACGACAGGCGGAACACGCCCGTGTCCGATCCGTGCGAGGTCGGCGGGAAGATCTTGGCCGCGTTGTCCAGCCGGCTCCAGCTCAGCGTTTTTCGGTTTCGTTTATTGTTCGGCATGAGGCAGCCTCTCCGTTTAAGAAATGGTCGATCATATCAAAGGTCTGCCGCACCAGCGGATAGCGGATGGGCAGCGAAAAATAGCCGTGCAGCGCGTCCGGCATGCGGTACATCGCCACCACGTTGCCCGCGCGGCGCAGCGCGTAAGCGTAGGCTTCGCCCTCGTCCCGCAGGGGATCGAACTCGGCGGTGATCACCAGCGTGCGCGGCTGGCGGGACAGATCCTCCGCCAAAAGCGGCGCGAAATAGGGGTTTTTCAGGTTTTCGGGGTTGCCGCCCGCGTACAGAGCCATATAGTCGTTGACCCGCTTGGCAGTCAGCAGATAGCCGTCTCCGTTTTCGCGCACGGACGCGAAGCGGGACGCCGGCGAATGGTCGTTATACGTCGCGGGATAGATGAGTATTTGCTGCGCCACCTGAAATTCGCCCCGGTCGCGCGCCATCAGGGATACCGCGGCGGCCAGATTGCCGCCCGCCGAGTCCCCGATCAGCGTGATCTCATGCGAGGCCACGCCAAAGCGCTCGGGGTTTCGGTACACCTCGCGCGCGGCGGCGTAGCAATCCTCCAGCCCTTCTGGAAACGTATGCTCGGGCGCAAGGCCGTATTCGACCGACGCGACGCGGCAGCCCGTTTTTTTAGCCAGATTTCTGCACACACTATTGTAGGTGTCCACGTTTTCCAACACCCAGCCGCCGCCGTGAAAAAACAGCAGCAGACGGCTGTCCGTCTGTTCCTTCGGCGTGTAGATGCGCACGCGCACCTCGTGCCCGTCCCGCTCGATCTTGTGATCCCACAGCTGATAAAGCGGCGAAAGCGGCGTGCGCAGCCCGCGGATGACGCGCTCGACCTTATAGGTTTTCTCCACATCAATCGACGCGGGATAGCTGAGCGCACGCAGCGCGGTGCGCATCGCCTTGTTAATCGCCATATTCGTTCTCCGATCTCTTTCCGATGCTTTTAGTATACCACGCTTTGCGCGCGGACGCAAAGGCTTCGCCGTTTACATAGATTTAACATTTGTCCGGCCGTTTTTCCTTGACGAAACCGCGGCTTGTTCCGCATAATAGAAACCGAAGAGAAATATTTGCCGAAAAGGAGATCGACATGAACGAAAATTTGGAACTGCTTCGCGAAAAGCGCGGCTTCATCTGCGATATGGACGGCGTGATCTATCACGGCAACCGCCTGCTTCCCGGCGTGCCGGAGTTTGTCGACTGGCTGCAGCGGGAAAACAAAAGCTTTCTGTTCCTGACCAACTCCTCCGAGCGCTCGCCGCTCGAATTGCAGCAAAAGCTCGCGCGCATGGGGCTGGAAATCGGCGTGGAGCATTTTTATACCTCGGCGCTCGCCACCGCCAAATTTGTCGCCAGCCAGAAGCCCGACGCCTCGGCCTATGTGATCGGCGCGCCCGGACTGGTCGGCGCGCTGTACGAGGCGGGCGTGGTGATGAACGACGTCGACCCCGATTACGTCATCTGCGGCGAAACCTCCAACTACAACTACCAAACCATCCTAAAGGCCGTGTCGCTCGTGCAGAAGGGCGCGCGCCTGATCGCCACCAACTCCGACCTGACCGGCCCGTCGGAGGACGGCATCATCCCCGCCTGCCGCGCGCTCGTCGCGCCGATCGAGCTGGCGACCGGCAGATGCGCCTACTACGTCGGCAAGCCCAACCCGCTGATGATGCGCACCGGCCTGCGCATGCTCGGCGTGCACTCGCACGAGGCCGCCATGGTGGGCGACCGCATGGATACCGACATCGTTGCAGGCATCGAAACCGGTTTGGACGCCGTTTTGGTGCTTTCGGGCTGCACCACGCGCGGCGATGTGGAAAATTACGCCTACCGGCCGCACTATATTTTAAACGGCGTGGGCGATATCCCACGAGTCGATTGAAACCACGGTTTCAATCAAAAAGCGCCTTTCCGGCTTTGCCGGAAAGGCTGTTGCAGGGGAGCAGGTATCCCGGATTTTATGAAGACGGCGGCGCTGCCGCCGTTTTCTTTTGTTTTGCGCACTGCGCGCGGAGGGGGCTCGCAGAGGGCTCGCGTGAAAGGGCCGCCCATGCGGGCGGCCCTTTTTCTCAAATATGAAATTCCTTTTCATGCTCCTCTTTTGATTTGCCCATCTTGCCAAACACCTGCGCGCGCACGGCTTCCTCTACCTCGCGCTTGCTCTTGCGACGGTCGATCTGGGAGATATACAGGTATTTGCGGATGACAAACAGCAAGCCGACCGCCAGCACCGTCAGCAGGTTTTCCAGCGGCGAAGTATGCTCGACGATCATCTGGCGCGCGACCGCGAGCAGCATCACGTCCACCACCGAGTCAATCGTATAGCTGGTAATCATCTTGATCAGCTCGATGCCGATGATGATCAGGCAGGCGTCCGACAGTCTGGCCTGCAAATAATCCGGGTCAATAAACAGCGTCTGTAGGTTGGTAGTGAATACAATGCCTAGGCTGGACACCACGCAGGCAATCAGTATGATCAATCCCAGCGTGATCTCGATTGCGGTAGCGGCGCTGGAAATTTTATCGCGCAGATCAGAATTCATATGCTTCTCCTTTATGCTTCCCTTTTTAGATTATTCCGGCAGCATTTTTTCTAGTATAGCATAAATCGCCCACCGTCTGCAACAGGCGGCGGGCGATTTTGCGTGGGAAAGGGGGGGATTGCGTCTATCAACAAGGATAGGCAGTATCAGCCGATGCCGCCGAAGTACGCGCCCGCAATCAGCGCGATCAGCGCCAGAGGCACATAGATGAACTTGCCCAGCGGATGGAACCAGCTGCCGATCGGCTTCTTGGCGCCTTCGTTCACCGCGCCCAGCGCCGATTCCTTCTTGAGCACCCAGAAGAACATGATGCCGGCAAGCATCGCGCCCAGCGGGCAGATGTAGATCGAAACAACGTCCATCCACTGCGAGGTCCACGGCTGGATGCAGATCGACACGATCGCGCCGATGATGCCGATGCCGCCGACCGCCGCCAGACGGTTGAATTTCAGCTTCTCCTGCAGGAAGGCGACGGGAGCCTCATAGAGGTTGACGATCGAGGAAACGCCCGCGAACAGCACGCAGATGAAGAATACCACGCCGATCACGCGGCCGCCCGGCATCGAGTTGAACACGTTTACCAGATAGATGAACATCAGGCCGGGGCCGCCGTCCACTTCGCTAATACCAGAGCCCAAAACAGACGCCATCGCGGGAAGGATAACGAAGGCCGCCAGCAGCGCCGCGATCGTATCAAATATCGCAACATTGCGCGCGGAGTTCGGGATATCCTCTTTTTTGCTCAGATACGAGCCGTAAATGACCGAGCCGTTGCCCGCGACGGAAAGCGAGAAGAACGCCTGACCGAACGCGAACACCCAAACCTTCGGGTTGAGCAGACCGGCGGGGCTGAGGGTGAAGATGTACTTGTAGCCCTCGGAAGCGCCGGGCAGCGTAGCGATATAAACGCCCAGTCCGAGGAACAGGAAAAACAGCACAGGCATCATGATCTTGTTTGCCTTTTCAATGCCGCCCGCAACGCCCAGCGCCATGATGACCAGCGAAGCCACCAAGCCGACAAGCTGCCAAACGCCGTTGCCGACGCCGAAGAAGCCGTTCGAAGCCATCGTGCCGATGGCTCCGCCCAGTGTCTCAGCCTCCGGCGCGGTCGCGCTGAACGTGCCGACAATGTTGCCCATATCAGTGCCCAGGCCGAACAGGCCGCCCGAGATCGCCATAAATGTGTACTTAAAGATCCAGCCCAAAACGACCGTGTAGCCGATGGCCAGCATCAGCGCGCCGATAATCGGGATCGCGCCGATCAGCTCGCCGGACTTTTTCTTGCCGGTGCGCTCCTCGGTGCACATACCGAACGCGCCGACCGGGCCGGCCGCCGCGCGGCGGCCAAGCGCGAATTCCTCCATCACGCCCGAGGACGCGATGAGCACAACAAAGATAAAATACGGAAGCAGGAAGGTCAAACCGCCGAATTTCTGCACCATGATCGGGAAACGCCAGATGTTGCCCATGCCTACCGCAGAGCCGATACAAGCCAGAATAAAGCCCCACTTGCTTTTAAAACCGTCGCGGCTGGTAGTTTCGTTACTCATATGTAGTCACACCCCTTTTTTCTCTTTTATACCCTTAAAAAAACGTCCGCGGAACTCTTTACTTTTCCGCGGACGCTTTTTACCGGTCAAACCATCCTGCGCTCTTTCCACGCGGCGCAGGTTACGCACTGATTATTATTTGTTCGGATACGGCTCGAGGAACGCGTGGAAGTGACGCATCGGCAGGTTATGGCCCCATACGATACGCATGTTGGGGATGTTCTCGCGGTCCTCATACAGCGCCTTGACTGCCGCGATAACGTAGTCCAGATGCTCCTTGGTCAAACGGCTGCGGTCGATCGCAAAGCGGACGACGTTTGCCAGCTCCGCCTGCTGCTCCGGGGTCTTAAGGTCATACTCCATCGAGTAGTCGCCCAGCTCGGAGGTGCGGATGCCGTACCGGCGGATCAGCTCGATGCTGAAGCCCTGACCGGCGAAGGTCTCATGGCCGCGCTTGCCGTCGAAGAATTCATCCATATTGATGTACACGGCGTGGCCGCCCGCGGGAAGCACAACGCCCTTGACGCCGGCCTTGTAGAAGCCCTCGGCCAAATAGTCGCACTGGGCGATGCGCTCGCTCATATAGTTGAAATCACAGCTCTCGTACAGGCCGACGGCCAGCGCCATGATATCACGGCCGGACATGCCGCCGTAGGAGTCGTTGCCGTAGCAGGAGATCTGCTTGACCTTCAAAAGCACGCCCACGTCGGTCTTGATCGAGCCGTCCTCGTTGAAATCGGAGAATTTCTTCCAGAACAGACCCTTGTCGCGGAACGCGAGCATGCCGCCCATATTGGCGTGGCCGTCCTTCTTGGCGGACATCGAGAAAGCGTCGCAGTAGGAGAACATCTCGGTTGCGATCTCGGCGATGGACTTGTCGGCATAGCCTTCTTCGTTCATCTTGATAAAGTAGCAGTTTTCCGCCCAACGCGCAACGTCGAACACCAGCGGGATGTCGTACTTATGCGCAACGCGGTTGATCTCGCGGATATTGGCCATCGAAACAGCCTGCCCGCAGATCGGGTTGTTGGTGATGCAGGTGAAGATCAGCGGCACGTTTTCCACGCCGACCGCCTGAATCAGCTGCTCGAGCTTTTCGATGTCCATATTGCCCTTAAAGGGGTTCTTTTCGTACTTGCCGCCTTCGGGCACTTCGTACAGCAGTTCCTTATTGTACAGGTTGCGCGGAACCGAGCCCATCTGCTTGATGTTGCCCTCGGTGGTGTCGAAATGGCCGTTCGAGGGGATGGTGAACACCTTGCCCGGCTCGCGCTTGGCCAGAATATTCTTGACAATTTCCATCAAAACGGATTCCGCCGCGCGGCCCTGCTGGATGATGAAGGTATTCGGACGCTCCATCTGCGCCGCGCCGCCGTTGAACAAGCCGCCCTCGTACTCGCAAAGGTACAGTTCATCCATCATCTTTTCAACGTCCCGGCAGTCGGTGCGGACCAGATCAATGGACTTCTTCCAGTTTTTCTCGCCGCCGCGCTCGAAAATATCGCGGAAGGTATCGAGCAGGACGTAATAGCCCGTGTTGCGGCCGTACGCTTCGTCGCCGAGGAACAGGCTTGCCCATTGCTGGTTGGTCATCGCGGTGGTGCCCGAGTCGGACAGCATATCGACGGTCAGCATGCCCGCCGGGAATGCAAATTCATTATAATGGGTGGACTTCAGCGCACGCTCGCGCTGCTCGACCGTGACTTCGGGGATGTCACGAACGGCAAAGGTGAAATGATGGGGAGCGGGGACATTCAGCGGATACTCTTTAGACATACTTTACTACCTCCATATTTGGCGCTGTGCGCCGTCACTAATTTGGAGATACCCCGGTTATCGTGCGCCGGCTTCCCACGACCGGCCCCACCGACTAGCGGACAGTACCTAAACGTTTTCGCGGGCTGACCCGCGATGCTTTCCGTCTGCGGCGCGCGCCCTGCGGGCACGCGTCTGCGGCGGTAAAACGAGATTGGAGCACGGGCAAAGCCCGCGCGTATTGTGGAAATTGCGGTCTGCCGCAATTTCCGGTTTTTGAATGCGCGCCGCGGCGCGGGGATTGTTACAGGGCGGCGATTACTTCGATCTCGACCAGCGCGTCCTTCGGCAGACGCGCGACCTCGACCGCGCTTCTCGCCGGGAAACCGCCTTCGCCGAAGAAAGACGCATACACGCCGTTCATTGCGCCGAAGTTTTCCATATCGCTCAGGAACACCGTAGTTTTGATCACACGGTCCATGCCGACGCCCGCTTCCGCGAGAATCTCTTTGACGTTTGTCAGCGATTGCTTGGTTTGTTCCGCGATCCCTTCCGGAAATTCTCCGGTCGCAGGATTGATGGGCAGCTGCCCCGAGGTGATAAGCAGCCCGTCCGTCGCGACGGCCTGTGCGTACGGTCCGATCGCCGCCGGCGCGCGGTCCGTACTGATAACCTTTTTCATCCTGTCTCGCCTCCTTTTCTCTTGAGATAAATTTATCACTTAGATAATGTTTTGTCAATCCAGTTTTGTGCATTTTGTACGATTAACCACTTTTCAATTTTCGTTTTATTGCAATTTTACCCGATGTTTGGCTAGTTTTAATAATAAATTTTTATCTTTATTGTGAGAAATTATTTCAATCGTTTTTTGACAAAGCGCAAACCGGTACGGTATAATTATAAATAATATAGGTCTTTGTTGACCGATAAGAAAACGGGGTGAGCGTATGGCCAATCCGCTGCTGCAACACTATATCAAACTGACCGAATTTCTGGGGCAGGCGCTGGGGCCTGATTACGAAGTCGCGCTGCACGATCTGGCGGATAAAAACCGTTCGATCATCGCCATCGCCAACAATCATGTGAGCGGACGCGAGGTCGGCGCGCCGCTGACCAACGTCGCGCTCCAAAGCCTGATGGACAAAAGCTATGAAACGCAGGATTACCGCCTGCATTACCGCGGCGTATCGGCGGCCGGCAAAACGCTGCGCTCGTCTACGCTGTTTATCAAGCAAAACGGCAAATTGATCGGCATGCTGTGCATCAATTTTGACGACAGCCGCTATCAGGCGCTCAGCGGGGATATCCTGCAGCTTTGCCACCCTGACGGCTTCGTCCTGTCCAATTTTAATGCCGATCCGCCGTCCGGCGGCGCGCACGCGGCGGCCGCCACAACCGAGAGCTTCCACAATTCGATCGACGCGGTCGCGGGCGACGCGGTCAGCCGCGAATTGACCCGCCTCGGCGTGTCGGCCGACCGGCTGACGCCCGACGAGCGCGTGCAGATCATCGCCTCACTTGAAGCGGGCGGCATCTTCCTGCTCAAGGGCGCGGTCAAGGATGTGGCGGACGCGCTGCACTGTTCGCAGGCCAGCGTATACCGCTATCTGTCCCAAATCAAAAAAGACGACGTTTGACGTTTAAAATAGGCGGCACATACGGAAATGAGCGCGCGGCGCTCATTTTCACTGCCCGAACGGAGGTTCCTCCATGCTGACCCAATTAACGGCATCCGACATTCCCGCTTTCATCGAAGCCTGCGCGCATGAACATGTATTCGGTTCCCGCGCGCTGACCGCGCTGCGCGCCTACGGGCTGGGCAGCGCGGACGCGCGCTTTTTCCTATGCAGGAAGGGGCGCGAAGCGTCCGCCGCACTGTATTTGGCGGACGGCGTGCTGACCGTTTCGGCGGACGACCGCGCCGATCCCGCACCCATTGCGGCGCTCGCGCAGCGGGAAGGCGTCTCTGAGATCGACACCAACTGGACGCAGTGCGAAGCGCTGCAGCGGCTGCTCGGCGGCACGACCGACAGTTCCTATTATATGGTGTACCGCGGCGCGAAGAACACGGCCGGCTATCCCGATATCACAGCGGGCGAGGCGCGCGCCGTGTTCGACGTATTGCAGCGCAGCCATGAATATTACCGCACGCATCTCGACTTTGCCGTCTGGTCGGCCGATCTGCATCAAAAGCTTTCCCGCGGCCTGACGGAGCTTTACCAGCTCGAGCGGGACGGCGAAACCGTCGGCACCGGCTGCATTGTCTCCGAGGATGACGAATGCGGCGTGCTTGCGGCGATCGCCGTCGTGCCGGAATACCGGCATCAGGGGCTGGGCAGCCGCATCAGCCGCTTTTTGGTGCAGCGCGTGCTGCAAAAGGGCAAAACGCCCCGCCTGATCGCGGGCTATGACGGGGTTGCCGAGCTGTACCGTCAAATCGGCTTTGCGCCGTGCGGACGGTGGGGAGAACTTTACTTATAGGGGACTTCATAAGTCCCCTATATACGCAAGCCGGTTTCTTTGAAACCGGCTTGCGATACCCGAATGACGCGGCCCAAGGCCGCGGGGTCGGGGTATCGGAAAGTCCGGCAAAGCCGGACTTTCCGATGCAATTCACAGAATTGCGGTTATATGCGCGCTGCGGCGCGGGGAATGAACGATTAGGGGTGTATGCTATGAAATATATTGATTTGCGCAGCGATACGGTCACGCAGCCGACACAGCAGATGCGCGACGCGATGTACCATGCCGTCGTTGGGGACGACGTGTTTGACGACGACCCGACCGTCAAGGAGCTCGAAGCCTACGCCGCCGAACGGCTCGGCAAGGAGGCGGCGCTGTTCGTCACCTCGGGCACGCAGGGCAACGCCTGCGCGCTTATGGCGCAGACCCGGCGGGGCGACTGCGTCGTGATTGCGCCGACCGCGCATATCGCCGCCCATGAGGCCGGCTCCTACGCCCAGCTCTCGGGCGTTTCGCTCCGCTTCCCGCAATGCGCCGACGGCGTGATGGACCCCGATTCCGTCCGCGCCTGCCTCACCGACGACAGCGACATCCAAACCGCGCCCGCGACGCTCGTCGTCGTCGAAAACGCGCACTCGACCGGCACGGTCGTGCCGCTGGAAAACATGCGGGACGTTTGGCGCGCCGCGCGGGAAAAGGGCGTGCCGGTCCATCTGGACGGCGCGCGCCTGTTCAACGCCGCGGCCGCGCTCGGCGTTTCCGACGTCCGGCAGCTGACGCAGTACTGCGATACGGTTATGTGCTGCCTGTCCAAGGGGCTGTGCGCGCCCGCCGGCTCGATGCTCGCCGGGCCGAGGGACGTGATCTTCCGCGCCAAGCGCGCGCGCAGGCTGCTCGGCGGCGGCATGCGGCAGACCGGCTTTTTTGCCGCCGCGGGCCGGGTCGCGCTTGAGCAGATGAGCCTTCGCGTGGCGGACGATCACGAGACCGCCCGCTATCTGGGCGCGCTGCTCGACGATATCGACGGCGTGCAGGTTTTGGCCGACCGCATCCAGATCGACATGGTGTTTTTCACCGCCGGCTGGGACGCGGACAAAGCCGCGCGCTATCCGGCCTATATGGAAGCGCACGGCGTCAAGGTGACCGGCCTGCTCGGCGGGGAGTACCGCATGGTCACCCATCACGATATTTCGCGCGCCGACTGCGAGGCCACCGCCCGTGCCGTGCGCGCCTTCGCCGCGGAGGGATAGCCATGATCCGGGAATATGCCCGCCGCCTGATCTGGCTTGTGGCAGGTATGCTGGTCAGCGCCGTCGGCATTACCATGATGCTGCAGGCGAATATCGGCCTTGAGCCGTGGAGCGTTTTGCAGCAGGGCATGGCGCAGTCCATGGGGATCACCTACGGCACCGCCTCCGTCATCGTGGGCGCGGCGGCCATCGGCGCCGCCATGCTGTGCGGCGAAAGCTTCGGCTTCGGCACCATTATCAACATCGTCCTGTGCGCCGTTTTTATCGACGGGCTGCTCGCCCTCGGCTGGATTCCGCAGATGCACGGCTTTGTGCCCGGCGTTCTGCTTTTGCTCGGCGGCTTGGAGCTGCTGGCGCTCGGCACCTGGATGTACATGAAATCGGCCCTCGGCGCCGGCCCGCGCGACGCCTTGATGGTCGCGCTCGCGCGAAAAACGGGCCGGTCGGTCGGCCTGTGCCGCGCCGTGGTCGAATTGTTCGTCATTTTAACGGGCTTTGCGCTCGGCGGGCAGATCGGCTGGGGCACGGTCATCGCCGCGCTCGGTCTGGGCTCGCTGTTCAACCTGAATTTTCATCTGCTCGGCTTCCGCGCGGCGGAAACCCATCAGGAAAACATCGCCGAAACGCTGCGCCGCCTGCGCGGCGGGGACAACACGCAATAAAAAAAGGAAGCCGAAAGGCTTCCTTTTTTTATTATCCGTTCTGCACCCGCTGGAGCTGCACGAACTGCTCATAGTTAAACAGGCCGACTCCGTCGGCGTCCTCTATCGTTGCCGCGTCGGTTTCCTTGTCGATATAGGCAAGCAGCCACAGATCGTCATACTCCCGGCGCCGGACATACCATTCCGGCTCGACGCCGTCGCCCGTCAGGCGTTCATATTCCATCGACTCGGGCGTCAGGCAGAAAGTGAAGCTGTCGTACCGCTCGGGCGGGTAGTCGGCCGCATATAATTCCTCTTCCGGATAATTATAAACGCACCAAGCGTCGCCGTATTCGGTATATACGCCGGATTCGTCCCGCAGCGTCAGCTCATAGGTTTCATACTCGCCGTCGTTTGCCAGCGCGATGTCAAGCGCCATGCCGCCCGGCAGGTCGGCCGCCGCATGCGCGCCCAGCAGATCGCCCAGCATCACGGGGACATACTCAAAATCCGGGTATTCGTCCGGGTCATACTCGTCCTGCCCGGACGCCGCCGGCAGATCTGCTGTCCGGTAAGAGCCCGAGCCGTACCCGATGTCCTCGACGAAATCGCGGATCACACGGATGCCCGCCGGCAGCAGCTCGGACAGCAGGGCAATCACAATCACCGCGGCGACAGCCCATTTTCTCGCCTTGGCGGCCGCCTCCTGCGGATTTTTGTCCCGGATCGGCTTTCCGCTCTTGCCCTGGGTGTTAAACGTCACGTCCTTGGTGAATGTACGGTGCGTGCAGCTTTGCTCATCATGCCGCTTATGTTCATAGCTGGTATAATGCGGTACGTTTGCCCGGCGGCCCTTGCCGGCACGCGTGCCGCAGACCGGGCACTCCCGGTCTCCGTCATCGTAATTGATGCCGCAGTTTAAGCATTTCATAAAAAGCGCGCCCCCTTCTCTTTCATGATAACAGAGATAGGGGACGCGCGCAAGCTTATTTCGGCAGGCCGTGCACCGCGGAGGCCGCGTGCGCGACGTCTATCACGGAGAACGTGCCATCGGCGTGCGCGGCCTGCTGCACGGAATAGTCGGTCACGCCCGCGCCCGCGTTCGGATTGGCGGCCGACCAGCCGAAATCCAGCGCGAACAGCGTCAGCAGCAGCACGCAGCACTGCCGCGCCTGCATGCGCGGCAGCCGTGCGAACCGCTCGGCCAGCGCGGGCGCGGCCAAATACACCGCCGCGCAGCAGCCTAATCCGAACACCAGCGAGGTCTGCGCGCAGACCAAGCCGTCGATATTGAGCGGATACATGCTGTAATCCCACCAGCGCAGGCCGTAGACCGCTTCCAGATAGCGCCCCGCGCTGAATTCGATCACGCTGCACAGCGCCGTGCCGAGCGCAAAGACCGCGGCGGGCCTGTCCGCGAAGCGGCGCAATAGCAGTACCGCCAGCACGCCGCCCGCACCGTAAATCGGCAGCCACGGACCGAGCATCGTGCCGCGGTTGACCAGCTCGCCGTCGAAGACGATATGGAGCGCGACCTCCCACAGCCAGCCGAGCACCGAAAAGGTGAAGAACAGTCCGGTCAGCTCGGCCGCCGTATAGCGCCGCGACGCGCGCGCCTTATATTGCTTCATTCTTTCCATCATAACCGTTCTCCTCCTTTTCCAACTTCATTTTACCGGTTGATTCTTGCGATTCACGTCGGCAATTTCTTAAGATTTTCTAATGGTTTCCAGCAAAAAGGGGGCGCGCTCCGGCGCGTCCCCCTTTCCGGACTCACTCCAGATTGAGCTTGTTTTTCAGAATATAGCGCGTGCCGAGGAAGAACGCCGCGCCGGGGATCGCCGCGCCGATGCACATGTTCAGCAGGACGAAATGGATCTGCACCGCTTCCGGCAGATGGGTGACCCAGCCGTACATCGCATTGATGATGCCGTTGTCGCCCGCCATAATGACCATGGCGAACAGGAACTGCATCACGGTCGACAGCACGAAATACCAGACGACCGCCATCGCCACGCGGTGCTTTTTCGCCAGATGGCCGAGCGCGATGCAGACATACATAAACAGGATGCCGGCAAGGCTCACAATGACCAGCAGAGCAGCGCACTCCAATGCATACAGCAGTCCGTTCGCCGCACCGAAATCGGTATGCGTCAGCATGCGGAACAATTCCTTAAAGAAATTCAGCAAGTCTACCGGGAACGAGCCGGACGCTGCCAAAATAACCACGCTGAGCATCGCGGTGACGCCGCTCAAGACGCACATGACAAACGCGATAATGCTTTTGGACCAGATATGCTGCGCGGGCGTGACCGGCAGCGTAAACATCAGGTAGCCCTCGTCGCCCAGCAGGCTCTTGTAAAACCGCTGCAGCAGGATGACCGCCGTGACCACAAAAACCGCGACCATTACGCCAAAATAAGCGAACGCGGCCAAAAGCTGCGGCACGCCGCCCAGCACATTCTGCAGATGGAGTATTTCCATCAGGCGGTTGATCAGCGCGACGGCCAGCACGCCGCCGTAAACCGGAAGGCAGGCTCTCGCACAGGCCTTCCACTCGTATTTTAACAGCTTCAGCATGCGAACACCTCCCTAAACAGCATATCGACCGATTTCCCATGCTCCTCGCGGATGGCGTCGACCGTTTCATGCAGCGTCAGCACGCCGTTCTTGAGGAATACCACCTCATCCAGCACCCGCTCGATATCCGCGATCAAATGCGTGGACAGCAGCACGGTCGCGTCCTCGCTGTAGTTGGACAAAATGGTGTTCAGGATATAATCGCGCGCCGCCGGGTCGACGCCGCCGATCGGCTCGTCAAGCAGGTAAAGCTGCGCCTTGCGGCTCATCACCAGAATGAGCTGCACCTTTTCCTTGGTGCCCTTCGACAGGGTTTTCAGCCGCGCCAGCGGGCTGATATCGAGCGTTTTGAGCATATCGTTGGCCTTCACCTTGTCGAAATCCTTGTAGAAATCGGAAAAGAAGTCCAGCAGGTCGCAAACCTTCATCCAATCGTTTAAATACGGCCGGTCGGGCAGGTAGCTTACCACGCTGTGCGTGTGCACGCCGGGCTTTTCCCCGTCGATCAGCACCGTGCCCTGCGTCGGCTGGATCAATCCGTTTAACAGCTTGATCGCCGTTGTTTTTCCCGAGCCGTTCGGCCCCAGCAGGCCGACGAACCGGCCGCGCTCCAGTTTGAGATCCAAGCCATCCAGCGCGGTCAAGCCGCCGTAAACCTTGGTCAGGCCCTCGCAGACCACCAAATCATTTCTTTGCTCCATCATCGTCCGCCTCCCCTCCTTGCTTCTGTAACAGCCTGATTATCTCGCTTGCCGAGAAACCGAGCTGGCTCATGCCCGCCATGAATTCCGCAATGCGGTCCTCTGCGATCTGTTCCCGAATCTTTTCGATCATCTCTCTGTCCTCCGTCACGAAACGCCCGCTGGTGCGGTTGGTGTACAGCAGTCCCTCACGCTCCAAATCCGCAAGCGCACGCTGCATTGTGTTGGGATTCACTCCCGCCTCCGCCGCCAGTTCGCGCACCGGCGACACCTTGCTGCCCGCGCCGAGCTGACCGCTTACGATCTGCTCGGTTATCTGTTCCATCAGCTGTTGATAGATCGGCCTGTCGCCACGCAGCTGCCATTGCATAGGCTCACTCCTCTCTGTATCTCTGTACTATGATGGTAATACAATAATACATATAGGCAGATTTGTCAACCCCTATTCCGAAAAATTTTTCAAATTCCTTTTCGTATGCTATAATGGTCACACCATATAGGAGGAACTGCCGACATGAAAATCCATTTCCAGCTGCGCCTGCTCTGGCTCGCGCTCGCCGTCACCGTTTTCACCAATTTCCTTTCGTTTTCCAACGCCGTCCCCATACAGCTGGCGTGCAGCCTTGCCGAGCTCGCGGCCGCCGGCCTGATCACGTTTGTTCTGAGCCGTCTGGCGGGCGAATCCGCACGGTTCCACCGCGCGTTCATTTACCAGCTGCTTTCCTTCACGCTCTCGGTTCTTTTGCTGGTCTGCGCGCTGATCCCGTCCGCTAACGATACGCTGCTCGTTTTTACCAGCCTGCTCAGCTTGACCGGCGGCATCGCGGCGCTGCTCGGCAAATATCAGATGTATTGGGCGCTCGACGAACGCATTATCCCTCTGGGCTACGTGTTCCCCGCGCGGCGCATCCGCCTGTGCTTCTACGTGCCGCTGCTCGGCGCGGTGCTTTCGGCCTTTGCCTTGGCCGCAGCCATGACGCCCCAGATCAACGCGCTGGCGCAGCTTCCGGAAGCGGCCTTGGCACAGGCCCAGCTTCCCCAGCCGACGCCCGCGCAGGCGCTGCCCGCGGCGCTGATCCAGATCGTGTGCCAAGTGATCCCGCTCGTGCTGCTTTTCCGGTACATGCGCGCGGTCAAGGCCCGCGAGGACGATCCTCTGCCGGGCTGACCCCCCCTCCTTCTCAACGCGGTGCTTTGGTCAAAGCACCGCGTTTTTCACAAATATACCGTTGCTTTTTCTCCCCTATTTTCCGGAATCCGCTGTTCTTTTACCCCCTTTTTTGCTATACTGGAATTGTTAAAGCAATCGGCGGCGCTTTCCGGCGCTCAAACGCCGGCTTTGTCCATCCGCCGCGCGGCGCTGTTTTTACCCGCTTTCCGGGTGGGGTGTTATTCCCAGCAGCCGCCGCCCCCCTCTTTTACCGAAAGGAGCGTCACCTTGTTGGAATCAGAAGCTTTGCGGCAGGTCGAATCCTTTGCCGCCGAAATTCTGCGAAGATATTTCTGCGAATCGGACATCGGTTTTCTCATCGACTCTTTTGCGTCCGATATCGTCTGGCTGGGCGGCGGAGATAAAATGCAGGCGGAGGGCGCGGACGCCGTCGCCGCCTATTTCCGCGCGGGCGAGAGCGCGCTTGTGCCCTGCGATATGTCGGAGGAACGGTATGTCACCCGCGCGCTCGGCCCGGATTATTATTTGTGCGAAGGCGTCAGCCTGCTGCAGCCCAAGCAGGGCACCGGCCTATATTTCCGCGAACGGCAGCGCATCACTTTTATTTTTCACCGTGTGGGCGACCGGCTCGAAACAGTGCACATCCACAACTCCATGCCCTATTCGGACATTCAGGACGACGAAATGTTCCCCGTGGAAGCCGCGCGCGAAACCTATGAAAACCTGCAGCACCTGCTCGTCCAGCGCGACAACCAGATCGAGCTGATGCTGTCCCAGCTGCCCGGCGGCATGATGGTCTGTCATCCCGACGAGGACTTCAGCACAATCTGGATCAGCGAAGGCCTGTGCCGTCTGCTCGGCTATGCGGATGACGAAGCGCTGGCCGCGCGCACCGGCGGGAACTGCCGCGGCTTTATCCTGCCCGAGGATTACGACTGCGTGCGGCGCGAGGTAACCGACGCGCTGGACAAGGGCGATTCCTACTACGCCGAGTACCGCGCGCGCCGGCAGGACGGCAGCCTGATCTGGGTTTCCGATATCGGCAAGCTGGCCCGTTCGGTCGACGGCGGCCTGCCGGTTATCAACTGCTTTATTTCGGATATCAGCGAGCGCAAGGCCAAGGCGATCGCAATTGAACAGGCCGCGCGCGAGATCAGGCAGCAGGCAAACTTCCTGTCACAGCTTTATAACACCGTACCCTGCGGTATTTTGCAGTTTTTGCCCGGGCCGTCTTACGAAATCGTCAACATCAACCGCATGGTCTGGGAGTTTTACGGCTTCCGCTCGGAAGCGGATTACCGCGCGCACGTCCGCAATCCGTTTTCTCTGGTGCGCGAGCAGGACCGCGACGGCATCCGCCGTAAAATAGACAGCCTGACGCTCGACAGCGAACCCTATACCTATGTCCGCCAAGGCGCGCGGCTGGACGGCACCCCGGTTTGGCTGAGCGTCTCCATACAGCGCGTGATCAACGCGGACGGACTGGAGGTCTTTCAGGCCGTTTTTAACGACATCACCGAGATGCGCACCCTGCAAATCGCGCAGCAGACCGAGCAGCTGATCGAAAACCGTTCGCTGCGCGCCGCGATCTGCACCGCTTATCCGCTGATCCTCAGCGTCAACCTGACGCGGGACAGCTACAACTGCTTTATCGAGGAGCAGGACGCGTTTGCGGTCGGGCAGCGGCAGGGCTCGTTCGACGAGTTGACCGCCCGCTGCCTCTCGCTTGTCTACCCCGCTTATCAGGCGGAGTACGCGGCGGCTTTCTCCCGCGAGAATTTGATGCGGCGCTTCGCGCGCGGCGAGCGCGAGATCTATGCGGAATTTCAGCAGCGCGGGGACGACGGACAATATCATTGGATCTCGGCGCAGTTCATTTATGTGGATAATCCCGTCGGCAGCGACACGATCGCGATTGTGCTGATCAAAAATCTGGACAGCCTGCGCGCCGAAAAAGCGCGGCAGGAGCAGCTGCTGCGCGACGCGCTGGCCTCGGCCGAAAGCGCCAACCGCGCAAAAAGCGACTTCCTTTCGCGCATGAGCCACGATATCCGCACGCCGATGAACGCCATCATCGGCATGAGCACGATCGGCCAGCTGAAAACCGACGATCCCGCGCGCATGCTCGACTGTTTCCAGAAAATTGACGTTTCCTCGCGGTACCTGCTGTCGCTGATCAACGACATCCTCGATATGTCCAAAATCGAGACCGGCAAGATCCGGCTGGCGCATGAGCCCTTCGATCTGACCGAGCTGTTCGGGGAGATCAACGCCATTATTTTCCCGCAGACGCTCGAACGCGGCATCCGGTTTGAAATTCATCACAAGGAGCCGCTCGAGCGCCGGTATATCGGCGATATGCTGCGCATCAAGCAAATCCTGATGAACCTGCTTTCCAACGCGGTCAAATTCACCCCTGACGGCGGGGAAATCACGGTTTCACTGGAAGAAAGCCGGCGTACGGCCGGCTTTGCCCACCTGCGCTTTTCGGTATCCGACACCGGCATCGGCATCTCCCGCGAGTTTATGGACCGCATTTTTCAGCCCTTCGAGCAGGAAGCCGCCGGCACGGCGCGCAACAACGTCGGCAGCGGCCTCGGGCTTGCCATCGTTTACAATCTGGTGCAGCTGATGAGCGGCTCCATCGAGGTGCAGAGCGAGCCGGGCGCCGGCGCGACCTTCCGCTTCTCTATCCCGCTCGGTTTGGCCGAGCCGGACGCGGAGGCCGAACGCAGCCGCAGGGCGCGGGAGCTGATGCGCGGCGTCGAGGTGCTGGTTGTCGACGACGATGAGATCGTGGGCGAGCAGACCGGCGCGATTTTGGATGGGATCGGCGCGCGGACCGTATTCGCCCGCTCGGGCGGCGAGGCGGTCGAGCTGGTGCGCGCCACCCTCCGGCAGGGCAAAGCCTTTGATATCGCCATGATAGACTGGTGCATGCCCGATATGGACGGTCTGGAGACCACGCGCCGCATCCGGGCGCTTACCGGTCCGGATACCATGATCATTATTATCTCCGCTTACGATTGGAGCACGATTGAGGCCGAAGCGCGCGCGGCCGGTGTTTCCTGCTTTATTTCCAAGCCGCTGTTCCGCTCCAACGTGTACGATACCGTGCTTCATTTGGAAAATCAGCGGAGCTGCGCCCATGCCGCGGACGGCCCAACCGCGGACGGCGGCGGCCGCCGCGTGCTGCTGGTCGAGGATAATGAGCTGAATCTGGAAATCGCCCAGTCGCTGCTCGAAATGCACCATTTTGAGGTGGACACGGCGCCAAACGGCCGCGTTGCGCTGCACAAATTTTCCGACGCGCCCGCCGGCCGCTACCTCGCCGTGCTGATGGACATCCGCATGCCGGTGATGAACGGGCTGGAAGCCACGCGGGCGATCCGCGCGCTCGACCGCCCGGACGCCGCCGCGATCCCCATTATCGCGATGTCGGCCAACGCTTTCGACGAGGACCGCGCGCTTGCTTACGAAGCGGGCGTTTCCGCTTATCTTGTCAAACCGCTTGATATTGAAATTTTACTGCGCGAACTGTCCGGCCTGACGCAGACGGACGGCAGCAGCCAATAAGGAGGCATTTCCCATGACTACCGAAGCGTGCTACCGCGCCATGGGCGCGGATTACAGCGAAGTGATCCGCCGTTTTGCAACGGAGGAGCGTGTCCGCCGTTTTCTGGTCAAGGTGCCGGACGACCCCAATTACCGGACGCTCGCCGGGGCGTTGGAGGCGCAGGACTTTGAAACGGCGTTTCGGGCCGCCCATTCGCTCAAGGGGGTCTGCCTCAACCTCGGTCTGGGGCGGCTGGCCGAATCGAGCGCCGCGTTGACCGAGGCGCTGCGCAGCGGCGCGCCCTCGCCTGACTATGCCGCGCTTTTTGAACGGCTGCGGCAGGACTACGAACGCACCATCGAGTCGATCGGCGCGCTCGACCCCGCGTGAGCGCGCCCGTGAAAGGAAGGTGAAAAAGCTGGAACAGAAAAGCCGAATCCTGATCGTCGACGATACCGAGATCAACCGCTCCCTGCTTGCCGACATGCTTTCGGCCGACTACGAAATACTGGAAGCGGCGGACGGCGTGGAAGCCGTCGCACTGTTGAGTGCGCAGCACGGCTCGATCTCGCTGGTGCTGCTTGATGTCGTCATGCCCAATATGGGCGGCTTCGAGGTGCTTGAAATCATGGGCAGAAGCGGCTGGCTGCACAACACGCCCGTTATCACCATCTCGGCCGAAACCTCGTCAAGCTATATCGACCATGCCTACGATCTCGGCGCGACCGACTATATCAGCCGCCCGTTTGATGAAAAGACCGTGCAGCGCCGCGTGCATAATACGATCATGCTGTATACCAAGCAGAAAAGTCTGGAGCGGATGGTCACCGAGCAGATCGTCGAAAAGGAGCGCAGCAGCTTTATCATGGTGGAGGTGCTGAGCAATATTGTCGAATTCCGCAACGGCGAAAGCGGCCTGCACGTGCTGCACATCCGCGCGGTCACCGACCTGCTGCTGCGCCGGCTGGCCGAAAAGACCGACCGGTACAACCTGTCGCCGGCGCAGATCATGCTGATCACCAACGCCTCGGCGCTGCACGATATCGGAAAGATATCCATACCGGAGGAAATCCTCAACAAGCCCGGCCGCCTGACGGCCGCGGAATTTGAGGTGATGAAAACGCACGCCGCCATCGGCGCGCAGATCCTTGAAAACGCCCCGGGCGCGGCAAGCGAGCCGCTTTTGCTGCTCGCGCGCGATATCTGCCGCTGGCACCACGAGCGGTACGACGGCCGCGGCTATCCGGACGGCCTCGCGGGCGAGCAGATCCCGATCGCCGCGCAGGTCGTCGCCTTGGCCGACGTGTACGACGCGCTGACCAACGAGCGCATCTATAAGCCCGCCTATACGCACGAGCAAGCGCTCCGCATGATCTTTGCGGGCGAGTGCGGGGCGTTCAATCCGCTTCTGCTCGACTGCCTGACCGACGTCGGGGACCGCATCTCCAAGCAAACCGCGGCGCGCACCTACGGCGGCCTGTCGAGCGTCGAGCTGGGCAACATCGCCTCCGAGCTGATGCACGACAACGAGCTGCACGCCTCTACCCGCACGCTGACGCTGCTGGATCAGGAGCGCACCAAATACCACTTTTTCGCCTCCATGTCGCAGGAGGTGCAGTTTGAGTACAACGTGCATGCCGATCTGCTCGAATTCTCCGAATGGGGCGCAAAGCATCTGGATATCCCCGAGCTGCTGCCCCACCCGCTGCACAGCGACGAGCTGCATCAGGTGTTTGTAGACGGCGACGACGCCCGGTTTTTTGCCCTATTGCAGCAAACGACGCCGGACGCGCCCACCGTGTCGGATACCTTCTGCCTGCGCGTGCAGGGAATGCCGCGCTGGTTCAAGCTGGTCGCGCGCACGCTGTGGGACGGCGAGGACGACAGCGCCTACGCCACCGCGATCGGAAAATTCGTGGACATCCATGAAGAGCGTCTGGAGCTGGCGCACCTCAAGCAGCAGGCCGCGCTCGATCCGCTCACCACGCTGTACAACCGCGTGGCGGCGCGCGCCGCGATCGAGGATAAGATCTCCGTGCCCGGCAGCCGCCGCTATGCGATGATGCTGTTCGACGTCGACTATTTCAAAAACGCAAACGACCGGTTCGGCCATCTCTTTGGCGACGAAGTGCTGCAATACGTCGCCCAGCGTATGCGCACCAACATCCGGCAGGGCGATATCGCCGCCCGGGTCGGCGGCGATGAGTTTTTAATTTTCGCCGAATACACCAACAATCTGGAAGCGCAGATTTCGCGCATCTTCCGCGCACTGACCGTGCGGTTCCATGAATTTCCCATTTCGCTCAGCATGGGCGTTTCCCTCTGCCCGCACGACGGCGCGGATTACGAAACACTGTTCCACTGCGCCGATCAGGCGCTCTATGCGGCCAAGCGCGGCGGCCGCGGGCGGCACGTGCTGTACGCGCCTTCGATTCAGGGCTTTTTGTCCGTGCTGTCTCCGATGGACAACTGAAAAGCAGGCCGCCCACAGGGGCGGCCTGCTTGAGTCTGTTGCAGCTCCCCGCGCCGCAGCGCGCATAAAACAAAAAAGGGCGGCAGCGCCGCCCTTTTCATAAAATTCGGGAGCACAAGGTGAATTGGCCAAAGGCCAAGAGAGGGCGGCCTGAGCCGCGTATCTCGAATTTTATACAAACAGAGAAGCGGGGCCCGCCACACAAAAACCCGGGCGCGTCGCAGCCAAAAGCCAGTCACGCCCAGCCCGGCCGCCGGCG
>JAUNGZ010000028.1:23119-29531 GCA_030524205.1 Eubacteriales bacterium
TATTCTAAAAAACCCCCCCCCCCCCCCCCACAAACAAAACCCCCCCCCCCCGCTTCTCTGCAACAGCCTTTTCCGGCAAAGCCGGAAAGGCGTCCCTCAATCGAAACCGTGGTTTCGATTAAAATATTTATGCATTCTCCGAAAACTCGGCCAATCTCAGATTTTTGTTGTGATCGGTGGCGTAGGTGATGTTCCACGGCGAGGTGAACAGCAGCAGGCTGTTGCCCTTTAAATCCTCGACGATCTTGGTGTCGCTGGTCAGCTGGAGGGATTTGATATCGAAGTCCTCCTCGTCGTTCTCGACCCAGCGGACGTGCTCGTAGGGCAGGTTTTCGCGGATGATCTCGACGTTGTACTCGTTTTTCAGCCGGTATTCGAGCACCTCGAACTGCAAAACGCCCACAACGCCCACGATGACCGCCTCCATGCCGGTGCCCGGCTCGCGGAAAATCTGGATGGCGCCCTCCTGCGCGATCTGCTCGCAGCCCTTGACGAACTGCTTGCGCTTCAAGGTGTCCTTCTGGCGCACGCCGGCGAACAGCTCGGGCGCGAAGGTCGGGATGCCGGAGAACACGCACTTCTTCTTGGGGTCGCACACCGTGTCGCCGATCGAGAACACGCCCGGGTCGAAAATGCCGATGATGTCGCCCGCGTAAGCCTCGTCCACGATTGAGCGGTCCTGCGCCATCATCTGCTGCGGCGCGGCAAGCGCCATTTTTTTGCCGCCCTGCACGTGCAGCACCTCCTGCCCGCGCTCGAACTTGCCCGAGCAGATGCGCATAAACGCCACGCGGTCGCGGTGCGCCTTGTTCATATTCGCCTGAATTTTGAACACAAACGCCGAAAAATGCGGATCAAACGGGTCGATCACGCCGATATCCGCCGTGCGGGCGCTCGGCGGGGTGGACATCTGCAAGAATTTCTCCAAAAACGGCTCCACGCCGAAATTGGTCAGCGCCGATCCGAAAAACACGGGCGACAGCTTGCCCGCGTGCACGGCGGCGAGATCGAAATCGTCTCCCGCGCCGGAAAGCAGCTCGATATCGTCGCAAAGCGTGTCATATTGCTCCTTGGGCAGCGTGCCCTCCAGAACCGGGTCGTCGATCGACAGGCGGGTCGCCTTGACCTCGTGCTTGAAATCCGCGCCGTCGAACTGGATGACCTGATCGTCCATCCGGTCGTATACGCCGCGAAAGCGCTTGCCCGAGCCGATCGGCCAGTTGACCGCGTAGGTGCCGATGCCCAGCTCGTTTTCGATTTCCTCCAAAAGCTCGTAGGGGTCGCGCGCCTCGCGGTCCATCTTGTTGATAAAGGTGAAAATCGGCACGCCGCGCATCGCGCACACCTTGAACAGCTTGCGCGTCTGCGCCTCGACGCCCTTGGAGGCGTCGATCACCATAACCGCCGAATCCGCGGCCATCAGCGTGCGGTAAGTGTCCTCGGAAAAGTCCTGATGTCCGGGGGTGTCGAGGATGTTGATGCACTTGCCGTTATAACGGAACTGCAAAACCGACGAGGTAACCGAAATGCCGCGCTGCTTCTCGATCTCCATCCAGTCGGAAACCGCGTGACGGCTGTTTTTCTTGCCCTTGACCATGCCCGCTTCCTGAATGGCCCCGCCGTAGAGCAGAAATTTCTCAGTTATCGTCGTTTTTCCGGCGTCAGGATGCGAAATAATTGCAAAGGTGCGCCGGTTCTCAATTTCTCTTTTCAGATCTGACACGGTTTCGTTTCCTCCCGATGGTGCAAAAATAATTGAAAATTGTTGCGAAATGGACACAAAATCTACACACTCTCCCGATATAGTGAAGGGGTGGAAAGCGTAAGATCCCCCCACATGTTCTTGCTTTCTACTCTCTATCCTACCTTTTATTGCGGGAACGGCCGAGGCTTTGCCTCGGCCGTTTCTGTTTTCCCAGAAACTCCGCTCGGCCGCCCAAGCTCACAGCATATGCTTGCGGCGGAAGAAAAGGATTTCCACCACCACAATCGCAATGCTTGCCGCAATAACGGCCGGATAGCCAAAAAGCCATTTCAATTCGGGCATATTGGCAAAATTCATGCCGTACCAGCCGACGAGCAGCGTCAACGGCAGAAAGACCGCCGAAACGACGGCCAGCAGGTTCATCGCCTTGCTCTGCCGCACGGCGACCTGCGTCTGGTGCATCTCGCGGATTTGCAGCGCATAATCGCACAGCATTTCGACATGGTGGTGCACGCGCTCGGCCCGGTCGGCAAAATAGCCGTAGGCTTGGCAGTCCGCACCGTCCAGCATGCCGTTGGTGTTCGCGCGCACGGCAACGCCCAGATTCATCATCTGGTAATAGTAGGACTGCAAGCCCATCAGCCGCTTCCGGTACGGAATCAGCGCTTCATAAAAATGCGGTGGGATACGGTCGAGCAGGGTTTCCTCGAGCTGCTCGAGCGCGTCCTCTATCTGCTGCAAATATCCCACGTCGTCGTCCATCCACGAATTGAGCAGCAAACAGAAAAAGCCGGGCGTTGTGGTCTGCGCGGCAAACTGCAATTCCTGCATGCGCCCGACCAGATGCGTAAGCTGCGCCTCGTCGCCCAGCAGGTAAAGCTCCTTCTCCGTGAGATAAAAGCCCAGCCGGACCTCCTCCCGGCTGCGGTCGACCCGCGGCGGGATGCAGACCGTGCCCAAAATGCAGCGGCCGAACAGCTCGGCCTTGCTGTATTCCAGCCGGGCCAGATCGTGCAGCATGGCTTTCTTGTGCGTCAAGCCGGACGCCTGCGCGCGGAATTCCTCGGCCGTTGCAAGGATCACCCTTTTGACGTCCGCTGATTCGTCCCCCCGCGCCGCCACGCGGAACGCGGTATCGAGTACATATTGTTTCATCGGCTTCCTCCCGCGCGGTTTTACAGCGTAAGGCGGCCCTCCAGCGCGCGGCTGAGCGTCACCTCGTCGACAAACTCTAGATGTCCGCCGACCGGGATGCCATAGGCCAGCCGCGTGATTTTGATGCCGAAGGGCTGCAAAAGCCGCGAAATGTACATGGCGGTCGCTTCGCCCTCGGTGTCCGGGTTGGTGGCGAGGATGACCTCCTCGGTATCCTCGTCGGCCACGCGCTGCACCAGCTCGCGGATGCGGATATCATCCGGTCCGATGTGGTTCATGGGCGACAGCGTGCCGTGCAGCACATGGTACAGTCCCTTATACTCCTTGGTGCGCTCGAACGCGATCACATCGCGCGGATCGGCCACGACGCAGATCGTTTTCTGGTCGCGCGCCTTATCCGCGCAGATCTGGCAGGTTTCCGCATCCGTCAGGTTTTGGCAGCGCTTGCAGGTGAACGTTCTGGCTTTGGCCTCGCGGATCGCGTCGGCAAAGCGGTCGGCGTCCTCCTTGGTCAGGTCGAGCACGTAAAACGCCAGCCGCTGCGCGGTTTTCTGGCCGATGCCGGGCAGGCGCGCGAACTCCTCGATCAGCCGCTCGACAGGCGGCGTGAAAAAGTCCATCAGAGCAGGCCGCCCAGCCCGCCGCCCATGCCGCCCATACCGCCCGTGACGGAGGACATCTGGCTCTGCGACTTCTCATTAGCAGCCTTGAGCGCCTCGTTCACCGCGGCGGTCACAAGGTCCTGCAGCATCTCGATATCGTCCGGGTCGACGACCTCGGGCTTGATTACAATGGACTTGACCGACGCGGTGCCGGTCACCGTAACGGTCACCGCGCCGCCGCCTGCCGTCGCCTCGGTCTCCATCTGCGCGATTTCCTCCTGCGCCTTGAGCATCTGCTCCTGCATTTTCTGAGCCTGCTTCATCATGGCCTGCATGTTCATGCCGCCGCCGAAACCGCCGCCGAATTTTCCCTTTGCCATCTGTTATGTCCTCCTTACAGCTCTTTTACCTCAATATCAAATGCTTTCGCGCGGCCGAGTATCTCGTCGACCGCGTTATTTTTGGGTTTAAGCGTCGTCTCGTCCGCCTCGCGCACCTTCACCTTGACCGGCGCGCCCGCGAGCGCCGCCGCCTGCTCGCGGATGGCCTTCATGGTCGGCTCGGCCTTGGCAAGCATGGCCGTGATGCCGTCCTCGCACAGGATAACGAGCGCCCCATCCTCTAAAACGCCGCGCGCGGACAGCTTCAGGTTGGTGTGCGCGCCCGTGTTGATTTTGCCGGTCAGCGCGTCGAGCAATTTGGGCCACTGCGGCCAATCCTCCGGCGCGGACGCGGCTTTTTCCTCCCGCGCGGACGGGCTGCCCGCGGAGGCCGCCGTCTGCTCCTCCTCCGCCCATGCGGGCGCGTCGGAATCTCCCGGAGGCGGCGGGCCGTCGTCGTCCGGCGCGGACGCGGGCGCGGAAGCGGCTGCGGGCACGGCCTGCGCCGGCACGCCGTTTCTGAGCTTTTCCTCGATCGCCTCGACGCGGCCGCCGAGCGTGTCGTAATCCTCCCCGCTGAGGCTGCACAGCCGCACGGCGCACAGCTCGGCCTCCACGCGGCGGTTGGCCGCGTTTTTCATGCGGTCAAGCGCGTCGCCGATGATCCGGCTCCACGCGATCAGCGTGGCGGGCGCCAGCCCATCGCACAGCTTTTGCAGCGTTTTGACGCCGTAGGCGGGCGAGAGCAGCGCGGACACGTCCGTCTTGCTTGTCTTGACCAGCAGCGCGTCGCGGATCAGGCCGAGCATCTGGTCGTACACCGCCGCGAGGTCGCGGCCCGCGTTGTAATATTCGTCCAGCAGACCGACCGCGGCCGCGAGATCGCCCGCCTTGAGATGCTCGGCCAGACGGACGCCGTCGTCCTGCCCCATAACGCCGAGCGCGGCGGTAACGGTCTGCTCGTCCACCGCGCCGGACGCGGCCGCGCGGTCGAGCATGGAAAGCGCGTCGCGCATCGCGCCGTCGGCCAGACGGGCGATCAGCCGGGCCGCGCCCTCGGTCAAGGCGATATTTTCCTTCGCGGCTACGTCGAGCAGACGGCGCGCGATGTCCTCCGCGCCGATGCGCCGGAAGTCGAACCGCTGGCAGCGCGATAAAATGGTCGCGGGCACCTTGTGCAGCTCGGTCGTCGCCAAAATGAACAGCACGTGCTCGGGCGGCTCCTCCAGCGTTTTGAGCAGCGCGTTGAACGCGCCGATCGACAGCATGTGCACCTCGTCGATGATGAACACGCGCTTTTTGACCTGCGCGGGCGTGTAACGCGTCTCGTCGCGCAGGTCGCGGATGTTGTCCACACCGTTGTTGGAGGCCGCGTCGATCTCGGTCACGTCGAGCACCGAGCCGTCCAAAATCCCCTTGCAGGAGGCGCATTCGTTGCACGGGTCGCCGTTCTGCGGATGCTCGCAGTTGACCGCGCGGGCGAGTATCTTGGCGCAGGTGGTCTTGCCCGTGCCGCGCGTACCGGTGAATAAGTAGGCGTGCGAAAGACGCCCGCTTTTAAGCTGCGCGCGTAAGGTATCGGTGATATGCTGCTGGCCGATCACATCCGCGAACGTCTGCGGCCGCCATTTTCGATATAAAGCCTGATACACACTAACACCTCCGGTGTTTCGATTGAAAGCGCGCTTTCAATCGAAGGAGGTTTCTTCGGGCCTGCGGCCCGGACGAAACCCGAGCGGCAAAAGCTCCGACACGCGAAACCCTTTGCCTTACTTGTATGAAAAGCACGGGCAAAGCTCGTACTTTTCATGAAAATGGCGGTTTCACCGCCATTTTCTATTGAAACGCGCGCTCCGCGCGTTTTGCGCGAAAGAGGCGGGCGCAAGCCCGCCTCTAAGCGTCAAATCCGATCGCTGCTTGCAGCGATCTCCCTCAAAGCAGCCGCGCCGCATGGCGCGGCGAGCTTTCGGCCCGCCCGCAGGCGAGCGCGCGCAAGCGCGCATATAATCGGAAACGGCCACGCCGTTTCCATCGCAAAGCCCAGCTCCGCCGGGCTTTGCGATACCCCTCCCCAGCGGCTCTGGGCCGCGACATTGGGGTATCGCGGGCCAAGTCCAACGGACTTTGCCCGCGTATATAGGGGAATTCTGAATTCCCCTATACCCTGTTCAGCGCCCCACAAGACCGCACGCGGACGATTCGAAAGCGCGCTTCCAATTGCCTTTCCGCACTTTGGGCTCAAGATCGGCAGCTCTGCGGCACACGATGGTTTCTGCTTAATGCTGCTCGGTTCCCCGCCTGACATGATTCACAGTCCTCCGTTGCGCAGTACCGGTCTCTCATCGCCCTGTGGGCAGACGCCTCAAAGAAAGCCCGTCCCTCCTCGCCCGCATCATCCCCGCTGCAGCGGATTGCGGGTACAGGGCACCGCTAATTCCCCGATGTGTGCGGCCTTGTGCGGCGCTGAACAAAGTTATTCGGTTGTTATTCTATGCGGCCCAGCCACCGCTTATGCCTCCGGATCGTCTGTCGGCGGCGGCGTATCCGGCTCGTCCGGCGGCGGTTCCGTC
>JAUNGZ010000006.1 GCA_030524205.1 Eubacteriales bacterium
GCAGCAGCAGTGGCAGTTCCCACAGCCACTCCTATTCATGGACTGTCACAACTGCGGCAGGCTGCGAGACTGACGGCGTGGAGACCGGCGTTTGCTCCTGCGGAGCGCAGCGGAACCGGCCGATCGCCGCGCTGAGGCATGACTGGACCGCTTGGATGACGGCGGGTGAAGCGGAGCATAGCCGCAGCTGCGCCCGTTGCCGGCAAAATGAGCAAGCGGCGCATGGCTGGAGCGCTTGGCAGGAGCAGGGTGACCGGCATACCCGCAGCTGTACTGACTGTTCCGAGGAGCAGCAGACATCCCACAGTTGGAGCGTTCAGTCATCGGATGATAAGGGGCATGACGCCGTTTGCTCCGCCTGTCAGGCAACGCAGATAGGCCCCCATATTTGGGAGGAATGGGTGACGACCTCGGAACCTGCTTGTGATGTCGAAGGGATAAAGGAACACTCCTGCAGTGTCTGCAAAGTAAAGGAAACAGCGACGATTGATGTCCTGAACCATGAGTACGAGCTTACCGCCGACTGCACAACAGGCGCGGCCGCTTGGAAGTGCCGTGTCTGTGCGGATGAGAAAACGGTAGAGGTGGACACAAAGATGCACACGGATGGGGGTGGCGTTTGCAGCGTCTGCCAAGTAAATAGGCCCGCGTTGAGCGTAAACGCAACTTTGAATGAAGCCAACAATATATCCAGCTTGCAGTATGAAGTTCGTAATGGTGATGTGGGTATTGACGCGATGAATTTTCTGGGCGCCCAGTGGTTTGTTGAGCGGTTGGAGGGAAGCGACTGGGTGGATAACGGTCCTTATCCCGGAGGAGCAAATCTGACAACCCCCGGCGCCTACCATTACCGTGTTCAACTGAGCTATCAAGGCTGGGCGTATGAGCTTATATCCAATACAGTGGATTATCCATCCGCTCCATAAGCCCGGATTGTGATTTGAGGAGAGGGAATTTGTGAAAAGAGAAGTGAGCAAAAAGTTTCCCGTAGGGAAATTTATCGCGGTCATCGTGATTTTGGCCGTGGTAGCTGTTATGGTCAACCCCAGTCTGCTGTTTTTCCTGACGCCGGCACAGCAGAACGTGATCGTTCAGTTTCAGGCTACCTATTTTAATCAGAATAATCCGATCCAATCCTCGGACGGACGGTTCGATCTCCTTGGCTTGACTGCGCTGGCCCTGCTGGCAGCGGAATGCTGGGCAGTCGATATGGTAGTGGAGCTGATTGCCAAAAAGGTGAAGCTGAAAAACCGCCATGCAGAGACCATCAAAAGCCTGTTGTGCAACTGCGCTAAATATGCGGTAGTGATCTATGCCATTATTTTCGGCCTGTCTATTTTGGGAGTCAATATGATGGCTGTCATTGCCTCTCTGGGGGTGCTGGGCCTGATCGTGGGTTTTGGCGCGCAGACCCTGATTGAGGATGTGATTACCGGGCTGTTTATTATTTTCGAGGGGCAGTTCCACGTGGGGGATATCGTCACGCTGGACAACTTTCGCGGAACAGTTACCTCCATTGGGATTCGGACCACGCAAGTTACCGATGCCGGCGGAAACATCAAGATCGTGAACAATTCTGATATCCGAACGATCACCAATCTGTCCGAAGTGGAATCGGCGGCAGTGAGTATCATCTCCATCTCATACAGCGCCTCGCTGGAAGAGGCGGAGACAGTCGTTAAAGCCACACTTCAGAAACTGCCCGGCGAACATCCGGAGGTATTCCAGACCATGCCCGCCTACGTGGGCGTAGAGGAACTGGGTGCGTCTTCGGTGGACCTGAAGGTGGTGGCTACGGTTCAGGAACCGAATATCTACGCCGCCAGACGCATCATGAACCGGGAACTGAAGCTGGCGCTGGATGCGGCTGATATTGAGATCCCCTTCCCTCAGATTGTGGTTCATCAGGCGGGCAAGTAACATAATCGCTGAAATGCATATAAAAGGAGAAGGAGCAATGAGCGATCGGATTTGGCTGGCGTCACCGCACATGGGTGGGGGCGAAATGAAATATGTTCAAAAAGCTTTTGACACTAATTGGGTTGCACCTTTGGGGGCGAACGTCAATGATTTTGAGGAGGATCTGCGTACCTTTACCGGCGCGCCTGCGGCGGTGGCACTGTCTGCCGGTACTGCCGCGCTTCATCTAGCGGCTATTCTGGCGGGCGTTGGGTCTGGGGACATGGTATTTTGTCAGGACCTGACCTTCTCCGCCTCGGTCAATCCGGTCATGTATTTGCAGGCCCGCCCTGTTTTTCTGGATTCTGAGCGGGATAGCTGGAACTTGGATCCCCATTTGATCCGCAAAGCCATTGAAAAGTATGGCGTACCCAAGGCGCTGGTGGTCGTTCACCTGTACGGCGCGCCGGCAAAGCTGGATGAGATCTGCGATATTTGCCGGGAATATGGCATTGTACTTATCGAGGACGCAGCCGAAGCCATGGGAGCAGAGTGGGACGGGAAGAAATGCGGCACCTTTGGGCAATACGGGGCGCTGTCCTTCAACGGGAACAAGATCATCACCACCTCCGGCGGCGGTGCGCTCCTCTGCCGGAACAAGGAGGACGCGAGCCATGCCCTCAAGCTAGCCACTCAGGCTCGGGAGCCGGTAGCGTGGTATGAGCATAAAGAGGTGGGCTATAACTACCGCCTATCTAATATCTGTGCCGGTATTGGCCGGGGACAGATGGAAGTGCTGCCGCAGCGGCTGGAGCAAAAGGCGGCGATTTATAGGCATTACAGAAACGAGCTGTCTGGCCTGCCTCTGACCTTCCAGCTCTGCCCGAACCGTGGGAGGAGCAATCATTGGCTGACCGCCATTCTTCTGGACAGGGATTGCGGCGTCATGCCCGCGCAGGTTATCCGAGCCTTGGAGGAGGCAAATATCGAAGCCCGGCATATTTGGAAGCCCATGCATCTGCAGCCCGTTTTTGCGGATGCGCCCTTCGTCAGCGCGGAGGAAGATAGTGTTTCGGAGGACATCTTCTCCCGGGGAATCTGTCTGCCAGGCGATACCAAGATGACTGCCGCAGACATGTATCGGGTGACCGATTGTGTGAAAGGACTGTGGAAATAAGTGAGAACGCACAAGCCGTATGGAACCTATGAACGCTGCTTCAAGCGGCCGTTTGATATTTGCTGTGCGCTGGCGGCGCTGCTTGTATTCAGTTGGCTGTACATATTGGTGGCGATTTTGGTCCGGGTCAAGCTGGGCAGCCCGGTGCTGTTCACGCAGGAGCGGCCGGGAAAGGACGAGAAGGTATTCAAGCTCTATAAATTTCGCTCCATGACTGACCAGCGGGACGAGAACGGGGATCTGCTGCCTGACGATGTACGGCTGACCAAGTTTGGGAGGCTCCTGCGCTCCACCAGTCTGGACGAGCTGCCCGAGGCGTTCAATATCCTGCGGGGCGATATGTCCGTGGTGGGGCCGAGACCTTTGCTGGTGGAATATTTGCCGCTTTACAGCCAGAGGCAGGCCCGCCGCCATGAGGTCCGGCCGGGGCTATCCGGCCATGCTCAGGTGCACGGACGCAACACGGTATCCTGGAACGAGAAGTTCGAGCTGGATGTGGAATATGTAGACCATATAACTTTTTTGTCAGACGTAAGGATCATTATAGATACCGTGATGAAAGCCTTTATCAAGCGGGAAGGCATCTCCAGTGAGACTGCGGCTACCATGGAACCGTTTAGAGGCGCCGGAAAGGATTTGGTATGAGCGGATCAGGGCTTATGATCGTGGGCGCCGGTGGACACGGCCATGTGGTTGCGGATATTGCGGAGGCCAAAGGCTGCTATTCCAGAATCGCTTTTCTGGACGATGCGGTCAGCGTCAATCACAGCCGCTACCCGGTGATGGGGACGGTACAAGATGCGCTATCCTTTGCCGCGTCTTGGCATTTTGCAGTGGCAGTCGGGAACCAAAGGGCCCGGCAGTCCTTAATCGAATATCTTTTGGATGGGGGCGCTTTTCTTCCATATCTGGTTCACCCTTCCGCAGTAGTAGGCAGCAATGTGGAGATCGGATACGGCACTGTCGTAATGGCCGGTACGGTTATTAACTGCAGGACCCGGATTGGCAGAGGCTGCATTGTTAATACCGGCGCCACAGTGGACCACGACAATGTTTTGGAGGACTATGTGCATTTGTCGCCAGGCGTTCATCTGGCGGGAACGGTCCATATTGGGAAACGCAGCTGGCTGGGCATAGGCAGCGTGGTTTGCAATTACTGCAAAATCGGGCCGGACTGTGTGATCGGCGCCGGTGCAGCAGTCTGTAAAGATCTGCTGCAGGCAGGGACTTATGTAGGGGTTCCGGCTAAGGCGATAGGGCGGAAGGACAGCGGTCAATGAGGATATTATATGTGACTACGGTGTCCATCACCATGGGGTTCTTTCCTGCTCACATCAAAATGCTTCAGGAGGCCGGGCACACGGTGGAACTGGCCTGCAATCTGGACGAACCGACGCCGGAAAAAGTAAAGGCGCTGGGGTGTTCGGAGCACCACATCCCCTTCTCTCGGTCCCCTTTCAGTAAAGGAAATCTAACCGCCTATCGGGAACTGAAAAAGCTCCTGACGGAAAAACACTATGATATCGTGCACACCCACACCCCTAACGCGTCTGCGTTGGTTCGGCTAGCCTGCCGGAAACTGCGGAAAAGCGGGCTAAGGGTGTTCTATACTGCCCACGGCTTTCACTTTTACAACGGCGCCCCCATAAAGAACTGGCTGATCTACTACCCGGTGGAGCGGTTATTAAGCTGCTGGACGGATATGCTGCTTACCATCAATTCAGAGGATCATCAGCGGGCGATAAAGTCCTTTTACGCAAAGAACACGGTTTTCGTGCCGGGCGTGGGGATGGACACGGCTCAATTTCTCCCAGTGGGTTATGCGTCGGGCCGGCGGAGCAGGGAACTGGGGCTTTCCGATGCAGATAAACTGCTGCTTTCTGTGGGGGAGCTGAATACCAATAAAAATCACGCCATTGTAATCCGCGCCTTGGCTGCCGATAGAGACAGATCCGTTCACTATGCGATCTGCGGAGAGGGAAGCAAGCGCACGGAGCTTGAACAGCTTGCGGACAAATTAGGTATTGCGGAGCGGGTTCATATACTGGGGGCGCGCCGGGACGTGGCGCAGTGGATGGCCGACGCGGATATCTACCTGTTTCCCTCGTACCGAGAGGGGCTGTCCGTTTCGCTGATGGAGGCTATGGCCTCCGGTCTGCCGGTGGTCTGTTCCGATATTCGGGGCAACCGGGATCTGGTTCAGAACGAAAAGGGGGGACTCCTATGTCCTCCCGGAGACAGCAAAGCATGGGCGTCGGCGATCCGCCGCCTGTTGGAAGCCAGAGAACAACGGGCGGAGATGGGCCGGTATAACCAGCGCGCCGTTCAGGCGTTTTCCAAGGAGAAAGTTTTGGAAGAATTGCGAACGATATATCAAATCTGAGAAAGGAGGGCGCCAGTATGCGAATCCTCCATGTAACGGCAGGCATTGGCCGCAGCAACGGCGTGATGAGCGTTATTTTGAATTATGCAAGATATATGCCGGGGGATATCCGATTTGATGTGATGTACTTCGTGCAAACGGAGGATGACCGGACAAAGGAGATTGAGGCTTTAGGCGGCCGGGTCGTCAAAATCGCGCCGCCGGGTCTGCACAGCTTTTGCCGGGACGATGTGGACGCTTATTTGCAGGCGCATAAGGGCGCGTATTCGGCTATCCATATTCATCTGCCTTATCTGGCTAGCTTGCTGGCTCCCAAGGCCCGCCGGGCAGGGGTTTCCAAGGTATATGTCCACTGCCACTCTACATGGTTTTCTCTGGAGCACAGGAACAGTCTGCGAAACCGGATTTTCAATCTGCCCACCGAGCGGCTGGCAGACCATATGTTCGCCTGCGGACGGGATGCCGGCGTGTATTGGTATGGCAAACGCGCTATGGAGCGGGGGCGGGTCAAGGTGCTGCCCAACGCCATTGTCTGCGATATGTATCGGTTCTCTCAGGCCAAACGGCAGATAATGCGGGAACAACTGGGCCTGACGGAGGAACTGGTGGTGGGACATGTTGGCCGGGTTTCTCCGCCCCAGAAAAATCACCCATTTCTTTTTCGGGTCTTTGCCGAAATCTATCGCAAACGGCCCGACGCTGTACTGCTTTTGGCAGGGGCAGAGCCAAACGAGGAGTTGGCCGCTTTGGCCGAAAGGCTTGGGATTCAGGCGGCTATTCGATGGCTGGGACTGCGCTCTGATGTGGCGCAGCTGCTTCAGGCCATGGATCTTTTTGTGTTCCCCTCTTTTTATGAGGGACTGCCGGTGGCGGTGGTAGAAGCGGAGAGCGCCGGTCTGCCGGTAGTGATGAGCGACGCTGTGACCGATGAGGTATGTGTGACAAAGCAGATTTTGCGCCTTCCGTTGTCCTTGGCCCCGGAGGAATGGGCGAAGCGGGCGCTGGCCTTGTGTGAGAATAAGCGTGTGGACACAGCGGATCAGGTGGTGAAGGCCGGGTTCGATCTGAAGACCAGCGCGGCTTGGCTGGCAGAGTTTTACCGGAAATGAGGAGTATGAATGCCATTTTTCAGTGTGATCATTCCAATTTATAAGGCGGAGGACTACCTGCGGGAATGTGTGGACAGCGTATTGGGTCAAAGCTTTACGGATTTTGAACTGCTTTTGGTGGACGACGGTTCCCCCGATAGCTGCCCGGCCATCTGTGACGAGTACGCGGAGCGGGACGAGCGGGTTCGGGTTATCCACAAGGAGAACGGCGGGGTTTCATCTGCGCGGAACGCCGGAATGCGGGCAGCGATGGGGGAATACCTTACCTTTTTGGACAGTGACGATTTTTGGTGCGAGCCCAAAGGACTGGAAATTCTGTACGATACGTTGGGGAAGCGGAAGACGGACGTGCTTGTCTTTGGGGTGAAAAAAGAAAATATGGAGACTGGCGTGAGCTATCCGCAGCCGTTTTATCCCGCGGAGCTAAATGAAATGCCCACACCGCAGCTTCTACTGAAACTGCTGGAACGAAACACACTGCTGACCAGCTTTTACGAGATGGCGGTTGACCGAAAATATGTTGAAGAAAATAATCTGTATTTAGACGAGAGCCTCCCCATTGCAGAGGATGGCGAATGGGAAATGCGGGCTATGTCCTGCACGCCATCCTACGGTTTTATCAATGACACGATCTACTGTACTCGACGTGGAACCAATGATGTATTCCGGGCGACGGCGTGGGAGCGATTGAACGGAATGGCGGCGTTTTTGGAGCGGTACTGGAGCCAGAAATATGAGAACGATGAGATCAAACGAGCGGTTCTGGGTTTGGGAGCCTATCATTATACGCTGCTGTGCGCACAGACAGCTTGCGGTCCTGCGGGGCCGCAAAAAAGCAGGCTTATCAAACAGCTCAAGAGCCTCCGCGGATATTGGAACTACGCAGCAGAGCGGAAAGCCGGGCTTGCGTCCAAGGCCTCCCGTTTGGTTGGATTTCACGGGACACTTCTGCTTTTGGGCTTGTACATGAGACGGAAATGAACGGGAAGATGGGAGCTTGGATATGCTGGATGGACGGACGATCTACACAGTCATATTGATATTGTATATTCTGGCTCTGCTCTTCGGCCGAAAAGAGCAGTATGGCTCTATCACTGCTCTTTTCGTTTTTGGCATTGCGTTTGTCGCCTTTCACGCGGAATCCATTTGGGATTTGCACAACTACTATGCTGGCATGCCTGATCTTGCAAGAAGATCCCTATCAGATTTTTTTGCAGCAGTGAAGATTGAAAGCTTGGGTAAGACATTTTGGTTTTATTTTTGCAGTAAGTTCCATTATAAAGGAATGCTGCCCTTCTTTACGGTAACGGTATTTTATGGGATCCAGCTCGGGATAGTCCTAAAAACAGCGAAGAAACAGAATATTCCCAGCGTGTATATGGTGCTGGCGGTCATCTTTCTAATGTGCAGTACGAAATATTACAGCGTGCTGGCGGGCGTAAAAAACCACATGGCCTTTACGGTCTTTATCGCTTCTCTGGCGGGAGAGCTTCTCTTCCCAAAAAATCGGAAAATGTGCTGGGCGGGCTATTTGCTTTCTGTCACATTTCACAATAGTATGTGGCCGCTGGTGCTGCTCCGCCTGCTGTTGTCTGTTTACCGGCGGTATCCCACCAAGCTTATCTTCGGAGGAGTTTTGATCATCGCGCCCTTTGCCAATACGATTGGGGAGCTTTTGGCAGAAGCCACGGGCTGGGAGTTTCTTGCGGCATTGTCAGAAAAGGCGGAAGTGTATTATGCCGATAGCCGTGACGGCGCCTTGTCCCTCTCCAATATGGCCACCTCCTGGGTCAAGATGGCGTGTATTTTCCTGCTCCTTTGGTATGCGTACCGTCTATACCGGAAAAGGCAATGGCCGGAAGGCTGGAAACCTTATCTGGATTTCACCTTGATGGCGGCCCTGTTCACTCTGGGGGCGTCCGGTGCGCCCGATCTATTGGTTCGTTTTCACGATTTTTTAGGTCTGCTGTCTGCCAATATCCTGATGATGGCGCTGGCCGAGGGAAGGCTGCAGCTGGAACAGGCCCGGGCGGAGAAAAGGAAGAGCTGCATAAAAGTGCGGGGGGGACGCTGGCACGCACCGGACTTTTTCTATGTGATATTTTTATTGGAATCCGGCCTGTTTTTCGGATATCAATTCTTGGGGATCCTGACGAAGATCGGCTGGCAGTCCCCACCCTTGCTGGTATGAGGAGCGTGTAACAATGGAAGATGTTCTGGTCTCGATCATCGTGCCGGTCTATCAGGCGGAAAAGACGCTGAACCGCTGTCTGGACAGCATCGCCGCTCAGTTGGAGCGGCAGATCGAGGTGATTCTGATAGATGACGGTTCCACGGACGGCTCCGGAGCGCTCTGCGACCGCCGACAAGAGAGGGACGGCAGATTTCGGGTAATTCATCAGGCAAACGCGGGCGTCTCAGCAGCCCGGAACGCCGGAATAGAGGCAGCACAGGGGCTGTACCTCCAATTTGTTGACGCCGATGACCGCCTTGGGCCGGGCTATACCCACCGGATGCTGGAGGCTGCTGAATATGGCAAGGCAGATGTGGTCATTGCCGGAAACCAGACGGCGTCGGGAGGTGTGTCTGTCAGCCACATGCCGCCTTGGGAAGGGCCGGCTACGGCAGAGATGTTTGCCAAGGACTTTGAGCGCTTTTACTACCCCATGCTGGTCAATTCCCCCTGCAACAAGCTGTATCGCCGTAGCCTGATAAAGAAAGGCTTTCCTCTGGGAATCCTCATGGGAGAGGATCTGATGTTCAATATGGCATTTCTTCAGCAAGTATCCCATGTTGCGGTGGTGCAGACCGACGGCTATTTGTATGAGCAGAATCAGAGCGGGTCAGCCTGTACGCGGTTTTCCGACTACAATCCGGCGTCCATGCTTGCCTATTGCGGCTGTGTCAGACCCTTTCTGGATAAGTGGCTGACGAAGAGAGCGGCGGATTATGTTTACGACCGTTTGGTATTCCACAGCCTGTGCAACAACCTGAATATGCTGGCCCGGCTGCACAGGGATGACCGAGACTGCTTGGACGGGTATCTGAAAAATGAGGGGATCCGGAAAAGCATTCGCCGCGCTGCTTTGGCGGGCTTTCCAAAGCCGAAGCAGATCGTGGGCGCTTGCCTGAAGCTTGGTCTGAACGGAGTGGCAATGGCGGGCATCCGCAAGGCGGCAAAACGATAATGAGGGAGGAAAAAGATGGAACCTGCAATCAGTGTGATCGTGCCGGTATACAATGTGGCGCCTTATTTGCGGCGCTGCCTAGACAGCATATTGGCGCAGACGTATTCCTCCTTGGAATTAATTTTGGTAGATGATGGTTCCCTCGATGATTCCGGCGATATCTGCGACGAATACGCCGAAAGGGATGTCCGCGTCCGGGTATTTCACAAGACAAATGGTGGAGCCTCCAGCGCAAGAAACCATGGCACATCGAAAGTGCGGGGAGCCTACCTTATGTACGTGGACAGTGACGACTACATAGAGCACGATATGGTCGCCTGCCAGCTCGAACTGGCGAAGAAGCACCATGCGGATATTGTGTGCTGCGGCTACCTTATCGAGGGCGGCAGAGAAAAAGCGGATCAGGGGCACGGCAAGGCGTTTGAGACCAACTGGACGGAAATCAGTCCCTATCTTTTGCAGGGAGAGCTTTTCTACACTTCCCTTTGCAATAAGTTATACAGCAGACGGATGATACCCTATCTGCAGGGGGACGAAGACATCGCGTTTACAGAGGATCTTCTGGTCAATTACCGGGTCTGCAAGATGGCGGAAACCATTGTGGTCGATCCGTCGCTGCGATATCACTATGTTCCGCGCAGCACCTCCTTGGTGCAGCACAGCCTGTCGGAATCGCAGTTCAGCGCACTGACTGTGACGGAGCGGCTGATGGAGTATGAAAAAAACGACGGGGAACATTTGGCTTATTGCCGCCGGCACCGGGACGTTATCCTCATGTCCCTGATCACCCGAATCATGAAGTCCAACAGGTATTGGGAGCGGTATCCGGCCCTGCGGGCAGAGGTTCTGGCAGACTATCAACAAATCATGAACAGCGGACTGTATAACAAAAAAGAACGGATAACCGCCTTTTGGCTGAAATACTGCCCGTCGGTCTACCGAGCCATGGTATGGGTCAAGGTTCGGCTGGGATAAAAGATCGCGAGAGAAGGCGGAGCCTATGATACCCAAAGTGATTCACTGCTGTCGGTTCGGTAGGTTAAGGGCGGTTCCGCACGATACAGGCTGCTTAAGAGAGGATAAATAGAGAGTCAGAGAAAGGAAAACGGATGATGCGAATTGGTATTATTGCACCTTATTTTGGGAAACTCCCCAAATGGTTTCAACTGTTTTTAGACTCCTGCAGAGATAATCCGAAATTTGACTGGATTATTCTTTCGGATGATACAGAGCCGTTTGACTATCCGGAAAATGTACACTTTTTTAAAATGAGCTTTGCCGAATGTCAAAAAGTAGTACAAGCTCCTTTTGATTTTAAAGTTGAAATTCCAAGACCGCACAAGCTGTGTGACTATAGGGCTGCATATGGACTGATCTTTGAGGAGTACTTAAAAGAATATGATTGGTGGGGACACTGCGACCTAGATATTATTTGGGGGAAATTGGAGAATTTTATTACGGAGGAGATGCTCCTCCGTTACGATAAGATATATTCTGGGGGACATTTGGCTTTATACCGCAACATGGCTGAGAACAATCGCGTGTTCATGTCTGAGGTGGATGGGAAACGGCGTTATCGTGAAGTGTTTTCCACAGGTAGCGGTTGCGTATTTGATGAGTGGGGATCTGGAAGCATCAATGAGATTTATTTAGCGGAAGGGCGTCCAATTAGGCTGGAAAATGACTGCGCCGATCTGGACGCATATTCTACCGCCTTTGTCAGAATGTATTTTGATACGAAAACGATGAAATATCGACGAGATAACATAGAAAACTCGATCTTCAAATGGGAGGAGGGACGAATTTATCAGATTTATCAGATAGGGCAAAAAGTATCGAGGAAAGAATTTGCATATATCCACCTTTTCAAAAAACAAATGGTCGATGAGAGGCAGAATAAGAATGGGCCGTTTTATATGGTCCCAAATCGCTTTGTGGACGGCGCACTGAATGAAGAGATGTTGCTGAAGCAATGTAGAAAATGGGAGCTGCTGAATGTCGAATATTTTAAAGTAAAATGGAAGAGCTTTAAATACAGGTGGGAAAGTGGAAACTGGTCAAACATTTCTGTTATAGCGAAGCTGAAAGAAAAACTAAGTAGAAAAACCTGATAGCTACCGTTTAAAAAGGAAGACGATGTAATGGAGAGACCCTTGATTAGTATTGTCGTGCCGGTTTATAAGGCAGAGCGATATTTAAAGCGCTGTATAGAAAGTATTCTAGCCCAGACCCTGTCGGATTTTGAGTTGATCCTCGTGGATGATGGCTCTCCTGATAGGAGCGGCGCTATCTGTGATGATTATGCGGGAAAAGATAAGCGAATTAAAGTTATCCATCAAAAAAATGGCGGTGCAGCAAAAGCGAGAGCGGCCGGCGTTGCAGAAGCGCTGGGAGAATACTTGGGCTTTGTGGACAGCGATGACTGGATAGATCCGGACATGTATGAGTTTCTTCTGGAAAAAATGCTGGAAAGCGATGCGGATATTTCTCAATGTATGTATTGGGAATACGATGCGCAGGGACGCACCGTTTGCTTTTCTGAGGAGAAGGGGCGATGCTACCAGCGGCTGGAGAGCCTGCAGCAGCTAATGGTTGGGAACGTGAGCTGGATGTCCATGTGTATGAAGCTGTACCGTAGGAAGCTGTTTGAGGGGGTTCCGCTGGAAAACGGTCTGCGCTGCGGAGAGGACAGTATGGTAAATTATTATCTTCTTCGGAAAGCGCGGAAAACCGTTGTATGGAACAACAGTAAGTATCACTATTTTAACAATCCTGAGTCTGCGCTTCGAAGCGGATATGAGCCATGGAAAACAGAAGAAGGAATTGCATTTGTAAATACAGTTTTGCAGGAGGAAGAACGCAATGAAAGCCTGATCCCCTATTGCCGGTGGCGGTACATACAGGTTTTGTATAGCGCGCTCAACCAGACAATCGGAAGCCGGAAGTATCAGGCCGTTTATCGGCGAACCCGGGACGAGCTGCTTTCGATACGGAAGGAGATATGCGGACATTTTCTTTCCACAAGAAAATATAGGTTGGGATTGCTCCTGATACAGTATTGCCCGGCTCTGTATCGCGTTTTATTAAAAATGCGGAGCAGGGAGAGGAATAGACGGCTTAAAAGACGGAAAATAGAAGTGTAAAAGGCAACAGAGTGATTCTCAAAATGAAGGAGAAACTGCGATTGCATATTTTTTTCATGGCAAATGAGCTGGAAAAAGGGATCAAAAGAAGATGAGATACCCCCCAAAACGACTGCGGCCTCTCCGTCGCCGGGATATGGTAAAGCTGTGCTGCCGGATTGCACGCTGAAATACCGTGTGGGACTTTGGACGTTTTGATGGATGTCGAATGTGTTTTGGCACATTTCCAGAGTAAAAACGAACAAAGTGAAGAAATGAACCGGCGGAGTGCCGGGTACATAAATCAGCAAAGGCGGCGGAAAGGAATTTTAAGATGATAAAAGCAGGAATCATTACGATCAATGGCATGTATAACTATGGAAATCGTCTTCAGAATTACGCTGTGACCACCTTGCTGCAAGAAGCTGGCGCGAAAGCGGAAACTATCGTAATTGAGAAAAAACAGTGGCAAGTATATTTGAAAAAATTTTTACTAAAAACAAATCTGCTGCCATGGGTGGTTGCGGTCCTGCGAAAAGAGCGGCCGATCCGACTTTATTGCAAAAGGAGAAAAAAATTTAAAAAATTTACCGATGCGTATATTCCTACACGGTATTATGGGCCTAAAGATATCGAACATTTGGCGGGTCAATATCGCTATTTTCTGATTGGCAGCGATCAGGTTTGGAATCCTGATTTGGCGGCAAATGAATTTGATTTTGCCTGCTTTGCCGCTCAAGAACAGAAAATTGCGATTGCGCCAAGTTTCGGGACAAATGAAATTCCGGAGCTGCACAAAAATAGAATTGGCGAGCATTTGAAGAGCTTTTTCCGGCTTTCCGTGCGAGAACAGAGCGGCGCTCAAATGATCCGTGAGTTGACAAATTTGGAGGCCAAGGTGCTTGTCGATCCGACAATGATGCTGAAAAGAGAACAATGGTACCGTATGGTTAGACAACCGAAAAGCATTGATACATCAAGGCCGTATATCTTTTCATATTTTTTGGGTGGGAAACCACCTTCGACGCAGAAAGCAATCGCTGGTTTTATGAAAAAAATAGATGCAGTGGAGTACTCTATATTGGACAGAGCCAGCAAAGAATTGTACACCGTAGATCCGGGGGAGTTTTTGTGGCTGATTCAGCATGCGGCTCTTGTTTGCACAGATTCTTTTCATGCAACGGTGTTCTCCATTTTGTTTGACCGCCCCTTTGCGGTGTTTAAGCGTGATGGAGCCGTGGATATGTTTGATCGGATTGAAACATTGCTTATGACCCTTGGCTTAGAAGACCGCTTACCGGATGTGCTGCAAGAAGAAAGTGTATTTGACCATAATTACACCAACGCTTATGAGCATCTGGAGGAGAAAAGGAAAGAAGCGATACAATACTTGAAAGATGCGATGCCGGAACTGGAGTGGAGCGTTTAATCGGCAAAAGAAAGCGGGGTATCACATATTGGGGAAGATACATAGGAAAAAGAAAGTTGGAATTTTAAGCCTCTTTTATCATAATTGGAACTTTGGCGGGATGCTTCAGGCTTATGCAAGGAGAGAAAGTGTTCAGAAACTTGGCTATGAAGCAGAACACGTATGTTATAGCAGAATACCATCGGCAAATAAGAAAAGCGGAACACAGGAAAAAATAAGAGCTTTTTTGGCAAAGCGAAAGCAAACAAATGAAATTTTGCATTGCTATTACTATTTTATCAATCGAGACAAACGGAATTTAAAGAAGTTTCGAAGCTTTGAAAAAGAGATACCGCATGGACAGTATTTGGGAAACATGAGCGCGATGACTGCCAATGCACAAAAGTATGATTGCTTAATCGCAGGAAGCGATCAAATTTGGAATCCAATTTATTTAAGAGAGGAAGCCATCCGTGCACATGGATTGACATTTGTTGAGGGAAAGACAAAAAAATTTCTTACGCCGCCAGTATCGGTTCGGAGAAGGCTGCTGAAGGTAGGGAAGAGCTGTTTCAGGAGATTTTAAGCGGGTTGGACTATATTTCCGTCCGGGAAAAAACGGCGAAGGAATTTCTCCAGCCACTGACGGACAAGCCTGTGACCGTGGTGCTGGATCCTACGCTGCTTCTGAACAAACAGGAATGGAGAGATATGGCGATAGGCCCTCAGGAGAAAAAGCCATACTTATTTTCGTATTTTCTTAGCGAAAAAGAGAATCGGCATGACCGACAGCTTCAAACTGCGGCCAATGCATTAAATTTGTCGCTGAAGTGTATCAGCGAGGAATTGAAATGCTACCCAAGGCGAAATACTGAAGATCAACAGATTTTGGATGCAGGCCCGAAAGAGTTTGTGGGATATATCCGGGATGCCGAGATGGTATTCACGAACTCCTTTCATGGCTTGGTATTTTCTGTACTGCTCCAAAAACCTTTCTGGGCATTTAAGCGAAATAAAGATAGTGACAAGGGCTCTATGAATGCCCGTGTGACAGACTTTTTAAGCGGCTTCGGACTGGAAGACAGGCTGCTGGAGGATGGGGAGACGCCCGCCAAAGAGAAACTGACACAGCCCATTGACTACAAGCGGGTCACAAAAATTTTGCAAGAAAAACGTATGTTTTCTCTTGATTGGCTGAAAACCGCGTTATCGGATATCTAAGCAACAACGAGTAAGAGGATGGTTTGGTGAAAAGCGATCAGCGCAAGGCAGGGGTGCTCCTCTCCTATCTCTCTATAGGGATCAACAGCGTAATTCAACTGGCGTACACGCCGGTAATGCTGCAGTTGTTGGGGCAAAGTGAATATGGTCTTTACGCGCTGGTAGTCCCAATCGTAGGATACTTGGGGCTTCTGACCTTCGGAATCGGCGGAGCTTACCTGCGGTTCTACTCCCGAGAATGGGCTGCCGGGAATAAGGACGGGGTGGCTAGGCTCAACGGGATGTTTCTGCTGGTATTTGCTGCGATCAGTGTGGTGGTATTGCTCGTCGGCGGCTGGCTGGCCGGAAATGCATCCATGGTGTTTGGCGATAAGCTGTCGGCCAGAGAAAGCGGACGGGCGGCGCAGCTGATCGGTCTAATTGTTGTAAACATGGCCATTTCCATCCCGGGCGGGGTGTTTTCCTCTTACATAACCGCCCATGAACAGTATTTTTTTCAGCGAATCGTGGGGCTCGCATCCTCCATCTTAAATCCCTTCCTGACCCTTCCGCTGATGCTGATGGGTTTTGGCTCCCTCGCTTTGGTGCTGGTGTCGCTGGCATTGAATGTGGCGACGCTGGCGCTTAACGTACACTTTTGCTTTCACAGGCTGCATATGCGTTTTCTCTTCCGGGGATTCAGCTGGGGGCTGCTGAAAGAGATATACATATTCTCCTTTTTTCTGTTCCTGAATCAGGTGATCGATCAGGTGAACTGGAGTGTGGACAGCTTTCTGCTAGGTCGATTCTGGGGAACCGCGGAGGTGGCTGTCTATGGACTGGCCAGCCGTCTCAACAGCATATACCTAACCTTTTCCACCTCGGTATCTTCGGTGTTTGCTCCTCAAATCAACCGCATTGTGGCAGAAGGAAGGGAGACCGATCAGAAGCTTAGCGGGCTGATGCTCCGGGTCGGGCGCATACAGGGCCTGATTCTGCTGCTGCTGTTGTCGGGAATGACTCTGCTGGGAAAGCCGTTCTTGCTGTGGCTTGGAGGAAGCGAGGCATATTTGCGTTCCTATCCGGTCATGCTGCTGCTTATCGTGCCGGTAACGATCCCTCTGATACAAAATCTTGGTATCGAAATCCAGCGGGCAAAGAACAGGCACCAGTTTCGTTCTATAGTCTATTTGTTGATGGCAGGGATCAACGTTCTGCTGAGTATTCCGCTCAGCAGCCGGTTCGGCGCTGTAGGCGCCGCAGTGGGAACGACCCTATCCTTGCTGGTGGGCAACGGTTTGGTGATGAATTGGTACTACCATCGCCGCCTTGGTTTGGATATGACCTTCTTTTGGAAGGGGATGGCACGTCTTGGCCGGGGAGGGATTTTACCGGCGCTGTACTGCGTGGCCTGCGGGGTCTGGCTGGATGTGTTTCGGCCGGCGGCGTTCCTGCTGTCCGGTATAGGGCTGGTGGCAGTCTACTGCGTCTCCATGTGGCGCTGGGGCATGGATGCATATGAAAAAAGTATCATTTTGCGGCCGCTGGATAAGCTGCGCCGATTAGGAGGAAAACGGTGATCGTACAAACGGAACGAACGGCCTGTACCGGCTGCACGGCGTGCCTTGCCGCCTGTCCGGTAAACTGCATTGCCATGGAGAACGATGGAGAGGGCTTTGTCTATCCAAAAGTGGATAAAGCCGTCTGTATCGGCTGCGGAAAATGCGAACGGGTTTGCCCAGTGGGAAGAACAAAGAAGGCGCAGGGGATACGGCCCAGAGCTTGGGCGGTAAAAGCCGAGGATATGAAATTACGGCTGGCCAGCTCCTCGGGAGGAGTATTCTCGCTGCTGGCAAGAAATGTTTTAAAAGAAAACGGCGCTGTGTTCGGCGCCGCAATGACGGGGGACTGCACCGGCGCTGCACATATTATGACAGAGGATGAGGCGGGCTTGGCCCGGCTGCGGGGTTCCAAATATATGCAGAGCAGCGTGGGCGATACCTTCCGGCAGGCAAAGCGGGAGCTGGACGGAGGCCGGCAGGTGCTTTACACCGGCACGCCCTGCCAGATTGATGGGCTGAACGCTTTTCTGGGACGGGCATATGAAAACCTGCTGACCGTGGAAGTGATCTGCCATGGAGCGCCGTCGCCGGAGCTGTGGAGGAAGTATGTGCTTTACTTAGGGGAACGCTCCGGCGCTCCGATTCGGAAAGCGGAATTCCGCCATAAAAAATGCGGATGGAAGTTATTTGGAACGCGGTTGGAGAACTCCAACCGAAGGGTACTGTACAGTACCCTTCGAGAGGATCCTTATATACAGATGTTTTTGCGGAACTACTGCCTCCGCCCATCTTGTTATCAGTGCTCCTCCAAGGGTCTTGACCGGTCGGCGGATTTGACCATCGGGGATTTCTGGGGAATCGAAGGCGTGGCTCCGGAGCTGGATGACGATAAAGGCGCATCCGTGGTGCTGGTCCACTCCTCCAAGGGAGCTGCGGCGCTGGAAGCCATCTTAAAGGGTGCAGACAGCAAAGCGGTGGATCTGGATAGTGCGCTAAAAGGGAATCCTGTCATGCTGCACTCTGTGAGCCGCCCGCCCCAGCGGGACGCCTTCTTTGAAGATATGGCTCGACTTACCTTTCCGGAGCTGGAGAAGAAATATGTCCCTAAGTCAGGGAAGGATGTTTTGAAGAAAGTTTTGGGCAAGATGGGATTGCTGCCGATGCTCTATCGGCTATATGGCGGCATGAGGAGATAAGGCGTAAAAGGAGGGGCGGATCATGACAATGGAGCAGCAGCTGGTCGCCCTTGCACCGGACGATGGAAACAAAGATGGAAGAGCTTTGCTGCACAGGCTGTAGCAGGCTTTTCCCTCTGAAAGGATTCCATCAAGAAAAGGAGCTTGCATATATTTCGGCGCCAAAAGCTTTGCCAGTATTCTGCGGGTGATGGAGCGGGCTTGACAACGGCTCACAGCTTCTTGGAGAGATGAACGAAGGAGAGCATACAGTCATGAAACCTGTCATGCGAGAAAGAATAATGTCCCCGGAGGAGACCTCCGGGGTTACGGGCAGAACTGCCCGCAACCCCAGCTTCGAGCTGCTTCGCGTGGTCGCAATGTTGATGATTGTGACATTGCATATGAATATTGGGGGAATGGGCAATATTCTTGAAGAAGTAATCCCATGTTCTGCAAATTTCTTTTTAGCATGGGGTCTGGAAATCTATTGTCTGGTGGCGGTCAACTGCTTTGTACTCATCACAGGGTATTTTATGTGTGAGCAGAAATTTAAGACAAAGAGACTGCTCCTTCTTTGGCTCCAGATCGTTTTTTACACAATTGCGATTTATTTGGTTTTTGTAGGCATGGGGAAAACTACCTTTCAGGTGTCCGCATTGATAAAAAGCTTTCTTCCCATCAGTTTAAAAACACGATGGTTTGTCACAGTCTATTTTTTGCTTTGCTGCGTAGCCCCGGTGCTGAACATTACAATCGCCGCTATAAGTAAGGCACAGCACCGGAATTGTTTGGCAGCGCTGCTTCTTATTTTTTCCTTCTGGGCAACTGCGGCGGGGGTTTCGGATTTTACAGATGTATCTATGGGATATTCTTTGCCTTGGTTTATGATTCTTTATCTGATTGCAGGGTACATCAAAAAATATCGGGATGTCAGTAAAAAAGCTTCTTTTTGGCTGGGGCTGTATTTAGGAACCGGTCTCCTCATCAGTATCGCAAAGGCGGGCGTTTCTGCCCTGACACAGAGGATGTTTGGCCAAATTAGGTTCGCTTTTCCTTTCTTCATCTATAACTCCCCGCTTATCCTGCTGGAGTCAATTTTTCTTTTCATGTTTTTCGCAAACCTGACCATCAAGAACAAACGGTTGTGCCGGATTATTTGTGCATTGGCTCCGTTGTCTCTTGGGGTATTGATCATTCATGCAAATGAGTATGTGCGGACAATATGGGTTCCCTTACTTCACCCGGCAACGTATGCCAATTCGCCTTGGATGATTCCCTATGTGTTTTTCTGCACATTTTGTTTGTACTTTTTCTGTGTCGCCATCGACGCAGTGCGTCAGCAGTTATTTAAGCCGCTCCAGCGGATGACTTGGCCGGACAGACTTTTGGAAAAGGCTGAAAAACTGCTGGATCGCTGATATTTGCACACAATCGGAGGGAGGACGGTCATGACAACAGAACAACAGCTGATCGCCCTTCTGCGTCGGGCGATGGGGACAGAACCGGCAGAGACTGGTTCCATCGCTTGGGAAAGGCTTTTATCTCTGACGCAGTTCCATCGGGTAGGGCCTCTGGCATACTTTGGAGCGAAAGGCCTGCCGGAGGTTCCCCCGGCAGCGGCGCAGACGCTGACGGCGGCCTATTATCAGGAAGTGTTCCGCCAGAGCCAGCAGGAGCATGCCGTGCGCGCCATCGGGGACGTTCTGTGTGAAGCGAGGGTACCCCATGTTCTGCTAAGGGGAGCGCTGCTCAAAAGCGATTATCCCGAGCCGGCTATGCGCAGCATGTCTGATTTGGACTACTTGGTCCGGGTGGAGGATTACCCGGCAATACAAACTGCTGTGGAGCGCTTGGGCGCACGGCACATCCACACCGACGGCGGACATTTTTCCTTTCAATTCCCGCCGCAGGTTATGGTAGAGTTTCACCCCGCGTTGATCTATACCGCCTCGCCGGTGGGAACCGCTATCAACCCCGGCTGGCAGTATGTGCGCCCTGAGAGCGGCCCTCATGTACTGGAATTGACGGAGGAGGGATTTTACCTCAATCTGCTCTGCCATTTGGCCTACCACTTTGCCAAGGGCGGGACCGGAGTGCGTTCGGTACTGGATGTGTGGGTATACCGGCACCGCCACCCGCTTCAGCCCGATAGGGGATTTGTGGAACGGGAGCTGGAACGGGCGGGGCTGCTGCCCTTCGCCCGGAATATCGAAGCGCTTTCGGAGATATGGTTCGGTAACGCGGTGATGAAGCCGGAGCTAGAGGAACTAGGGAAATACATCCTTTCCAGCGGCGCGTATGGTTTTACAAGACGTGCGGTGCTGAATGCAGCCAGCTTTGCTACGGGAAAGCGAGGACTGTCCGCATTAAAGAGCCGGGCGTTTTATCCGAGAAGGGAACTGGAAAACCGCTTTCCATGGGTCAAGGGACGCCTCTGGCTGCTGCCGGCGGCTTGGGCTCTGCGGGCATGGACGGCGGTGACAAAGCACGGCACACATATCGTTCGCTGGAGTCGGGCGGCCCGGAGCATTTCCCGTGAGGAACTGCGGGCCCAGCGGACTTTTCTGAAACGGTTTGGACTGATACACCCAGAGAAAGAGAGAATGACATGAGAGTTTTGCTGACAGGCGGGACGGGCTATATAGGCTCTAACACCGCCGTTGCCCTATTGGAAGCCGGGCATCAGGTTCTGATTGTGGATAACCTAGCAAACAGCAACGAACGCACGGTTCAGGATATACGGGAGATCACAAACAAGGATGTGGACTTTGTGTTGGGCGACATCACCCAGCCGGCGGTCATTGATCGGATTTTAGAAACAGAAAATGCAGAGGCAGTGGTCCACTTTGCGGCGCTGAAGGCTGTAGGAGAGTCGGTGGAAAAGCCGCTGGCCTACTACCGCAATAATTTGGATGGCCTATTAACAATGCTGGAAAGCATGGAGCGCCATGGCATACATAACTTCATCTTCAGCTCATCAGCCACAGTTTATGGCGGCGAGAATCCCGTGCCGCTGACGGAGGATATGCCTGCGGGCACCTGCGCCAATCCTTATGGCTGGACCAAACTGATGGCAGAGCAGATCTTGCGGGACGCCGCGGCAGCGAATCCGAAGATGTCCGTGGTGCTTCTGCGCTATTTCAACCCGGTAGGCGGTCACCGGAGCGGAAAACTGGGAGAGCGTCCAAATGGCGTACCCAATAATTTGATGCCCTATATCGTTCAGACGGCGGCAGGCATTCGGGAGCGGCTTTCTGTTTTTGGCGGGGACTACCCCACCCCAGACGGTACTGGCGTGAGAGACTATGTCCATGTCTCCGATCTGGCAGAGGGCCATGTGGCGGCGCTGGAATACTGTGTCGCTCATCATGGTGTGGAGACCGTAAATCTTGGGACAGGCTGTGGGAACAGCGTGCTGGAGCTGATTCATACCTTTGAGACGGTAAACGGCGTATCGGTTCCTTACCAGATCACAGATCGCCGAAAAGGAGATGTTGCGGTTTGCTGGGCCGATGTAGAGAAGGCCGGCAGACTGCTGGGGTGGCAGGCAAAACGTTCTCTAAAAGACATGTGCCGGGATAGCTGGCGGTGCAGAGGGTAGTTTTGAGATTTGTAAAGAGAAAGAAAGCGTGAATTTTCATGAAATTATTCGGGGGGTATAGGCGAACAATCCTGCAGTTGATCGACATGATTCTTTGGTCGCTGGGAGCGGCAGCCGCCATGTTTCTGTCAGACGCAACCGCTCTTTGGAGGGTACAGGTATTTGCAGTGGTAATGGCGGTTCATATCGTTGTATATCAGTTCGCGTCTATGTATCAGGTCATCTGGAGATATGCAGGAATCCGGCAGTTCAGCAAATGCCTGCTGTCTGAAGCGGTGATCTACCTGTTGATTGACGCCGGCGCATACCTCTTTTTTCATTGGCGAATCAACCGGTTCTGTGTGGTGGCGGCTGTTTGCACCGGCATGCTGTTACTGGTGTCGCGGCTGGGCTATCTTCTGCTGTTAAGCTGGAAACGGGGCGGGATCAGGCCGGTGACTCACGGCGGCACCCGGACTCTCATTATCGGCGCCGGCGAAGCAGCCCGGATACTGCTGGAAGATATGCGGCGGGATGGGGAGCATCTGTATGCGCCGGTTGGGCTGTTGGATGATGACCGGGCAAAACGAGGCAGAAAAATTTGGAGCGTACGAGTTTACGGCCCTATCAGCGAGCTGGCGCATTACACAGGACAACTGGATGTAGAGCTGATCGTGTTTGCGATTTTCAACCTCAGCGAGGCGCATAAAAAGGAGATATTGAGGCTGTGCGCTGCCACGGGGAAAAGAGTCATGATGGCTCCGAGCCCTCGGGAATTAAATGAGGTTGGTACCGGCTCCTCCCGCCGGCTGCGAAGCGTGGATATCAACGACCTGCTGGGACGGGAGCCCGTTTTGCTGGAGCCGGATGTGACAGAGCAATTCATCCGTGGACATCGCATCCTTGTTACAGGCGGAGGCGGGTCCATTGGAAGCGAACTATGCCGGCAAATCGCGTCCATGGAACCTGCGAAACTGGTGCTGGTGGACGTTTACGAGAACACTGCATACGACATTCAGCAGGAGCTGCTCCGCAAATACGGCGCAAATTTGAATTTTTGCGTGGAGATACTGTCCGTCTGCGATAAACTCCAAATGGATCGAGTATTTCGCACCCATCGGCCGGAGCTGGTGTTCCATGCGGCGGCCCATAAGCATGTGCCCCTGATGGAGAGCACGCCGGAAGAAGCTGTGAAAAACAATATCTTCGGCACGCTGACCACCGCTCAGATGGCGGACAAATATGGAGTGGGCAAATTTGTTCTCATATCTACGGATAAGGCAGTAAATCCCACGAATGTGATGGGCGCCACTAAAAGGTGCTGTGAGCTGATCTGCCAGACAATGGACCGGCAAAGCAAAACAGAATTTGTGGCGGTGCGGTTTGGAAATGTACTGGGCTCCAACGGGTCGGTCATTCCCTTGTTTGAAAAACAAATCGCGGAGGGAGGACCGGTGACGGTGACCCATCCGGATATTATTCGATACTTTATGACCATTCCGGAGGCCACGCGCTTGGTGCTGACAGCCGGCAGTATGGCTCACGGACAAGAAATTTTTATTTTGGATATGGGCGCGCCGGTGCGGATACTTGATCTAGCCAACAATATGATACGGCTTTCAGGCTTGGAACCGGGACGTGATATTGAAATCAAGTTTACCGGCCTCCGGCCCGGCGAAAAATTGTTTGAGGAACTTCTTATCAGCGAAGAGGGCATCAGCGAGACCCGGCATGAAAAGATATTTGTGGCCGCGCCCATTCGGATAAATGAAAAGCTATTCTGGGAATCTGTCGAGAGGTTGAAGGCGGCAGTGACCTGGGGGAATCAGGACGCTATCCTCCGTCAACTGCACAAATTAGTTCCCACCTATCACAATACCCCGGAGCAGGACCGGATCATCGAGATGAAGCCCGCCGCCCGCAACGACAGGTTGGCCATTGAGGCATAAGGAGAAAGCAGATGCAGGATTTTATTGAAATAGATTTAAAAGAGTTGTTTTTCGCGCTGCTCCATAAGTTTTGGCTGATTGCTTTATGCGCTGTTTTAGTCGGAGGCCTATCTTATCTCTACACTGATAATTTTATTACGCCCATGTACCGCGCCAGTGTGTCTATTTATGTCAATAATGCATCCCCTGCCAAGGATGGAAGCACCTACATATCTGGCAGCGATCTGGCCACTGCCCAACGGCTGGTCAATACCTATGTCAATATCATCAAAAGCAACACCGTTCTGGAAAAGGTGGTTGAAAAATCCGGGCTGGAAATTTCCAAGGAATCCGTGCGCGGCATGATGACGGCCAACCCTGTGGAGAATACGGAAATTTTCGAGATCCATATATCCAACGCCGACCCGGAACGGGCCGCTCGCGTAGCCAATGCCGTCGCGGAAGTCGCTCCGGAGGAAATTTCCAACTTTCTGGAGGGCAGCTCCACGAAAATCATCGACTATGCCGAGGTGCCGCAGTATCGTTATACGCCAAGCTACCGGAGAAATGTTTTTTTGGGACTTGTGATCGGCGGCGCGCTGGCCGCCGTATATATCGTGCTGCGGACGATTCTAGATGTACGAATCAAGAGCGAGGAGGATCTGGAGCGGTTGTTTGAGATACCGGTGCTAGGGACGATCCCGGAGTTTGACGCCGAGCACAAGGGAATCAGATATGGATACAGCCGATATGGTTACGGCCATGGCGGGCACGCAGGGAAAGGCAGCGGCAAACAATGAAGTTGAAATTGAAACAGTTCAGCGAAGGGCTGAAGAAGCTGCGGCGGCCGGAAGAAAAGCAAAGCACAGAATTCCAACGCCGCCATATTTTGGGGAAGCACAGCGGATTTTATACCAGAGAGGCCTATAAGACGCTGCGAACCAACATCTCCTTTTCCCTTCCTATGGATGGCTGCCGCAAGGTGTGTGTCACCAGCGCCATCGCAAGCGAGGGTAAGAGCATCACTGCGTTGAATCTTGCAATCTCCTTTTCTGAAGCGGGACAGCATGTGCTGCTGATCGACGGGGATCTGCGCCGGCCCAATCTGGCCCGCCTGCTGGAGGAAAAGGCAACTCCGGGAATGTCCAATGTGCTGGCGAACATGGCGACCATAGAGAAAGCCGTGCGGAAAGCGATCAGGCCAAATTTGGATGTGATTTTCTCCGGAGACATTCCGCCAAACCCTTCAGAGCTGCTGGGAAGTCCAAAGATGCAGACGGTGTTGGAGCAGCTGTCAGAGCAGTACGACTATATCTTTATTGACACGCCGCCCGTAAATGTTGTGACGGATGCCAGCGTGGTATCCCGTATGCTGGATGGCGTGCTGTTCGTGGTACGGCAGCGGCAGTCGGAGAAGGGTTCGGTTTTGTATGCGGTGAGTCAGTTGGAATTCGCTGAGGCAAAGCTGTTGGGCTTTATCTTTAACGGCACGCACATGGATAGCTCCATCCGGTATGGCTATGGAAAGTATAAGAAGTACAAAAAATACAAGCATTACGGGTATCGGTACGGATATGGCGGTTACGGTTATGCCTCTGATGGGCAGCCGAAAGCAGAGGAAATATCGGAGCGTGAAACATGACCGATATACATACGCATATCCTGCCTTGCATAGATGACGGAAGCGGAAGCGTTGAGGAGAGTCTGGCTCTGTTGTCGCTGGAGCGGACGCAGGGCGTGAACGCCGTGGTGCTGACCCCTCATTTTTATGGAGCGCGGGAAAGCCTGAACGATTTTTTGACCCGGAGACAGTGGGCGTGGGACAAGCTTCAGCCCCACTTGCCTGAAAACGCGCCAACGCTGGTGCTTGGTGCGGAAACGGCATGGTTTCCCTCCTTGGGAAAGCTTGAACGGCTTGAACGGCTTTGCATGGGGGATAGCGGAAATATCCTGCTGGAATTGCCCTTTGAACGCTGGTCAACCAGATTGTTCGATCAAATCTATGACTTTTCATGCGCCACTGGACTGACCCCCATTTTGGCCCACGTGGAGCGCTATCTCTCTATGCAGGGGAAAAAAAGAATTCAAGACCTAATAGATCTGGGCTTTCCCATGCAGGTCAACGCGGACAGCCTGCTGGGTTTGTGGGGCAGGCACAGGTGTTTGACGTTGCTCAAACGCGGGACTTGGTATTTAGGATCGGACTGCCATGACCTGCAAACACGGCCACCCAGACTGGGTCAGGCCTTGGGTCAATTAAAGAAGCTGGACCCGGCCAGAATAGGGCGAATGACGAGCTGGAACGCAGAAAGAGGCGTGGAGGATTTATGAAAAGGAACTCCGACTTCATCTTAAAGACCGTGGCAGGCCGGACGGTGCTCGTTCCGGTGGGGCAGGCGGCAGCAAAGTTTCCCGGCATGGTATCCCTCAATAAAACCGGAGTGTACCTGTGGGAATGTCTTGAATCTGAGCAAGGGCAGGAGGGACTGCTGCAAGCTCTGGCCAGACGCTTTGAAGTGGAGGCTAACGAGGCCCGCACCGATTTGGATGTGTTCTTGCGGCGGCTTCAAATAGTGGGAGCCATTTGTTCAAATGAGAAAGAGGAAAAATGATGAAAGAAAACTATATTGCGCCTATGGCGGAATTGATTTGTTTTAAGCCGTTATCTCCGCTGACGGCTTCGGAAGGCGACGCTTTCGAGGATATGATGAACCTGTTTGGCGACAATGAGGATGTTCCGACAGAAAGCGGCGATGTTGAAGTCGATCCTTGGGGATGAGGCGGTACTCCATCGCAGGCCTTATTGTAGACATGGAGGCTGCCGGCCGGCTGGCACGACAGGCTGAGGCCTATGCCGCCGATAAAGTAAGCGGGCCGTCCGACCTGTTGCTCTCGTGCGGCGTGGAGCGCGTTATGCAGCGTAATGGCTGGATTCCGGATCGGGATACGGCGGAGTATATGGGCACAGGGGCGCTTTTCGCCCAGCGGCTTGTGCACTTCAACGGCTTCCAACTCCACGCCTCGGCTGTGGTGGCGGAGGAGCGGGCGTGGCTGTTTTCCGGCCCCAGCGGCATTGGAAAGTCTACCTTAACGAAACGGTGGACAAGGCTGTTTGGCGCTGTGTATCTGAACGATGACAAGCCGGCCCTGCGGCGGACGGAGGATCAGTGGAGGGCCTGGGGAACGCCGTGGTCCGGCAAGCATGACCTGAGCGCTCCGGCTTCCGCGCCGGTAGGAGGCGTAGTGTTTCTGCGGCAGGGCGGGCAGCCTCGGATGGAGCGGCTGCCGCCCTACGACGCCCTGCCCTTGATGATGAGCCAAACCCCGCATGCCTTGACGGCAGACGGAATGAGCCGCCTGCTGGAGCTGATGGATGGCTTTCTGCGGGAGGTTCCGGTATGGCGGCTGATCTGCCGCAATGACGACGCCGGGGCTTTACTGGCCCACCGTTTGCTGCTGGAGGAGAATAAAACATGAAACAGTATGCGCTGCCGATGGATGAGCTGTTCCCCCTGCTGGAGCTTCAGCTGGAGCACGGAGAGGCGGGGCCGCTGCCGGTCACGGGCTGCAGTATGACGCCCATGCTGCGTCAAGGGCGGGATATGGTCTGGCTTACCCGCGCGGATGGAGCACCCCGGCGCGGCGATGTGATTTTATATCGCCGCGCGAACGGACAGTTTGTGCTCCACCGGGTGATTCGGGCGGATGTAGATAGGCTTCTGTGCTGTGGGGATAACGAGTGGCGGCCGGAAGAGGTGGCCTATCTCCAGATCAGGGCGGCTATGTCTGCCTTTCGGCGAAGGGGGAGGAGATATTCCGCGAACCATCCGCTTTACAGGCTTTACATATGCCTGTGTGTGGAGCTTTTCCCGGCGCGCCGCTTGCTGATCGCAGCGAGGCGGACATTGGGCCGTTTAAAGCGCCGCATCCGGAGCCGGATTGCGGAGTAGGCGGTTTCGGGCGCATTCGGAGCGGACTTTAAAAGGTAAATTAGAAGAATATCAGGAATTATTCTGCCTGTTATAAATAGATCATTTGTCATTAGTATCAAGGAGGAAACCACAATGGGAAAGAAGGTATTATCCCTTTTGCTGGTGTTTGTCATGCTGTTGGGCATGACCCCGGTATATGCGGTTGAGGATACAGTCACCGAGCATATAGGGGAGCTGCTCTCCTTCGACTTGAAGCAGACGGAGTATCAGGCTGACCTTGGAACCGCTCAGGCAGATCTGGGCCTGCCGGAGACAATTCCGGCCAGAGTCAACGCCACAATGACCACCATCACCGGTATGGGCGAGGGGGAAGAGCCTGTCGAGACCGTTACCATGGAGGAGACGGACACGGAGCTGCCTATAACTTGGGTGGGAGAATACAGCGAAAATACGGCCGGAACCTATACCCTGACCGCCAAGGCCGAGGGCTATACTCTGGCGGCTGGGTTGGAGTGGCCCACGGTGACCGTTACCGTGGGGGCGGAGCAGCCGCTGGATCCTGTCCTGCTTCAAACCGCCAGCCGGGCGGCAGCAGCGTCCTTCCGGGCGATCGTCAACGGCACAGCTAAAGGTGAGTATGGTAACCTTGCCGACGCTGTGGCCGCTTTGGATGAGAACGGCACGGAGCAGAGCAATATCATCGAGCTTCGGTCGGACGCGACGATCGACACGGTGGAGATCTTGACGAAGGCATTTACCATCCAGAGCGAGGCCGGGAAAACCTATACGCTTGGAGTAAAAGGACCAGACCCAAACAATCCCCAAAACAGCGCCCGAGGTTTGTACCTGAAATCTGACGCAGCGCGAGTAACGATCAAAGATTTGAAGATGAGCGTTGCTGGAGAAAAAGTATCGACCCTTATAACGATTGGTTCGGGCGGAGTAGTTACTCTGGCGGATGGTGTGGAAATAAATATCGAAACAGCAAGCAACTTACAGTGTGGCATAATGGTAAGCTTAGGCACCCTGAATATGCTGAGCGGTAAGATCCACAGAGGAACGGGCGCTACGGGCGTAATTTTAGGCTCTGCTGGGTGTACGATGAATATGAGCGGCGGCGAGATCACGGGCAACAGAGGAGTTGCTTCACTCTCCGCCGGCGGCGTCTTTGCGAACGCAGGCGCAACAATCACCCTTTCGGGAAGCGCCACCATCACCGATAACATCAATTCCAAAACCAACAGCGTTGGCAACCTTTTCGCCGCTCCGGCCGCCGCCATCAACATCATCGGCAACCTCACCGGCACGGTGGGGATCAACAATGAGGCTCTCGCCTACGTCAGCGTGGGCGACGGCGTGACGGACCTCTCCGGCCTGAGAAACGACGGCTATCCCAATCAGTACGCAAAAAAGGGCGACGATGGGCAGATCGCTTGGGCCCATCCGGTGCAGCTGGATTACACCGAGAGCGGCGAAAAAAAGACACAGTATTATGACTTTTTGGCCAAAGCCATTGAGGCGTATGCGACTGGAAACGCTGGCTGGACCAACGGCGTGATCATCGTCAGTCAGGATGTGACCGGGGACGAGCTTAAGGATAACAAGACACGCCAGATGTCCGGGAAAACCCTGACAATCAAAGGCGATCGGCTCGGACGCAAGGTAACATTTGCTCCGATTGATAATGCTTCAACCGTTATTTCCCTTTATAAGGGTTCGTCGCTGACGCTGGAAAATATCATTCTGGACGGCGGGGGAATTGCTGGAAGCACAGCTCCCTTTATTGTGGGTACTAACGACAGCACAACCGAATCCGGCACGCTGGAAATGAAAAGCGGCGCGGTCATCCGGAACTTTAAAACAGCCTTTGGCGCGGTTTGGACCGGACTCTGCCCGGAGAACAAAGTCGTCGTCAACGCCGGGGCAAGCATTACAGGGAACACCAGTACCGGTACGCCGGGCAACAATTATTTCCACGGCTGCGGAGGCGGCGTTACACTCCGAAGCGGCACTCTGACAGTGAACGGAGGCGCTATCACGGGCAACAGCGCCTCCACCAAAGGCGGCGGCGTGTGGGCCAACGGCGTAAATGCGACGGTGGTTCTTTCCGGCAATGCCAACATCACCGGCAACACGATGGCGGACAAAACAGCCAGCAACATCTACGCCGAAGACGGCCGGAAAGTCTCGGTAAAGGCGGACTTCTCGGGAAAGGCAGGCTTTGCCAACCCGGCTGAAAAGGACGCTGTGTTTGCTTTGGCGGAGGAGGACTTTCAGGAGCTGTCCGGCCTGACAAACGATCTGGGGGACCTGCGGGCAGAGGAAAACAGCAGCAGAGAACTGAAATGGGCGGAGGACTATGTGGCGCGGAACGAGCGCACCGGCGCTCAGTACGGCGCGCTGTCCACCGCTGTGGCTGCCGCTCAAGCGGGGGACACGGTCACGCTGCTGATGGACGTCAAGCTCACCGAGCAGGTATTTATCGACAAAGATCTCATCATTGACGGCGACGGCAAGACCGCGACCGTGGGCTGGGCGCGAATTGCTGACGGCACTGGAAATTGCTCGGTGTTCCGCATCAACAATACGAGCCAACGCCTTACCGTCACCATCAAGGACCTGACTCTGGACGGTGCAAAAGATATCTACCAGAAACAGGCCGGAGCATTTGATATCGGCACAGGAGACGGCGGCAACAGCACATACCCCCTGACGGTGAATCTGGAGAATGTGTCGGTGCAGAATTTCTCCGTCAAGAACGAAAAAGGGGGACATCTGGAGAGAGCCGTCATCGAGGTTCGGCCCCATAACGTGCTGCACATGACCGGCGGTCAGGTAGTGAACAACGAGGAATACTCTCTAAACTGGGCTCTGGTCCACGCCGACGGAGCAACACTGAACATGACCGGGGTGACGGTGACAGGAAACACGGCCGTCAATGCCTTCCTGATCCATTCCAACATGACGCTGACCGACTGTACCATCACCGGGAACGACATCAAAAACGCAGATGGCTCACGGTGGCTGCTGGGGACCAATACCTCCGCCCAAATCACCCTGTCGGGCAGCACCAATATCACCGGAAACAAGCGCAACGAAACGCTGGATTTCGTGGATACGGCTAATAACGTGGGGAGCAATGTTTGCACCTACGACCCGATCAACAAGAGGCAGCTCTATGTGGTTCTGAAGGATTTCGCCGGCGTGGCCGGCTTCAGCGGCATTGTGGAAAGCGACAAGGTTTTTGCCACCATGGAGAGCGGAAAGCTAACCGACTGCACCATCATCAATGACGTCGCCGCCGACATGGGCGTGGCTCAGACGGACGATAAGCTGTCATGGGACGATAAGGTGGCTAAGATCGAACGCACCGGAGAGAAATATTCGACCCTTAAGGATGCAGTGACTGCCGCCGAGAGCGATGACACCATCACCCTGCTGCGGGATATTGTGCTGACAGGCAATGTGAGCGTGGATAAGGCTCTCACCATCAACGGCGACGGGCACAAAATGAGCCGGGGCCATGCGGCGATACAGTTCTCGGTCAGTGCCGATACAACCTTCCAAAATGCAATTCTGGACGGTAATAAGGCAAATTATATCAACGGAAAAGCGGCGATTTATGCCAGTGGGAATGTAACGCTGACCCTGCGGAACACCGTTCTCCAGAACTGGAGCTGTGGGGGCGTTAATACTGGAAACTCGGACAAGGGCGTTATCCGGATGGAAGCCACAGTAGCGCTGGTGATGACGGACAGCAAGCTTATCAACTCCGACGAGACCATGACCGCTTGGGCACCAATCAATGGCGGCCGGTCGGCGGCTCTCACCAATGTGGAGATCACCGGGAACCGACAGACCTCCAACGGCCATATCCTCAACATCGGCGGCCCCTTGACTCTGGACAAAGTAACCATAAAGGGCAACACCGTAAACACCCAGACCTACGCGGTGGCGGGCAAGCCCACCATTCTAAAGGGCAGTACCGTTATCGAAGGCAACACCAACCGGGCCGGCAAGCTTGTAAGCATCTACGCTGGCGAGGATCCTGCCTACTACACGCTGAAGCTGGACGGCTTTACCGGCAGCGCGGGCGTCAGCGAAGGCAGCATAAAGGACGGACAGATTTTCGCCACTGTGGCCAGCGGCGGAATTGGTACCATTATCAACGACAACGACGAAGAACTGAAGGTGGTCCGGGAGGGCAACAACCTGCGGTGGGGCACGGACGCAGTGCGCAACCAGCGGACCGGAAAGCAGTATCCCGCCATCCAGTTGGCGGTGGACGAGGCTGATAGCGGCGATACGCTGGAGGTTTTGCGCAACATTGCTCAAGCTACTCGGGTTACCATCGCCGGTAAGAAGCTCACTCTGACCTCCGCCAAGGACGGGCCGTATACCGTCAAGAATACGGATATAGTGAACGGCTTTATGTTCTATGTGGATCAGGACAGCGTTACTAAGGCCAGCGGCGGCCTGACGGTTTCCAATCTGGTTCTGGACGGCAATAAGGAAAACACCGACCTTCCCGGAGACTCCGGTTATACGCTTGTCGAGGCGAGAGCCAATACATCCATTATCTTGAACGAGGGAGCTGTGCTGCAAAACTCCCGGGGCGGCAAGTATTACGGCAAATCCGGCGTGAATGTCAATCCGGGCGCTACTCTGACCATGAACGAGGGGGCCGTTATCCGCTGGAACGAGAGCGCTTACGGTTCGGCGGTCAGCGTGTATCAGGGCTCAGAGACGAGTTACAGCACCTTCATCATGAACGGCGGCGACATTTACGAAAACCACGCCGCCGGCCGGAGCAAATCAACCAACGTGGGCGCAGCAGTGGATGTGGGTTCTTACGCCGTCTTTGAGATGCGGGGCGGCTCCATCCACGACAATACCGCCGACACAGATTTCGGGAAGTGGGGCGCGGGCGTCCTGCTGCGGGAGGGCTTCATGAAGGTTTCCGGCAGCGCCTCCATCACCAACAACTGGTATGTGGACGCGGACGGAAAGCAAACCGAAGAGGCCGCCAACGTCTGCCTATATAAGATCAGCCAATTTACTCTGGACGGCGTGCTCACCGGCGTGGTGGGGGTGGCTCAGAGCGAGGGGATCACCGGCGCCAATCAGGAGAACACCGTCTTCGGCGTGTATGCCAGCGGCGGCGGCGCGGAGAATATCCGTAACGATGTGAACGCAGGTCTGCATGGTGAGATCAGCGGAGGCGAACTGAAATGGAAAGCCATCACCGATCTGTATGTGTCTAACGCGGGCGACGACGGCAAGGGCCTTGGCACCAAGGCGAACCCCTACAAGACCATGGATAAGGCCCTGCTGGAGGCCTGTAAGAAAACCGGCAGCGTAATCCATGTTATGGATCAGGTGACCCAGTCCGGCCCGCGCGATATCGGGGCTATCAAGCTCCGCATCACTGGTACGAACGGACAGGGAACCGCCTATCCCAACGCCGCAGTGGTAGCCATGGGGGACTTCCGCTACAACAATGTGTACGGCGCTATCCGATTGAGCGGGGGTGCGGAAGTGACCGTGGATCACCTTACTTTGAACGGCAACGGCAGGAACACCCGCTTCGCCCGTGTTTGGAGCGGATCTCCCAACGGCAAGCTGATTTTGGACGAAGGAACGGTGATGACCGGCTGGCAGCAGGCCGCAGTTCTGGCTGACGGCGATGTGGCCATCCAGAGGGATGTGACCATTTCCAACAACAAGGGCGGCGGTATTGTATTTAACTCCACCAAAACCAATCTGGCCGCCCTTTCCGGCAAGGTGGTCATCGACGGCAATACCCACCCCTCTACCGGACTGTCGTATAATCTGGTGCTGTCCAACAAAATGGCGGACGGCACTGGCCTGATCCTGAGCGACCCTCTGCAAGAGGGCTCCAAGATCGGCGTAACCTACGGCGCCAACCGTCCCGGAGAGAAGTTTGGTCAGAACAGCGGGAATTACAGCGGCGCGGATTATTTTACCAACGATGTGGGCGGCTATAAGGCAAAGGCAAATGGCGGCGGTCTGTTCTGGGAGGAGGCGGACGTGGCTCGCTTGAGCACGGACGGGGAAAAAACTTGGACCGGTTACCCCTCCTTGTCCGCCGCTCTGGCCGCCGCTGACAGCGACAGCAACATTGTGGAACTGCTGCGGGACGTCACTGAGACTGGCGAGATGAAGGTGGAGAAGCAGGTCGTCCTCCGCTCCAGCACCCGGCCGGAGGAAGGCGGCAAAGTATTTACCGTTACTCGGGCGAAGCCGGCCGAGGGCGCTGCGGATTCGCACCTGTTCAACGTCACCAGCCAGCTCACCGTGACTAAGCTGGTGGTGGACGGCGGCGCTGTGTGGACCGGCGAAAAGGATACCTATCTGGGCCGCGGTACGGTCAACGATGCGGATGTGGGTATTTACTCCACCAGCGGACGGCAATTCTTTGTTACCGGTGCGGGCGCGTCGCTCACTCTGGGCGGCGGCGCAGTGATCCAGAACTATGAGCGGAAAAGCAACAGTGGAGCGGACTACGGCGGCGCGATTGCCGTCCAGAACGGGGCCAGCGTTACCATGGAGAAGGACTCCGCCATTAAAAACTGCGCCAATGTGGGCGCCAATGCAGACGGCGCAGCCATCAGCTCATATACCTTCTCCACCACCACCATCACCATCAACGGCGGCGAGATCACCGGCTGCTTTGCAACCCGCTGGGGCGCTGTCCGGGCGGGCGGCAACTTCGTCATGACCGGCGGCAGGATTCACCACAATGTGGGCAACGGCCAAAACAATACCCAAAACGCGGGCGGCGTCATTATCTCCCAGTGGAAAGAGGGCCAGAAGCTGCAGATCTCCGGAGACGCTGACATTACGGAAAACTATTGGTACAACGAAGCCGATAAAACCTATCTGGAACGGGACTTGCAGTTGAGCGCCGCAGGCTCTCAGATCACACTGGCGGGTAACCTTACCGGCTCTGTGGGCGTCCACGGGATCAGTGAGAAGGCTGAGGATAATGCGCCCGGCGGCCAGTTTGGCGTGAGCAATGGCGCGGGTTACGCCGGCGCTGAGAACTTCTTTAACACGGTGGATACCACGCTCCGAGGCACTGTGACGGCAGGGAATGCGCTGGTTTGGGCCGGCGAGGTGGCACGGACCTCCAACGACGGCGGAAAGGTTTGGAAATCTTTTACCGCTCTGTCTGCCGCTGTGGCGGAAGTGGATGCGGACAACAGCACCGAAAGCGTCGTGGAGGTGCTGGCGGACATCACTCTGGATAAGACCGTCGCGGCTGACAAAAACCAGCGGTTCACCCTCCGCTCAGGTACCCGGTCTGGGGATACGACCTACACGGTCAAGCGGGGCTCGACATGTACGGAAGGCCCCTTGCTCAACCTTGCCGCCGGCTACGGTGCCTCCCTGACGGTGGAGAACCTGATTCTAGACGGCAACAAGGTGGAGATTACGGCTCCCCACAACCAAGCCGTTCTGCGGACCTATGCGGGCAACGCCATTGTTTTGGGCAAGGGCGCGGTGGTGCAGAACAATATTTGCAGCCTTAACACAAACCCCGCCGGCGGCGTTTATGTAAGCGGCGCGAATGCCCTGCTGAAGGTGCTGGATGGCGCAGTGATCCGCTGGAACGAGGCGCAGTACGGCGCGGCCATCACGGTAAACGGCGGAGCCCGAATCGAAATGACAGGCGGGCAAATCTATGGCAACTATGCTTCCCGCGCTAGCGGAGAACCTGATTCCGGCGCGGTGTGCATTACCGGCACGGGGTCTTCGATGAGCCTCAGCGGCGGTATCATCACCGGCAACGGAGCCCCTGATGCAGGCAGTAAGTCAGACCGGGTGGGCGGCATTGCGGTAAGCAGAAATGGCACGTTGGAGCTCAGCGGCAGCCCCGTGGTGACCGGAAACTGGCGTGTCCCCCAAAATCAGGGGCTGATCAGCGGACAGTATACCACCGGCACCGAGGAGGCTAACGTCAGCCAGCTGACAGATGACAGTATCATCCGCTTGATCGGCGATTTCACCGGTGAGATGGGCTTATTCCAGAATGCTTATATTACCAGCCCTAACGAGGCCGGAACCAAGTTCGGCGCGGCTGCCGGCGCTTATACCGGCGCGGAGCGCATCGTCAATGACGTCAGCCATGCGCTCCGTGGCCAGCGGACGGCGGACAACCTGCTGGTCTGGGCGGCCAGCTATGTGGCACGGGTAAACAATGGCGCGAATGGAGCTTGGGTGGGGTATGCCTCCCTGAAAGAAGCTGTGGATGGTCTGGGCAATGGCAGCGCTGTTGAGCTGCTGATGGACTGCACTGTGAACGCGGAGATTGATGTCACAGGTAAGACCTTCGTTCTCCGATCCGGCACGCGAGAGGAGGATAAGGGCAATACCTACACGGTGCAGCGGGATATCAATTTTAAGAGCAGCATGTTTGATCTTGAGACCGGGGCCAATGTGACGGTGAATAACCTGATACTGGACGGCAACAAAGCGCAGGTGACAGCCGGTTCCACCATCTTTATTCTGTCTGGCGGCAGTTTGATCCTGAACGGCGGCGCGGTGGTACAGAATAACTATTGCAGCCTGCCCAGCAGTACTGCTGGCGGCATCTATGTGAAAAGTGGTACGCTGAATGTGCAGGACGGCGCGGTGATCCGCTGGAACGAGGCCCAATACGGCTCGGCGGTCACCGTTCTCAGCGGCGCTGCCATGAATATGACCGGCGGCGAGATTTACGGCAACTATGCCTACCGCACCAGCACTACCTCTGGTTCCGGCGCGGTCAATGTTTGGAACGGAGCGCTGAAGATGACCGGCGGCGCCATCACCGGCAACGCCGCGCGCGCCAGCAGCAAGCCGGACGCCGTGGGCGGCATTTGCGATGATGGCGGAACGACCAATTTGGGCGGCGCCGCCGTGGTGACGGGGAACTATCTCGTGACAGATAAGACCCTGACCGGAGACCGCTACACCAGCGGTACAGCGGCCAACATCTATGTCAAATCGCAGAGACTCAAGCTGGATTCCGATTTCACCGGTTCAGCGGGGATCAAGCAGGCCGCCTCGATGGAGCAAGCCAACGAAGCGGGCGGCCAGTTCGGCGTGAGCGGCAGCGAGCAATACACTGGTGCGGAGAATTTCCGAACCGATGTGTATTCCAAACTGACGGGCACGCTGAAAGGCGACAAGCTGATCTGGGCCGCAAACGACTCGGTGGCCCGTGTAAATAACGGCGTGAACGGCGGCTGGGTGGAATACCCCACGCTGGAAAGCGCCGTGAACTCACTGTCTCAGGGCGGCGACACCGTGGAGCTGCTACGGAGCGTGACCCAAACGGCTCAGCTGAACACGACCAAGAGCTTCACCCTGCGCTCCAACAGCGACGGAAGCGAAATTTTCAGCACGACCCGCGGCGCGGGCTTGACCGGATATCTGTTCCACGTCACAAGCGGCAGTGTGAAGGTGGAGAATATTACGCTGGATGGCAGCAAGGACACACTGGGGGCCACACGGGCGCTGATTTCTATCTATGGAACCAATGCGGCCGTGACTTTGGGCCGGGGAGCCGCGCTACAAAACAATGATGGCGGCATACAGGATAACAGCAACACCGCGGGTGCGGTTCGGCTCTATAACGGCACCCTGAACATGACCGACGGGGCAGTGATTGAAAACTGTCAGACCACCAACTATGCCGGAGCAATCGTGGTGGGGCGAGACACTCCCACAGCGGTATTCAATATGACCGGCGGTGAAATTCGGAACAATCAGGTGCTTAAAAAAGCTGTCAGCAATAATTACGGCGGCGGTGCGGTCTATATTTGGGGCGGCGTCATGAAGATGTCCGGCGGCGCTATCATCGGAAACGCCGTACCGCTGGACACCCAGATGATGGGCGGCGGCGTGGACGTGTACAGCGGAACCTTCGAGATGACCGGCGGCGAGATCAAGGAGAACGAGGCCGCCAATGGCGCCGGCGTCGGCGTGTACGGCAGTGGGGCTCAGACGACCATCTCCGGCTCCGCCCAGATCACCGACAACACCGCTGCCAACGGCGCGGGCCTGTACATGAACAGCGGCTCCGTAACCATGGACGGCGGCAGCATTTCCGGCAATACCGCTACCAACGGCGCGGGCCTGTATATGAGCAGCGGCTCCGTAACCATGAACGGCGGCACTGTCTCCGGCAATACAGCCTTCCGCGGCGGCGGCGTTTACATGGCAAACGGCGTTTTCAGTATGGGTGTGGGCGCTGCCGTATCCGGAAATACCGCCACCGCCGGAAACGGCGGCTGGGCCGGCGGCGGCATTAAGATCTTAAACGGTACCGCTGTTTTGAGCGGCGCCATCTCGGATAACCGGGCCTATGACGGCGCGGGCGTGATGGTGGGTCAGTCCGGCAGCGGTGCGGCCAGTGTGACTGTCACCGGCAAAGTGGAGAACAACGGCAATCAAGCCGCCGCCGGTAACGTTCAGGCAGTCTACGGCCCCGGCGTTTATCTTGCGGGCGGCACCGTTACCCTTGGCGACGGCGCAGCCATCACCGGAAACTCCAGCGCCACTGCGGGCGGCGGCGTTATGCTCCACGCCGGCTATGGCAACAGCACTCTGAACATGGAGGGCAAGGTGATCGTGGACGGCAACCGTCTGGACAATGGCGCTGCGGTAGATGTGCATGTGTACGGTAACGGAGACCCCAATACCGCTTATACCTTCAATCTGACAGGCGCTTTGGCCGAGGGCTCGCGGGTGGGCGTCCTGAAGCGGGGCGGTAACGTGCAGAATCAGAAGTTCGCCACAGCAAGCGACGCGGCCATCGCCGAAGCCAGCAAAAGCTACTTCTTTGACAACGAGGGCAAATGGGAAGCGGCTGCGAAAGATGGCGTTGTTTTCTGGGATGTGCACTATGTGGCCATGATCGTGGGCGGCAGCAACAATAATAAGCAGTACGGCTCGCTGTGGGATGCCGTTCAGGCTTTCAATGCGGACAACGCCGATCATATCCGCATGGTGGATGACAGCACCGAGGCAAACGAAACCTCCATTGCTGTGAAGCATGTCTATCTGGATCTGGCGGGGCATCATGTGCGGACGCCGGCGGTAACCGGAAGCTATCTCCTGTGCGGCTTTGACAGCACTACCGACGGCTATAATGCCGACCGGGACTATGGCAGCTTAGCCGTGGAGAAGGCGAGCTCGGAGCATATTGCCGTGACCACCCAAATAGGGGAAAAAGAGGATGCTAAGCGGTATCTGCGTGTGCAAGAGAGCGACGACGGCCTGACGTTCTCTTTCCACCGCTATGACATGCGGTTAGGAACGGTAGTGTTCCGTCCCACCGAGGCAGGCATTTACTTCAAAAGCGCATTTTACGGAGATATGAGGGTGAAGGATGCTATCCGGCGTGATGAGGAACTGACGTACGGCCTGTTTCTGGGAGCTGGCGAAAATGCGGATCCCGGCAGCGGCAATGCTGCCGCCCACACCCCGGATGCATTCCAGAATGGGGATGCGGGAGACCCGCATCAAGGCTCTATGATCACAAATATCGTGGTCGAAGGCGGAGCGAACAATGAGAAGAATACGACGACTCCAATCTGGGTAGGCACCTATTTCAACTTTAAGGATGCGAGTGTTGTGAAAGGCGACATAAGATCCGTCACCCTGACAACGGTAGTGAAATTGACTGCGGATAAGTACAATAAGGGGGAAATGACGCTCGCGCAAAAGACGGCTTTTGAAGGCTTTTGGGGGAAATTTAAAGACCTTTATCCGGGCGTGCAGGTTAATATCCCCTCTGAAGGAGCAGAAACCAAGTAAAACGGAAAAATCTTTTCCCAACGGCGGATTTGATCTGCCTTAAACCAATGGAGCAGATCAGAATATCCTTGCCCAAATGCCGAAAATGTTCGGCAGCGGCCTCGCCGCCCCCGTATAGGACGGGGGCGGCGAGGCTGACCCCTGAGGTATAGCGTTGATTCCCTTTGGGATAAGCGCTCTGATTAAGCGGGAATATGCATTTCCGCTTAGTCAGGTACTCGGGCAGCGGCTGCACGCCGCTGCAAGCTCCAGATTGTTCCGGAGCTTGCAGGAGTGTGAAAGCTTTAAATGTTATCAGGAGGTACCTATATGAAATGGAGCAAATGCTTGTGTGGAATGTTGGCGGCGGCCTTGCTGCTTCCAACTGCTGCCGCCAGCTTTAAAGACGCGGAAAGGCATTGGGCCGCTTCGTCCATTGACCGGTGGAACGGCTACGGAGTGGTAAGCGGATACAGCGACGGCCGTTTCGGACCCGACGACAGCATTACCCGGGGGCAGATGGCAGTTATGCTGGATCGCATCTTTGGCTGGAAAGAAACAACGCAAAACCCATTTCGGGATATGACAGGAAGCGAATGGTACGCATCCGCCGTTCTGCGCGCCAATGCGGCCGGCGTTATGGCTGGGGATGGCAATGGAAACGCGCGTCCCGGTTCTCCGATCACCAGACAGGAGGCGGCCGTAATGCTCAGCCGCGCACTGACCCTAAAAAGCGACGGTCGTGGAAAGCCGTTCTATGATGACGATCAAATCGGTGCATGGGCCAGAGACGCGGTGGACATTATGTCCAGCTTGGGGATCATCGGCGGAACCCCGGAGGGGAACTTTGCCCCTTCCCGCTCCATTACTAGAGCGGAAACCACGGTGATTTTGGATCGGGCCATCCCGGCCTATTACACCCGGGCCGGCGTATATACTGACCATGTGGATGGCATTTTGGCCATGGTGGCCGCACCGGGCGTCACGCTGAAAGATATGAAATTTATGGGGGATCTGTTGATCGTTCCCGGTGCGGAAGGCAGCGAGGTGACCTTGCAGAATGTCGCTGTTACTGGTTGTGTGCGGATTCTCAGCGGCAAGGGCGCGAAGGTTCTGGCGAGCGGTTCCAGCGTGCTGACAAATGTGGAGATGGCTGGGAACAATGCCCGTCTGGTTCTGGATGATAAAGCAAAGATTGAGAGCCTTTCCATTTCTGGCACCGGCGCTCATGCACAGGGCCTGCCCCCCGGCTTGAAAGTTACCGTCGCGCCGGGAACGAAGTATGTGAAAGTAAACGGCCACGATGTTCTGTCAGGGGAAGAAATCACTGCCGGAGAGGATATTTCCGATCCTCTGGACGATGTGGATATTGAGATAGAGACGGGAAACGGCGGCGGTTCCGGCGGCCGGCCGGCAGACCCTGTGCCGCCCGCGGAATCGGAGCCGCCTGAGGACGGTGAGACTTCCGGCGGAAATAGAGACGCGGACGGTAACATTATAATTGACTTTGACGATTTAATGAACGGGACCTGAAAATGACTAGCCGCATACAGAACGGATTGGCATTTATGATGAGATTGAAAAAGAGGAAACGGGATGAAAAACAATTTGCCCTATTCCGGAGGTTCCAGAGCGGATTATTGACGCTCTGTGCGGGCGCGGCACTTCAGGCGGGCTTGCAGGTAGCTTTGGCGGTTTTGACCCAAAATACCGTCGACCTTGGCATTGCGGGAGACGAGCGTTTCTCCCGATGGGGGACGGCTATGGCGGCAGTTATCCTGCTGCGCTGCGGCCTGCACAGCTTCCTCTTCTGGTTTACTGGGCAAACTGCGGATCAAGCCGCTGCCTGTCTGCGGCACGAGCTGTTTGCGGCTGCTGAACAAAGTACCGGCGAACAGCTTCAAAAGTACCGCAGCGGAAAGCTGCTGCACCGGGCCATGGAGGATGTGCGGCAGTTTTGCGACGGTTTGACCACAGCTCTGCCTGCATTGAGCGGCAATCTGTTTCAACTGGGGGCGGCCTTTCTGGCAATCGGTTTTTTCCATCCGGCTCTGGCACTGCTCCTGCTGTTCGTAGGTGCGGCTATCCTGACAGGCGCGGCGTGCCTGCGCCCGTTTATTAAAAAACGTCAAGCAGAGGTCAGAAAGGCCGACGAAGAGGCGTTCACCACCATGCAAAGCTATTTGCAGCGGATTGAACTGCTCCAGAGTTTGAGCGCTGAGGATCAGGCGCTGAACCGGTTTGACGTCAGGCAAGACGAGGCGCTGCATAATAAGCGGCGCAGAAGAAAGCTGATGGTATGGGCCAATGGGCTGCTGTCTGTCGCTATGCAGTTCGGAACGGGCTGCTTTCTTCTGTGGGGTATATGGCAGATATACAGAGGGAACCTCACCTACGGCGGACTGGCCGCGCTGACTCAACTGCTGGCTTTGCTGCGTAGGCCGATCATAAGCTTGTCCGGAATTGGAGCTAGGCTGACCGCGCTGGAGGTATCGGCAGAGCGGCTGGCAGAGCTGCTGTCTTTTGACAGACCGGCAGAAGCGGTATCCGAGCGTATGCCCGAACACGTCAATGCGATTGTGTTCGAGAAAGTCACCTTTCAGTACTGTCCGGAGGAGGAGCCCGTGCTGCAGGACTGCTCCATGCGCTTGGACTTGAGGAGCTGGACATGCCTGAATGGGTTTTCTGGTCTGGGAAAGTCTACCGTATTTAAACTGATTCTGGGGATCTATCGCCCACAAAGCGGACGGGTCTATCTGGAAACGGCGCGGGGGGAGATTGAATGCGGGCCGGCGACCCGAAAGCTGTTTGCCTATGTGCCTCAGGACTATGCCCTCTTTGCGGGCAGCGTATTGGATAATCTGCGATTGGTGCGGCCGGATGCCGACGACCGTCTGTGCGTTTGGGCTTTGGAGATTGCTGAGGCAGGTTTTATACAGGACCTGCCGCAAGGGCTGCAAACCCAGCTGCGGGAACAGAATTCCGGTCTGTCCATGGGGCAGCTTCAGCGTCTGGCCATTGCCAGAGCGGTGCTGATGGAGCGGCCGGTGCTGCTGCTGGATGAATGTACGTCGGCTTTGGACCCCGGAACAGAACAAAAGGTGCTCTTTATGCTTAGATCGCTGCGTTCGGGCGGTATTCTGGTGACACATCATCAGGACGCATTAGAAAAGATGCCAAATATTAAAAGACTCGAGTTGGAGGAAACAAGATGAAATTGTGGAAAAAGATTGTCCTTTTGGTATTGGCGGTATTAGCTCTTGCGGCGGGTTCCTTAACAGTCTGGCAGTGGAACAATATTCAGGTGGTTTGCCTGTTTCTGACACAGGATTCAGAAACGATTGCACAGAATTTGGAGCAGAAGCGGGAAGCGCACCAAAAGGAAATCCAAAAGATTGCGCCGGTCACGGTCGCCCCGCCTTCTGTTCAGCAGAACAACGACCTGCTCTCAGGTATAGCAGATCCTGAGCAGGTAAAAGAAGAATTGGGTATCAAAGAGCAAATGGATAAGGCGGGCAGTGAGAGCACCGCTGAGGAGTTGATCAACAGTTGTGTGGCTGAGCTGTATGGCTGTAAGGTGGATATCATGGCGCAGCTGGCCGTATTAAAAAAAGCGGCTCTGGATGAGTGGAACGGCTTGCCTGAAGAGGAGCGAACAGGCGCGAAAAAGCGGTCGATCGGTCTGGCAGGGCTGGAGGCCTGTTACGACTTGGAAGTAGCAGCTGACAACCGGGCAGAGCAGATTCTGGACTCATATCGCGTCAGATTGAAAGAGATCAATGCTGACACTAGCGCGCTGGATAGCCTTTGGAAGCTTTACTGTGAGGAAAAAGCTTCAGAAAAAGCCTATTACTTAGATAAGTACATGAGATAAACCAAATGTAGAAATGAGGCAGTTATAATGAGAAAAAAATGGAGCAGGCTTGTTTCCGCGTTTCTGGCGCTGTTCTACTGTGCCGCGCTGACGCCAGCGGCAGTTGCTGCGGATACATCGGTGCGGCCCATTGTTTTAAACACGGTGGCGCGGGAACGCAGCGACGGTCGGTACGATGTGACTTATACGGCGTCCCTGACCATGGGCGAGCAGTTCGCGAAAATTGTAGCGCTAAATAAGAATGATGAAAGCACTCTGAAAGAACTGCGATTTGTTTGTACGCTGACGGATGATCTGGTCAAACAATTAGATTCTGTGAAAGAAACAGATTTTACATTCAGCGGCCCCGGCAGTTCTAATTTTTCCTTTGAGGAGGTGAAAAAGGACGGTACGGGCAGTATCCAGATCACCTATAAACTGGACGAGAACGAGATAAATAGCTGGGGTACGAAGCCGGTAGAGGATGTAAAAGAGCATATGGATAAGCTCATGACGATGACCGCCGCCAAGATAGTTACTGCCGAGCAGTTAGAAAATGCGAAGAATACGGATAGAAAAATCTTGACCAACGCAAAAGTGGATATCAAAGCGAAGAAAGGCGGCGATATCCCATTCTATGGTGAGAGCACTATATTGGCGGCCGAAGCCCAAAACGTGCTTATGACGATCGTTCCGTATCACAGCGGCGGCAGCAACAAGTATCCTGTTTACGTGGAAGAGGAAAAGCACGGCAGTGTGGATACCAACTATAAGCAGGCTGAAAACGGAATAAAAGTTACCGTCACCCCTGCGCCGGATAAGGGTTATCGCGTCGGCGATGTAATTGTTACCGATAAAGATGGAAACCGGCTCAAGGTCACCGATAATGGTGACGGCACATATAGCTTTATAATGCCCAAAAGCGCAGTATACGTGGAAGCTATCTTCGTAAAGGATTTCGCCGACCCCGCCAATACGGGCGTAGCTGATATACTGAATACCGACGACCATATCGTCTACATGGTGGGTTATAATAACGGAAACTTTGGGCCGCAGGACGATGTGACCCGCTGCCAAGTTGCAATGATTTTTTATCGTCTGCTGAAAAACCAGAATGCGGCGGTTACCGCGTCCTTCAAAGACGTGCCTGAGCACATATGGTATGAGCGGGCTGTCAATACCTTGGCATCTCTTGGTATTGTCAATGGCGTGGGGAATGATAAGTTTGAGCCTGAGCGGGCAATCACCCGGGCGGAGTTCTCCGCAATCGCAGTCCGTTTTGCGAAGTCTTTGGCGGAAAGCGATATGAAGTTCAGCGATGTTCCCGAAAGCTTTTGGGCTTACGACTACATTAATACGGCGGCGGCTTTTGGCTGGGTAGACGGTATTGGAAATAATCGTTTTGCCCCGAATGACAAAATCTCCCGTGCGCAGGTGGCGGCCATTGTCAACCGTATGACGGGCCGTATGGCAGATCAGACGGCGGTGGATCGCGGAGAAGGAAGGCAGTTCCCGGATGTTTCCAAGAACTATTGGGCGTGGTACGACATTAGCGAGGCCACCACAGCACATGATTATACCAAGAGCAACGGGCTGGAGCACTGGAAAAACGTGACCAGCCGCTGAACGCGATCTCCTTTGCTTGCCCGCTTTTGCCGGCCGGAACATGGCAGGCGGAAGGGGCGGGCGGGGAGAATCCTATGCAAGCAACTGGACAAGGCGGCAAGGCCTGCCTGCTACTTTTTAGAGGAAACAAATATGATATTGACGACAAAAGAATTATTTGCACATCCCCATTCCCTTGCCGGGGAGTTTTTAAATCAGTTTCAATACCCGTGGGAAGCGCTTGACGGGATCAAGGATTTGATACTGCGGCTTGGCGCGGAACTGGATCCTTCGGAGTACCTTCAGCTATCCCCACAGGTGTGGGTGCATCGCACTGCGGCGGTGGCTCCAACTGCTTACATGGGAGCCCCGTGCATCATTGGATCGGAGACCGAGGTGCGTCACGGCGCGTTTATTCGCGGTTCTGCTTTGGTAGGAGCCGGCTGTGTCGTGGGCAATTCGGTGGAACTGAAGAATGTGATCCTGTTTGATCGTGTGCAGGTTCCGCATTATAATTACGTAGGAGACTCCATCTTAGGATACCAAAGCCACATGGGCGCAGGAGCTATCACCAGTAATGTAAAATCAGATAAGTCCCTTGTCGTTGTGCGGAATGGCGGTGAGAAGATCGAGACCGGACGAAAAAAATTTGGCGCTATTCTTGGCGATCAGGTCGAAGTGGGCTGTAATTCCGTACTGAATCCCGGAACGGTGATCGGCAGACACAGCTCTGTCTATCCGCTTTCCTCGGTGCGAGGCGTTGTCCCGGCGGATAGCATATTCAAGGCGCCGGGGCTGGTGGTGGCAAAGCGGTGAAGCAACGGCAAAAGCGCTGGACCATCCTGATAATAGTGACGCTCTGCTTTATCTGGGGCAACTCGCTTATGCCGCCGGCGGTTTCCAATGCCATCAGCGATAAAATCACTCAGCTCCTGAGCGGCGGCGTATTGCCGGCGGAAATGGAAGCTAATAGCTGGCTGCCTTCCTTCCTCATCAGGAAAACGGCGCATTTTACGGAGTTTGCCCTGCTGGGGATCTCTTTGGCCGGCGCTTGCCGAGCCCGGAATATGAGCAAACGGGAGGCGGTGCTGTTAACGGCCCTTTGCGGTGTTTTAGCCGCTTTAGTAGACGAAACCATCCAGCTCTTTAATGGCCGGACCTCGTCGGTTAAGGATGTGTGGCTGGACAGCTTTGGGCTTGCGGCAGGGTGTTGTCTTACATATTTTTTATTCCGGCATATTGTAAAAAAGCAGGAGCATAAGGCGGGATGAAAGCATACGCCACCAGATGAAGGCCGACGGCGGCAAGCTCGGATAACGGGTTCGTTATCCGAGCTTTTTTTGTAGCAAATAAATTGAAGCCGGCCCCACAAAACGATAAAATGCGGAAAAGCGTATTCTGTATTTGCTTTTTATCTTTTTGTAAGATATAATGTGAGCAAGCAAAAGGCGGTTTTTACCGATTTTACCGGATACTATGCTGTGGAGGCTGGACATGGAACAAGCAAATCCCACTATCGCGGAGCAGAGAAGCTCGCTTTCGACTGCTTCTGCGGAACGGCGGACGCTGCTGGACACAATGCAGATTGCGATGATCAGCTTCCTGCTGGATCAGGATTTTACCGTCCTGTGGACCAGCGAAGGCTTTTGCAGCTTGGTTAGTTATGAACAAGAGGCGTTTTCGGCTGAGTTCCCAACCCTGAGACGGTACTATGAAACGCGCCCGGAGGACTTTGCCGCATGGAAGGACAGCGCGGATACGGCCGTACGGACCGGCGCGTCCCGCGCGGAGGCGACGGTTCGGCTGACACGCGGGGATGGTGAGATCGTTTGGTGCCGCGCCGCCGTAAACGCGGCCGCGCAGTCCCCGGACGGCGGCTGCATCGCGTATGCCGTGCTTACCGACATCACGGACGTAGTGTGCGCGAAGGATGAGCAGATGCGCCGCTATGAACAAAAATCCAGATACTTTGAGTGGATGATGGACGAGTATGACGGCAACATTTACCTCAGCGATATGGATACATACGAGCTGCTTTTTCTCAACAGGACTGCCTGCAAGACCTTGGGTCGGCCGATGAAGCAAATGCTGGGGCGGAAGTGCTATGAGGTAATTCAGGGCAGAAACGAGCCCTGCCCATTCTGTACGAACAGCCGCCTGACCGAGGATGCGTTTTATGAATGGGAGTTTTTCAATCCCGTTCTGGACCGGACGTTCATGATCAAAAACCGCATCATAAACTGGAATGGGCGGCGCACCCGGCTGGAACTGTCGCACGATATGTACAGCACGGAATTTAAGCTGGCAAAAAAGGACCGGGAGCGCGACGCGCTTTTGAAATCCATTCCGGGCGGGTTTGCGCGTCTGGACGCACGCGATTTCAGCACGGTGCTGTGGTATAGCGAGGGCTTCTTGGAGCTGATCGGCTATACGGCCGAGCAGTTCGAGACCGAGCTGAAGTCCCAATGCGCCTATATCCATCCGGACGATATGGCGCGCGCCATTTCCATTATGCAGCAAATTCAAAGAACCGGAAAAAGCGAAATTATCGAGCTGCGCGCGACGACACGCGCCGGTGAAGCGAAGATTTTGACGACCACCCTTTGTTACAGCAGCGCCGAAGAGAGTTGGGACGGGATTCCCTCGTTTTACAGCGTGGGGATCGACGTAACGAAGGAACGCGAGGAGCAGTCCCGCCAGCGCAGGGCGCTGGAGGAGGCTTACCAGACGGCCCGCGTCGCCAGCGCGGCCAAGACCAACTTCCTGTCAACCATGTCGCATGATATCCGCACCCCGATGAACGCGATCATCGGCATGGCCGCTATTGCGCAGGCCAATCTGACGGCGCCGGAAAAGGTGCATGACTGCCTCAATAAAATCAACGTGTCCAGCCGGCACTTGCTCAGCCTGATCAACGAAGTGCTGGATATGTCCAAAATCGAGAGCGGTAAGATCGACCTCACGCCGGAGGACGTGGTCCTGCCCGACCTGCTGCAAAACGTAATGGATATGTGCCGCCCGCTGCTTGAGGAAAAGCACCAGCAGTTTCAAGTGAGCGTCGGCATGGTGCGGCATGAAAAAGTCGTGGTGGACGGCGACCGACTGCGGCAGGTTTTTATGAACCTGCTGTCCAACGCAATTAAATACACCCCAGAAGGCGGCAAGATCAGCCTGTGGGTAAACGAGCTGCCGTCGCCGCTTCCGCAGAAGGGGCAGTATGAGTTCGTGTTTGCGGATAACGGGATCGGCATGCAGGAGGAGTACGTAAAGCATATTTTTGAGCCGTTTTCCCGCGCGGAGGATTCCCGCATCAGCAAAATACAGGGGACGGGCCTCGGCATGGCCATCACGGAAAACATTATTCGCATGATGAATGGGTCAATCGAGGTGAAAAGCGCGCTTGGCGAGGGCAGCCGCTTTACCGTGTCCATTCCGCTTGAGCTGCGGTTGGAGGAAGAGTCCTGCGACGAAGAGCTGGCGGGCCTGCCCGTGCTGGTCGTGGACGACGATCAAATCGTATGCGAAAGCGCGGCCGCGCTGCTTAATGAGCTTGGCATGCGGGGCTGCTGGGTAACGTCCGGCGAGGAGGCCGTCGCGTGCGTTGCTGCGGCGCACAGCAAAAACGACGCGTTTTTCGCAGTGATTTTGGACTGGAAAATGCCCGGAATGGACGGGCTGGAAACCATCAGAGCGATCCGGAAGAATTTGGGTGAGGACGTGCCCATCATCATTGTTTCGGCTTACGATTATTCCAGTATTGAGGAAGAGTTTGTGCGGGCGGGAGCGGACGCTTTCATTACCAAACCGCTGTTTAAATCCAAAATGCTGCACGTTTTGCAGCTGTTTTGCGTGAGCAACCGCATAGAGACCGTCAACGCCATGGCGGCGAAAAAGCATCCGCAGCTGCAGGGTAAGCGGGTGCTGCTGGCTGAGGACAACGACTTGAACCGCGAAATCGCAGCGGAGCTGCTGCAAATGCAGGGGCTTGCGGTCGACGCAGTGGAAAACGGAAAGGAAGCGGTTGCGGCGTTTGAAGCGTCCGACCCCGGGGGATACGCGGCGATCCTGATGGACATCCAGATGCCTGTGATGAACGGCTATGACGCGGCCGCGGTCATCCGTGCACTGGAGCGGAAGGACGCCCAAACGGTCCCGATCCTCGCTTTGACGGCAAACGCCTTTGCGGCGGATGTGAGCGCTTCCCGCCGCGTCGGCATGAACGATCATATTGCTAAGCCGATTGATGTGGAGCGGCTGTTGGAAGTTCTCCAGCGGTGGATCAGTTAAGCATATGGGAACACGCACTGAAAAGGGCCGCCGGGTTTTACTCGGCGGCCCTTTTCCATAGGGGCTGTTTCTCGTTGAAAATTTCAAGGAAAACTGGAAATCCGGCCGCTATGCAGGTATAATGGTATTAAGAAAGGCGGCATGCCAATGGTGTCTAACAGTCAGGAGAAAATGATTTACCGCAGTCTTGCAGGCCGGATTCAACTGGGCTTTTATGGGGACGGCCAACGGCTGCCGTCTTTACAGCAGCTTGCCCGCCGGTATCAGGTGTCCTACTGCCCGGTACAGCGGGCGCTGAAAGCGCTTGAACGGGACGGTCTGGTCAAACTCGGGCGCGGGCACGAAACGGTCGTTTTAAAAAAGCCGTTTGCCCATTATCTGCAAAGCCCGGTTTTCCGGTCTCGTCAGCACGCGCTGGCGGATTTGGCGGAGAGCCTGCGCCTGCTGTCTCCCGCGGTCGGCCTGCAAGGCATGGTCCATGCGGAACTGCCTGCCGCCGAAGCGGACGGCGTCAAGCCGGGAAAGCGCTTTTACACGCAGTTTGATCAATGCCTTCAGGCGCTTGGAAGCAGGATCGTACTCACCCTTTATTATGATATCGGGGCTTTTGCGGAAAGCGCGTTCCTTGATATATTGGCCGAGCGGCTGGGCGCGGAGGGCGCGGATCGTTTTCTGCGGCGGCAAACGGTCCGCGCGGCGCGGGCTGCGCGTCGGTGCGCCGAAGGGCGGCATGGCGAGGCCAAGCGGCTGCTGGAGCAATCGGGAGAGGTCTTTTTTGACGCGTTGGCGCGCTATTTTGCTGCTGCGCCGCCCCTGCCGGACGATACGGAAAGCGAGGTTTTTTCATGGGAGCCCCGCAAAGGGCGCACGAGGTACTGCGACGATATCGCGCTTGATTTGATCTGTAAGATCAACCGCGGAGTGTATCCGGCGCAGACCCTGCTGCCGACGAACGAGGCGTTGGCGGATATTTACCATGTTTCCGCGATCACCATGCGCCGGACGGTGGGCTTGCTCAACCGGCTGGGCGTGGCAAAAACCAAAAACGGCGTGGGCACACAGGTTGTGTCGGTTGGGGACGCGTCCCTATTCAGGCAAATGAAAACGCTGATGTTGGACGAGAATCTGCGCACTTTCCTAGAGGCCCTGCAATTGCTCGCCGTCACCTGCGAGCCGATCCTCCGGTTTTCTTTTTCGCATTTTCCACAGTCGGCGATGGACGCGCTTGTCCGCGCCGTGTCGATACAAAAGCAGGATGACGGCATAAACGCGGCGGTCAGCGCCATTATGCAGGCGGTCGTCCGCTATTGCCCGCGCGCGGCAATCAGGGAAATATATGGAAAGCTGACGCTGTTGCTGCTGAAAGGCGGCGTGCTGTGCTTAAACGAGGTCGGCGGGACGTGGTCCGCGCCTTGTTGGCCCGCGCTGTCCGTCTCGCTGGCGGATAGTCTGAAAACCGGAGACGGGCCGCTTTTTGCCAAATCGTTCCGGCTGCTGACAGAGGAGAATTTCCGCACGGCAAAGCGGATTCTGCTGGAAATCGGGGTGGACGGCGTTTCGCAAGTAGCGGAACCGGCGGCGGTTGACGGTTAAGGTGCGCGTTCTAAAACATAAAAAAGCACGCTCCGCTGGAGCGTGCTTTTTTATGTCACGAATACCGAACCGACCGATACGAGCAAAGCGGTCAGCAAACCGGCCACGCCGATGGCGAGGCCGCTGATCGCGCCCTCGGTCTCGCCCAGCTCGATTGCGCGCGACGTGCCTACGGCATGGGCGGCTGTGCCCATGGATAATCCCATTTGCACCGGATTGCGCACGCCGATGCATTTGAGGAAAGCGGGCAGCAGGATCGCGCCGACGATGCCGGTAAAGATAATGGCGATTGTCGTCACGGGCGCAAGACCGCCGAGCATTTCGGATAAAGCCACGCCGATCGGTGTCGTCACCGATTTGGGGACGAGCGAGCGGGTGGTCACGTCCGATAGGCCGAACAGGCGGCAGAAACCAATCACGCTGCCGATCGAGACGACCGAGCCGACCAGCGCGCCGGATAGGATAGGCAGCAGGTTTTTCTTGAGCACATCCAGCTTGCGGTAAATCGGAACAGCGAGCGCGACGGTCGCGGGTGTCAGGAAAAAGGCGATCAGCCGCCCGGATTCGTTGTACGTCTGATAGCTGGTGCCGGTGAGGACCAGCAGCGCGCCCACTAAAACCGATGCGATCAAAAGCGGGTTGCATAGGGGCGAACCGGTCTTTTGCTGGATTTTCTGCCCGAGCGCGTAGCAGCCAATCGAAAGGCACAGCCAAAAGGAGGAGGACGAGAGCAGCTCAGTCATGGTCGAACGCCTCCTCGGTCTCGCGGTGCTGCAGCTTAAACATAAGGTGCACGGTAAGCGCCGTCGCGGCGGCGGTGCACAGCGTGGTCAGCGCGCAGACTGCGAGGATCGCAAGGATCTCGCTTTTGATCTGGGAAAAAATCTCCAGCACGCCCAAACAGGCGGGCAGAAAGAAAAAAGCCATGTTCTGCAGCAGGAAATCTGCGGCGTCCTCCGTCTGAGAAAGCCGAACGCGGCCAAGTACGAGCAGCGCAAGCAGCAGCGTAAGGCCGAGCACGTTGCCCGGCAGACGGCCGCGCAGTAAAATGGAAAGGGCATCGCCCGCCGCGCAGCAGGCGAGCAGTACCCCCAGTTGCTTCAGGTATTTCAACGGTTTTGATCTTCTTTCTCGGCTTCGTAGTTTGCGGTCATGGCGGAGAGCAGCGTTTGGTAGACCGCTTCCGCGTTGGCCTTAAAGGTATGTTCGAGCATGGAGGCCTGAGAACGGTTGACGACATTCATTTCGATGGCGAAAACCTGATCCATTTCCATGCGGACGGTCAGGTCGTTTTCCGCTCGTTCGGTTACCGCGGTGCGGATCGCGGCGTCCCGCCGGATTTGGCGTACGACACGAAGCGCGGAACGCTGCGCCGCCTCCCGGACGGGGAAGGGAAGCTGCTTTTCAAAAATGCGGATGGCCTCGCGGCCCTTTTCGGTAATGCCGTATAGGGGTTCGCCGCTGTCCGTGTGCTCCTCAATGTGGCCGGTCGGCAGCATTTCGTAAAACGATTCGCTCAGTTCAAAATAGCCGAAGCCTTCGTCGCACCATGTCGTCAGATCGACCACGGTGCTGAAGCTGACCGGAAAGGGCAGCAGATCCATCGCGAACAGGACCAAGAATTTGATATCCTCCTTGGAGTGGATAAAGCCGTAGCGCACCATATATCCCATGCCTCCTTTGCCGAAAATTTGCTTTTTTAGTATACCCCCAAAAGGCGAAAAAAGCAACCGGTTTGCATAGGGTTTTCAAGGGACGCGGCGAGCGGGTCCGGAAACGCAAAAGGAATAATAGATTAAAATGTATGCGGTTTTTAGTAAAAAATGACGGATGAATCGTGGAAAACAGACAAAAAAACAGGGAGGAAATCAGTGCGGTTTGTTCATTGACTTTTTACAGGATAAATCATAGTATAAAAGTGTATTATTTTGGGTATGCCCACATAAGATAGCGGCGTCCCATATGTTGCGAAACCGCGGCGGCGGAAAACAATGTTACTGGTAATGCAGGCATGAGTTTTGCAGGATGCGTATGTGCAGTTGCAGGCTTGTGCTTTTTATTTTTGGAGGAATGGCGGAATGAACGTAAATTATGTGATGATCCCCGAAGTCGCGGCGCGGTATGCGCTCGAACCGCAGACGGTGCGCCGCCTTTGTGAGGAGCACCGGATCGAGGGCGCGGTCCGCTTTGGGCGGACGTGGGCCATACCGGATAATGTTACCTTTGAGCAGCTGCGGACCGCGCTGCGGCAGGATCCGCCCCAATAGGAAATACCGGTTCAGACAATGGCTTCGGATGCCCGCACGCGGCATTTCGGAGCCATTGTCCGGTTTTGCCGAAAAAACGCACAAAACAAAGGGCGAACGAATGTACGTTTTTTGACAGCCGAAACGGTAAAAACCAGTTGAAGAATATAGAGTGGCGAGGTATAATAAATTGTCGGATTTTTATTGAAATGGGGAGTAACAGCATGTCGGAAGTTGTTTTGCGCGCCGCGGTGGAGGCGGATGCGCCGGCCATGCTTGCGCTGTACGCGCCATATGTGCTTGAAACCACCGTGTCGAGCGAATATACGCCGCCGTCGCTCGCGGAGTTCCGGGAACGTATGCATACCTATCAGGCCAAGCTGCCGTGGCTGGTCTGCACGGTCGACGATGAGATCGTCGGTTATGGCTACGCTTCGCCGCACCGTCAGCGCGCGGCCTATCAGTGGTCGGTGGAGACCTCGATCTACGTCGCCGCGGAGTGGCACCGGAACGGAATTGCGGGCGCAATCTATTCGGCGCTGTTTGAGCTGCTTGCCATGCAGGGATACTATAATATCTTCGTCGGCGTCACCTCGCCCAACGAGCGCTCGATGAAATTCCATAAAGCGATGGGATTCATCATTTCAGGCGCGTATCAGGAGAGCATGTACAAGTTCGGCCAGTGGCGCGACGTGCTGTGGATGGGCAAAACGCTGCGTCCGCACGAGGGCGAGCCGCAGCCCACCGTGCCGTTTCCCGAAATACAGGACAGTCCGCTGGTCGCGCGCACGCTGCGGCAGGCCGCGCAGCGCATTCATATTTGAAAGAGGAAACCACAGAAAGGCGGGCGTTTCGATGGCTGACGATATCCATGCCAAGCACCGCAAACGTGTGCTGGATAAATTCCGCGCAAGCGGCTTGAATACATTCTGCGATCATGAGGTGCTCGAGCTGCTTCTGTTTTTCGCCGTTCCGCGGATCGACACCAACGAGAGCGCGCACGGCTTGATGCGGCGCTTCGGCTCGCTGCACGCGGTGTTTGAAGCGCCGGTCGAGCAGCTGTGCGAGGTGAAGGGCGTCGGCCTGCGCTCCGCGTTGCTGATCAAGCTGGTATACGCGTTGTTTGGACGTTACAAGGCCGACCGCGCCAAGACCGAGCGCGAAAGCGACAAGCTCACCAGCTACCCGCGCATCGGCGCGTATTTTGTGCCGCAGTTTTCCGGCGAGACGGACGAAGTGCTGCTCGCCGCTTATCTGGACGGAGCGGGCCGCGTGCTCAAGTGCGAGGAGTGCGGCCGCGGCGGACACGCGCATGTGGAGATCGACCCATACAAGATCGCGCGCACCGCGCTGCTTTGCCGCGCGGCCGGCGTGGCGCTGGCGCATAATCATCCGAACGGCGTGAAAACGCCCTCGCACGAGGATATCGCCGCCACCGACACGCTGGAAAGGCAGCTCAACGGCTTCGGCATCCAGTTGGTCGACCACTGCGTCGTCGCGGGCGACCAGTATCATTCCATCTGTGAAATGCGCCGCGGGTTCGGCATAAGGAGGTAACCATGCCCGAATTTAAAATCGTCAGTGAATATCAAATGGCGGGCGACCAGCCCGAGGCGGTGGCCAAGCTCGTCGCGGGCGTGGAAAACGGCCTGACCGAGCAGACGCTGATGGGCGTTACCGGCTCGGGCAAGACCTTTACCATGGCCAACATCATCGAGCAGACCCAGCGGCCGACGCTGGTGCTCGCGCACAATAAAACGCTTGCCGCGCAGCTGTGCACCGAGCTGCGGGAGTTTTTTCCGAACAATGCGGTCGAGTATTTCGTTTCCTACTACGATTATTACCAGCCCGAGGCCTATATCGCCTCGACCGATACCTATATCGAAAAGGATTCCGCCATCAACGACGAGATCGACCGCCTGCGCCACTCCGCGACCTCCGCGCTTTCCGAGCGGCGGGACGTCATCATCGTTTCGTCCGTCTCGTGCATCTACTCGCTGGGCGATCCGATCGACTATAAAAAGATGGTCATTTCGCTGCGTCCGGGCATGGAGCTCAGCCGCGAGACGCTCATCCGCCGCTTAATCGAAATCCAATACGAGCGCAATGACATCGCGTTCGAGCGCAACCGCTTCCGCGTGCGCGGCGACACCGTCGAGGTCTGGCCGGTTTATTCGGACGAGGACGTCGTCCGCATCGAGTTTTTTGGGGACGAGATCGACCGCATCAGCCGCATCAATCCCTTGACCGGCGTCGCGCTGGGCGAGCTGGGGCATACCGCGATTTTTCCGGCCAGCCACTATGTCACGCCCAAGGACAAGCTGGAGGCCGCCATCAAGGATTTAGAGGACGAGATGAACGCCCGCATCGCGTATTTCGAGGCGAACGGCAAGCTGATCGAGGCGCAGCGCATCGGCCAGCGCACGCGGTACGACATCGAAATGCTGCAGGAGATCGGCTTTTGCAGCGGCATCGAGAACTACTCGCGCGTGCTGTCGCGCCGCGAGCCGGGCAGTGCGCCCTTTACGCTGATCGACTATTTCCCCAAGGATTTTCTGCTGATCGTGGACGAGAGCCACGTGACCCTGCCGCAGGTGCGCGCCATGTACCACGGCGACCGCGCGCGCAAGGAAAGCTTGGTCGAAAACGGCTTCCGCCTGCCCTCGGCCTACGACAACCGGCCGCTCAATTTCGATGAGTTCAACGGCCGGCTCAACCAGATCGTTTACGTTTCGGCCACGCCGGGCGAGTACGAGTTGTCCCGTTCGGGGCAGGTGGTCGAGCAGGTCATCCGCCCGACCGGCCTGCTCGACCCCGAGGTCGACGTCCGCCCGGTCGAGGGGCAGATCGACGATCTGATCGGCGAGATCAACGCAAGAACGAAAAAAGGCGAGCGCGTGCTCGTCACCACGCTGACTAAGAAAATGGCCGAGGATTTGACCAACTATCTGGAAACAGCGGGCGTCAAGGTGCGGTATATGCACCACGACGTGAAAACCATCGAGCGGCAGGAGCTGGTGCGCGACCTGCGCCTCGGCGTGTTCGACGTGCTGGTCGGCATCAACCTGCTGCGCGAGGGCCTCGACCTGCCCGAGGTTTCGCTCGTCGCCATTCTCGACGCGGATAAGGAGGGCTTTCTCCGCTCCGAGACCTCGCTGATTCAGACCATCGGCCGCGCCGCGCGAAACGAGCACGGTCTGGTCATTCTGTACGCGGACAAGATCACCCCGTCGATGCGCCGCGCGATGGATGAGACCGAGCGCCGCCGCAAATTGCAGCACGAGTTCAACCTCGCGCATGGCATTACGCCGCGCTCGGTGCACAAAAAGGTGCAGGACGTGATCGAAATCACCTCCAACGTGCCGACCAGCAGCAAAAAGAAGCTGCGCACCAAGGGTGAAAAGCAAAACGAGATCGACCGCTTGACCCGGCAGATGAAGGAAGCCGCCAAGATGCTGGAATTCGAGATCGCCGCCCAGCTCCGCGACCAGATCAAGGCGCTGGAGGAGAGCTGAAAAAAGACGGCGTTTGTTCCGATACGGCCCGTAAACGGGCAGAAGAATAAGGATAAAGGGAAAAATGATGCACGAATATATCCATGTGAAAGGCGCCAGAGAGCACAACCTGAAAAATATAGATATCAAGATCCCGCGCGACAAGCTGGTGGTGTTCACCGGCCTGTCGGGCTCGGGCAAATCATCGCTGGCGTTCGATACAATTTATGCCGAGGGGCAGCGCCGCTACGTCGAGTCGCTGTCCAGCTATGCGCGCATGTTTCTGGGGCAGATGGACAAGCCCGACGTCGACTACATCGACGGGCTGTCTCCGGCCATTTCGATCGACCAGAAAACGACCTCGCAGAACCCGCGCTCGACGGTCGGCACGGTGACCGAGATTTACGACTACATGCGCCTGCTGTGGGCGCGTATCGGCACGCCGCACTGTCCCAAATGCGGCAAGGAGATCCATCAGCAGACGGTCGACCAAATTATTGACCAGCTGATGGCGCTGCCGGAAAAAACGCGCGTGCAGCTTTTGGCGCCCGTCATCCGCGGCAAAAAGGGCGAGCACACCAAGGTGTTTGAGGATGCGCGCAAGACAGGCTACGTCCGCGTGCGGGTAGACGGGGAGACGCGCGACCTGTCCGAGGAGATCAAGCTAGCCAAAACGCACAAGCACAATATCGAAATCGTCGTCGACCGCGTGGTCATCCGTCCGGACGCGCGCGCGCGCATCACCGATTCGGTCGAAACCACGGCCGCGCTGTCGGGCGGCATCGTCCTTGCCGATGTGATCGGCGGGCAGGAGCTGTCCTTTTCGCAGAACTACGCCTGCGAGGACTGCGGCATCTCGATCGAGGAGCTGACGCCGCGCATGTTCTCCTTCAACAACCCCTACGGCGCGTGCCCGACCTGTACGGGCCTCGGCATGCAGATGCGCGTCGACCCCGACCGCATCATCCCCAATCGCAGGCTGTCGATCAAGCAGGGCGCGCTCCGCGCGTCGGGCTGGGGCAGCGCCGAGCCGGGCACGATCGCAGGCATGTACTTTACCGCGCTCGGCAAGCGGCACGGCTTCACCCTCGATACGCCGATAGAGGAAATGAGCGAGGAGGCCGTGCACGAGCTGCTCTACGGCACGGGCAAGGAGCCGCTCGAATTGTCGGTCAGCCGCGTGTCGGGCGGCGTGATGCGCCAGCCGTTCGAGGGCATCATCACTAATTTGGAGCGCCGCTACCGCGAAACGTCGAGCGATTACGCCCGCGCCGAGATCGAGGACTGCATGAGCGAGATCCCGTGCCCGGACTGCGGCGGCCGCCGCCTGCGGCCCGAGGTGCTCGCGGTGACCGTCGGCGGGCTGAACATTGCGGAATTTGCCGAGCGGTCGGTGCTGGGAGCCATGGAATTTATCCAGACCTTACGGCTGACCGAAATGCAGCAGAAGATCGGCGGCCGCGTGATCAAGGAGATCATGGACCGGCTGGGCTTTCTGCAGTCGGTCGGGCTGGGATATCTGACGCTGTCCCGCTCCTCCGGCACGCTGTCGGGCGGCGAAAGCCAGCGCATCCGGCTGGCCACGCAGATCGGCTCGTCGCTGATGGGCGTGCTGTATATTTTGGACGAGCCCTCCATCGGTCTGCACCAGCGCGACAACGACCGGCTGCTTGCGACGCTGAAGCACCTGCGCGATCTGGGCAACACGCTGATCGTCGTCGAGCACGACGAAGACACCATGTTCGCCGCCGACCACATCGTCGATATCGGCCCGGGCGCGGGCCGCAACGGCGGCGAGGTCGTGTTCGAGGGCGGCGTGGAGGAGCTGCTCCGGTGCGAAACGTCGATTACCGGGCAATACCTGTCCGGACGCAAGAGCATTCCGGTGCCTGCGGTGCGCCGCAAGGGCAGCGGCAAAAAGCTGACGGTCAAGGGCTGCGCCGTCAACAACCTCAAGCACGCCGATTTCACCATTCCGCTTGGCACACTGACCTGCGTGACCGGCGTGTCCGGCTCGGGCAAGTCGTCGTTTGTCAACGAAATCCTTTATAAGAAGCTGGCAGCCGACTTAAACGGGGCCAAAACGCGCGCCGGGGCATACGACAAGATGAGCGGCCTGTCCTATCTCGACAAGGTCGTGGGCATCAACCAGTCGCCCATCGGCCGCACGCCGCGCTCCAATCCGGCCACCTACACCGGCGTGTTCGGCGATATCCGCGAGCTGTTCGCCAAAACCGCCGACGCCAAGGCGCGCGGCTACGGGGCGAGCCGGTTTTCCTTCAACGTCAAGGGCGGCCGGTGCGAGGCCTGCGCGGGCGACGGACTGCTCAAAATCGAAATGCACTTTCTGCCCGACGTGTACGTGCCCTGCGACGTGTGCAAGGGCCGCCGCTACAACAAGGAAACGCTCGAGGTGCGCTACAAGGGCAAGAACATTTACGAGGTGCTCGACCTGACGGTGGACGAGGCCTGCGATTTCTTCGCCAACGTCCCCAAAATCGCGCGGCGGCTGGAAACGATGCGCGAGGTCGGCTTGGGCTATGTCAAGCTCGGACAGTCGTCGACCACGCTGTCGGGCGGCGAGGCGCAGCGCGCCAAGCTCGCGACCGAGCTGTCCAAGCGCGCGACCGGCCGCACGATTTATATTTTGGACGAGCCGACGACCGGCCTGCACGTTGCCGACGTGCACAAGCTGGTCGACGTGCTGCAAAAGCTGGTCGACGCGGGCAATACCGTGGTCGTCATCGAGCACAATCTGGACGTCATCAAAACCGCCGATTATATCCTTGATCTCGGTCCGGAGGGTGGCGACGGCGGCGGCCGTCTGGTCATCGCCGGCACGCCCGAGGAGGTCGCACAGTGCCAAGGCTCGTACACGGGGCAATATCTGAAGCCCGTGCTGGAACGGGCAAAGGAGCTGCCGGCAGAGGAATAACGGGAGAACGCCCGCGGGACATGGTCCCGCGGGCGTTTCCCGCGTTTGCGACATTTTCTCATACTCCCTTGTCCATTATCAATAATTTTGGTATAATAAATGCAATTGAAAATAAATGAGGGAGTTTCTATGAAAACGAAACGATGGGTCGTCGCCTCGCCCGACCGGGAGCATGTGCGCGAACTGGCCCGCGACAGCGGCCTTGCGCCGCTGACCGCCGCCGTGCTGGCCGCGCGTGGAATCGACACGGCGGACGCCGCGGAGCGGTATTTGAGCTGCGATCCGGCCGGCCTGCACGATCCGTTTTTGCTGGCCGATATGGAAAAAGCGGTTGCCGCCGTGCGCGGCGCGATAGAGCGCGATGAAAAAATCGTTGTTTACGGCGATTACGACGTCGACGGCATCACGGCAACCTGTATACTGGTCGATTATCTGCGCACAAAGGGCGCGCGGTGCGAATATTATATCCCGAACCGCCTCAGCGAGGGCTACGGCCTGTCGCGCGCGGCGATGGAAGCGTTGTACGGGCAGGGGACGCGCCTGCTGATCACGGTCGACTCCGGCATTACCGCGGGCGAGGAAATCGCCGCGGCGCGCGAGCTCGGCATGCGGGTGGTCATCACGGACCATCACGAATGCCACGACGTTCTGCCGGACGCCGACGCGGTCGTCGATTATAAGCGCGCCGACTGCGGATATCCGTTTTGCAGCTTGGCGGGCGTGGGCGTGGCGTTCAAGCTGATCTGCGCGCTGGAGGGACAGTCCGGGCCGATGCTTGCGCGCTATGCCGATCTGACCGCGCTGGGCACGGTGGCGGACGTGATGCCCATCGTGGGCGAAAACCGCGTGATCGTTTCGGCGGGCCTGCGCAGAATGGCCGAGACGGGCAACGTCGGTTTGGAGATGCTGCTGCGCGAGGCCGGCATGAAAAACAAGCGCCTGACCTCGTCGACCATCAGCTTTGTGCTCGCGCCGCGCATCAACGCCGCGGGGCGCATGGGCCGGGCGGAGCTTGCCGCCGAGCTGTTTCTGACGGACGATCCCGTGCGTGCGCAGGAGCTGGCCGCGCTGCTTTGCGAGCAGAACAAGCTGCGCCAGAACGAGGAAAATAAAATTTTGGAGCAGGCGCTGGCTCGCCTGCGCACCGAATATAACCCGCTGGAGGACAAGATCATCGTGCTCGCGGGCGAGGGCTGGCATCACGGTGTCATCGGCATCGTGTGCTCGCGCCTGTGCGACCGGTACGGCTGCCCGGTCGTGCTGATCGCGCTGGACGAGGACGGCACGGGCAAGGGCTCGGGCCGTTCGGTCAAGGGCTTCAACCTGTTCGACGCGCTGTCCTCGTGCGAGGACCTTCTGGAGCGCTACGGCGGCCACGAGCTGGCCGCCGGGCTGACGATTGACGGCGGCAGGATCGACGAGCTGCGCGCGCGCCTGCGCGCCTACGCGGACAGCCATGTCACCATGGCCGATCTGGTTCCGCAGTTACAAATCGACTGCATGATCACGCCTTCGTGGATCACGATGGACAATATCGCGGCGCTCTCCGTTTTAGAGCCGTACGGCATGCAGAACCCCGAGCCGGTATTCTGCATGAGGGATATGACCGTGGAGGAGATTACGCCGATCTCCAGCGACCGGCATGTGCGGCTGACGCTGGTCAAGGGCGGCGTGCGCTATTCCGCGATGCTGTTCGGCATGGGGCTGGGCGGCTTGGGCTTCGCGCAGGACAATATGGTCGACGCGGCCTTTCATTTGGAAATCAACGAGTTTCGCGGCCGCCGCTCGGTGCAGCTCACAGTGAGCGACATCCAGCTCAGCGAGTGCGAGCACTTGGCCGACCAAAAGCTCTTAAACCTGTACAATACGTATATGGCTGACGGCCCGCTTTCCCCGCAGGAGGCGCGCGTGCTGCTGCCCGACCGGCCAGATCTGGTCGCGGTGTGGCGGCATATCACCTGCCGCGCGGAGGACGGGCGCCTGTCCGTTCCAAACGGCGCGCTGTCGCGCCGCATCGCATGGGAAAGCCGCCGCGAAATCAACATCGGCAAGCTGTTCGTCTGCCTCGACGTATTCTCCGAGTCGAGCCTGATCAGCTATCATTTCAAAGAGGGGATGCTCAACATCCTGCTCAAGCCTTATCAGGGCAAGGCCGATATATCGGGCTCGGTCGTGCTGGCTACCTTACAGAAAATGGCGGGGTGAGTGGATATGAGAGAAATCAATATGCAGAACAAGCTGGACTTTTTGATTGAGCGCGTGCAGAAGCAGAATCCGCAGGCCAACATCAAGAAGATCCGCGCGGCGTATGAGTGCGCCGCCAATGCGCACGAGGGGCAGAAACGCAAAAACGGCGAGCCGTACATCATCCATCCGGTTTCGGTGGCCGAGATCATCGTCGAAATGGGGCTGGATACCGACTCGATCTGCGCCGGCCTGCTGCACGACTGCATCGAGGACACCGCCTTCGGCTACCGTGAAATCGAAAACAAATTCGGCACGCCCGTGGCCGAGCTGGTCGACGGCGTGACCCGTTTGGGCATGCTGCGCTATTCCAAGGAGCAGGAGCAGTTCGAGGATCTGCGCAAAATGTTTTTGGCCATGGCCAAGGACATCCGCGTCATTCTGATCAAGCTGGCCGACCGCCTGCATAACGCGCGCACCTTCCAGTTCCTGCCCGAGCGCAAGCAGCGGGACAAGGCGCTGGAAACGATGGAGATTTACGCGCCCATCGCGCACCGCCTGGGCATGAGCCGCATCAAGTGGGAGCTGGAGGACCTGTCGCTCAAGGTGCTCGACCCGATCGGCTACAATGAGATTGTGGAAGGGCTCAAGGCGCAGAGCGAACAGCACGACGAATTTTTAAAGGGCATCCAAAACCGCATCACCGACAAGCTCGCCGAGGCGAATATCCGCAACACGATCTCGGCGCGCGTCAAGCATATCTATTCGATTTACCGCAAAATGTACGCGCAGCACAAGACGATCAACGAAATTTACGATATCTGCGCGGTGCGCGTGATCGTCGACACGGTGGCCGACTGTTACAACGTGCTCGGCTATGTGCACGACCTGTATAAGCCCATCCCGGGACGGTTCAAGGACTATATTTCAACTCCGAAGCCCAACGGCTATCAGTCGCTGCACACGACGGTCATCGGGCGGGCGGGCATCCCGTTTGAAATCCAGATCCGCACGGCGGAGATGCACAAAATGGCCGAATATGGCGTGGCCGCGCATTGGAAGTACAAGCAGGGGCTGGACAAAAAGGGAAACGAGGAAGCCTTCGCGTGGATTCGGCAGATGCTGGAAGCCCAGCAGGACACCGAGGCCGAGGACTTTATCAAAAACATCAAGGTCGACCTGTTTGCCGACGAGGTGTTTGTATTTACCCCCAAGGGCGACGTGGTCAATATGCCCGCGGGCGCGACGCCGATCGACCTCGCTTACGCGATCCATTCGGCGGTCGGCAACCGCATGACCGGCTGCAAGCTCAACGGCCGCATCGCGCCGATTGACAGCCAGCTCAAAAACGGCGATATCGTCGAGATCCTGACCTCGAAGGAGGCGCACGGACCGAGCCGCGACTGGGTCAAGATCGTCAAGACGACCGAGGCGCGCAACAAAATCAAGCAGTGGTTCAAAAAGGAGTGCCGCGAGGAGAATATCGTCAACGGCCGCGAGGATTTCGACCGTGAGCTGCGCGCCAACCTGCTGTACAACGGCTTTTACGAGGACGGCGAGGTGCAGAAGAACACGCTTAATAAGTTTTCCTTCAATACGCTCGACGAGCTTTACGCGGCCATCGGCTACGGCGGCATTACGCTGACCAAGGTCATCAATAAGGTCAAGGACGACGTCGGCCGCATCCGCCGCCAGCACGAGCAGGCCGAGCGCGTCAGCCAGCCGCAAACCGAGCCGCGTCGCACTACAAAGAGCACGACCGGCGTGGTGGTCGAGGGGATCGACAACTGTCTGGTCAAGTTTGCGCGCTGCTGCACGCCCATCCCGGGCGACGAGATCATCGGCTTTGTCACGCGCGGCTACGGCGTGTCCATCCACCGGCGCGACTGTGTCAACGTCCATGTGGACGAGGACCCCGACCGCTGGGTCAAGTCGTGGTGGGACGAGGAGGTCGCCGCCAGCGACCGCGCGGGACGTTTTTCGACCGGCCTCCAAATTTCGACGCGCAGCCGCATCGGGGTTTTGAGCGACGTGACCGCCGTGCTGGCGGCCTGCAAGATCAACGTGCATGAGATTTCGGCGCGCGATTTAAACGACGGCTTCGGCGTGATCAACGCCATGGTCGACGTGGCGGGCGTGCACCAGCTCGACAACCTGATCAGCCGTTTGCGCTCGATCAAGGGCGTGCTGGATGTGACGCGCACGGTGGACACAAACTAAATTTCGTTTGAAGCGTACAGCTTTAAACGAGGCGGCGGCGCCGAACCTGCGGTTCGGACGCCGCCCAGACGGCTAAAAAGTTCCGACGAGCGAAACTTTTTACTCGTCTTGTATAAAAAGTACGGGCGAAGCCCGCACTTTTTATGAAAATCGCTGCTTGCAGCGATTTTCTGTTTCATGGCGCGCCTGACGGCGCAAGGGAAATGGAGGAAACGGAAAATGAGAGCGGTGATTCAGCGGGTGAGCCGCGCGTCGGTGACGATAGACGGCAAGGTGCATGGCGCAATCGGGCGGGGCTTTTTGGTGCTGCTCGGCATAACGGAGGGCGACACCGCGGCGGACGCGGCATATCTTGCCGATAAAACGGTAAAGCTCCGGGTATTCACGGATGAAAACGACAAGATGAACCGTTCGCTCGCGGACGTGGGCGGCGGCATTCTCGTGGTGTCCCAGTTTACACTGTACGGCGACTGCAAAAAGGGAAACCGGCCGAGCTTTACGGACGCGGCCCGTCCGGATACGGCGGTTCCGCTGTACGAGGCCTTTGTCGCGCGGTGCCGCGAGAGCGGCCTGCCGGTCGAAACCGGCGTGTTCGGCGCGGATATGCAGGTCGAATTGCTGAACGACGGCCCCGTGACGCTGTGGATGGATACCGCGCAGATGCGCGACGGCGGAAAAGGAGAAGCAAAATGAAAATTATGCAGCTTTGCGTCGGCATGGTCGGCACGAATTGCTATATTGTATATGATGAGAAAAGCCGCGAGGCCGCGGTGATCGACCCGGGCGACAACGCCCCCTCGATTTTGCAGGCGATCACGCAGGAAAAGCTGAATGTCCGGTACGTGCTGCTGACGCACGCGCACTTCGATCATATTTTAGCGGCGCACGAGGTCTTGCAGGCGACCGGGGCGAAATACGTCGTGCCGGAGGCCGATATGTGGCTGCTCAAGCGGGAAAACATGGGCCAGTTCCGCTCGTTCGCGCGGTCGTATGTCGAGGATGTGCCCGACGTGACGGCGGGCGAGGGCACGCAGGTTGCTTTCGGCGGCCTGACGGCGGCTTATATGAGCACGCCCGGCCATACGCCTGGCTCGTCGGTCATTCGCATCGGGGACGTTCTGTTCACCGGCGACACGCTGTTCCGGCAGGAATGCGGCCGGTGCGACCTCGAGGGCGGCGATTTCGGGCAGATGCTGCGCTCGCTGAGGCGCCTGTACGAGCTGGAGGGCGATTATAAGGTGATGCCCGGACACGAGGGGCTTTCGACCCTCGCGGAGGAGCGCAAATACAACCCCTACATGCTGCAGGCGGTCGGCAAATGATCTACACGCTGGAGGGACACGAGCTCAAGCACGCGGTCGAGGAAATGCTGTTCCATCTGCTGCCCGCGGTCGAGCTGGCGCGCGCGGATCAAGCGGGCGCGGGCGATTGCTGCCGCAGCATGCTGGCCGAACGTGAAGGCGCGGCTCTCGCCCGCGCGGAGGTTCGGCTGGGCGGCATGACGCGCGAAGCCGAGCGAAGCGCGGAAATTGCGGGTCTTTCGCCGCTCGAGCGCAAGCGCGCGGAGACCGAGATCGTCAAAATGACCGTGTACGAAGCCGCCGCGCCGTTTCTCGCGCAGCCGCCCGTCTGGGGCGCGCTGACCGGCGTGCGGCCGGCAAAGCTCGCGCGCGGGCTGATCGAGCGCGGCATGAGCCGGGGCGAGGCGGCGGAGCATCTGCGGGAGCACTTTTTTGTTTCGCCCGCCCGCGCAGCGCTTACCATTCGCGCGGCCGCGACCGCGATGGCGCTCGACCGGGAGATCGGCGCGGACGATATTTCGCTTTACGTCGGCATTCCGTTCTGCCCGTCGCGGTGCTACTACTGCTCGTTTGTCTCGTCGACGACCGCGCAGTCCGGCCATCTGATCGAGCCGTACCTCGACACGCTCTGCCGGGAGATCGCGCAGACCGCCGCGCTCGTGCGCGAAGCGGGCAAGCGGGTGCAGAGCGTCTATATCGGCGGCGGCACGCCGACCACGCTGGACGAGCGCCAGCTCGCCCGCCTGCTGCGCGCGCTGGAAGAAAACTTTGATTTTTCCGGCCTGCGCGAATATACTGTGGAGGCGGGGCGGCCGGATACCATCACGGACGGCAAGCTCCGCGCGCTCAAGGCGGCCGGAGTCGGACGGGTGAGCATCAATCCCCAGTCGATGGACGACGAGGTGCTCGCCGCGATCGGCAGAAAGCACACCGCCGCCGACGTGCTGCGCGCGTTTGATCAGGCGCGGCAGACCGGCTTCGGCGCGGTCAACATGGATGTGATCGCGGGGCTGACCGGCGACACGGCGGAAAGCTTCGGCAGAACCATGGAAACGCTGACCGGCCTTTCGCCCGAAAACATCACGGTGCACACGCTGGCCATCAAGCGCGGCGCGGACCTGATGGATAAGGCGGCCGCGTCCGCGCAGCGGGAAACCGTGTCCCATATGCTGGACGGCGCGGCGGACGCGCTTCAAACGGCGGGCTACGGGCCATACTATCTGTACCGGCAGAAATTTACGGCGGGCGGCTTTGAAAACGTCGGCTGGTGCCGGCCGGGGACCGAATGCTTTTACAACGTGGCCATGATGGAGGAATTGCAGACGATCCTGTCGCTCGGCGCGGGCGGCGTGTCCAAACGCGTCGACCGGCGGACCGGATGGATCGAGCGGGCGAACAACCCGAAATATCCGCTGGAATACATCGCGGCGGCGGACCGGCTGGCGGAGGGCAAACGGAAGCTGCTTTTCCCCAAACGATAAGGAGGGATCCGGATATGGCGGAATATACGCTCAAATATATCAATCACCGCGCGCGATACGACACGGCGGATTTTATCCACGACTGCGAAAAAAAATACCACGAGCAGGTGTCCAAGGTGGCGGACGAGATCGCGGAAAACAGCGCGCAGAAGCCGATCGTGCTGCTTAACGGCCCGTCGTCCTCGGGCAAGACCACGACCAACGACCGTCTGAGCCGCGCGCTTGAAAAGCGCGGTATCCACGCGGAGCTGATCTCGATGGACGATTATTACCGCTCGGTCGGCACGTATGAAATCCCGAATGATCCGGAAAACGGCGTGCCCGATCTGGAAAGCCCCGAGTGCATGAACCTGCCGCTTTTGAGCCAGCATTTGGCGCAGCTTGTGGCGGGCGAGGAGATCGAGGTGCCGCGCTTCGACTTTGAAACGCGCACCTTTATTCCCAATACGCGCGCGCTGCGGCTCGATCCGGACGAGGTCGTGCTGATCGAAGGGATACACGCCTTTAATCCGGTCATCATGGGCGACCTCGCACACGCGGCGACGGGCGTTTACCTGTCGGTCGCCAGCTCGGTCGTACCCAAGGAGGGGCCGCGGCTCGAGCCGCATATGCTGCGCTTTCTGCGCCGCGCGATGCGCGACAGCCTGTTCCGCAATTCGCCGGTAGAGGATACGCTGCGGCAATGGAACTCGGTGCGGCGCGGCGAAAAGCTGTATATCGCCCCATACCGCGGGCAGGCCAATATGACGGTGGACACCTTCCTGCCGTATGAGCTGAACATTTTGATGACGCAGCTCGCGCCGCAGCTGACGCTGCACAAAGAGCTGCTGGAGCATGACGGGCTTGCGCCGGTCGGCGCGGTGCTCGGTCAGGTCGCACCGATTGATTATGCGGATTTTATTCCCGAGGATTCGGTTTTACACGAATTTGTCGGGTGAGAACGGCGCGCGGCGCCGGATACCTTGCTTTTTTACAGGCAGTGCAGTATAATAACCGCAGAGCGGCCGGGCTTTCCGGCGGCCGGAACGGGTTCGCGGCCGGTATGCGGCGTAGCGGAAACGGTTCGGCCGGCTGGGCGAAGGGCGCATCGGAAGGAGCGATGAACGATGGACGCAAAGGTGCAAACATTTCTGGATAAGATCAAGGTCATGGCGGAAAAGACCGGTAAAGCGGCCGGGCGCGCGGCGGACGCCGCCGGCAAAAAGGCGACCGAGCTGGCCAGTGCGACCCGCATCAATCTGCAAATTTTCGATTTGAACACCGAGTGCGAGGTGTGCTACAAAGAAATCGGCAAAATGGTGTACGACCTGCATCAGGGCGCCGAGGTATCGAACGATGAAATGGATGAAAAGATCGCGTCGGTCGATGAAAAACAGGCGAAGATCGCCGCGCTGCGCGAGGAACTGTCCGGCATGAAGTCGGTCGTCACCTGTTCGCAGTGCGGCCGGCAGTGCAGCCGGGAGGATACGTTCTGTTCGGGCTGCGGCGGCGCGCTGTGAGCGCATATTTTAGCACGCCCTGCCATACGGTGAGATAAGAAAAAGCAAAGGGCGTGTAGCGTTTGCAGCGAAAAAAACAGAATTTTATCGAAGGCGCGGTCGTGCTGATGATCGCGAGTCTGGTCGTCAAGGTAATCGGCGCGTTTTTCCAGATCCCGCTTCAGAACCTGATCGGCGGGGAGCATTCGCCTACGTTCGGCCTGTTCAGCAAGGCATACCGGATCTATACGGCGATGCTGGTGATTTCCACCGTGGGCCTGCCCGCGGCGCTGTCCAAAATGGTGGCTGAGGCGACCGCCTACGGGCGGGAACGCGAGGTGCGCAAGATCGTGCGCGTGGCGGCGGGCGTGTTCGTGCCCTTCGGGGCGCTGTGCTCGCTGGTGCTGTTCTGCGGGGCGGGCACGTTCGCCGGCTGGATCAAGAGCGCGGACGCGCGGCTCGCCGTTATGGCGATCGCGCCGAGCGTTTTGATGGTCGCCATCCTTTCGGTGTTCCGCGGGTACTATCAGGGCCGGTCGAATATGGTGCCCACGGCGGTCTCGCAGGTGATCGAAGCGCTCGGCAAAATGTTTATCGGCCTCGGCCTTGCGTATTATGCAATGGCCGAGGGCTTTTCCGAGCCGGTCGTCGCCGCGCTGACCGTGCTGGGCGTGACGCTGGGCGAGGTCGCGGCGGCCTCCTACATGCTGATACAGGCGGCGCTGACGCGGCGCGGCGCGGTACCCGTTCACGGGCTGAACAATGTCGTGCGGCCGACGGGCGAGCTGGTAAAGACCCTTTTGTCTCTGTCCATCCCGATCACGATCAGTTCGGCGGTGATGAGCCTGACCGACCTGATCGACGTGGGTCTGATTTCCGTGCGGCTGCAAAGCCCGGCGATTGGAATGACCAGCGCGCAGGCGGACGCGGCTTACGGCATTTACACCGGCATGGCGGTCAACTTTTTCAATCTGCCGCAGACGCTGATCACCGCCGTCGCGGTCAGCATTCTGCCGACGATCGCGGGCGCGCGCGCCGCGCAGAATTTTACCAAGGTATCCAAAACCTTGTCGACCGCGCTGCGGCTGACGATGATCATCACGCTGCCGGCGGGCGCCGGATTTTTAATTATGTCCAAACCGATTCTGCGCTTGGTGTATCATTCCGGCACGGACCTCGGCGGCCAGCTGATGGCGCTTTTGGGCTTTGCGGTTCCGGCGGTCGCGCTGGTTGCGGTCACTAACGCGGTGCTGCAGGCGTTCGGGCGCATCGACCTGCCGCTGGTTTCGATGTTCCTCGGCGCGCTGGTCAAAATGTTCGGCGACTATTACTTGATCAGCGACCCGCGTTTGGGTATCGCCGGCGCGCCGATCAGCACCGCGCTGTGCTATTGGCTGATCGCGCTGCTCAATCTGTTCCACATCGCGCGGCTGTCTCACGCGCTGCCGCGCTTCGGCAGGACGTTTTTCCGCCCGTTGGCGGCGACTGCCGGCATGGGCGCGGCCACCTACATTTGCTTCACCGCGCTCACGCGGGTCTCGAACGCCGCGCCCGGTGCGGCGATGGATAAGATTGCGACGCTGATTTCAATTTGTGTTGCCGTTGCCGTTTATGCGATTTTATTACTCGTTTTGCACGCGGTCGACCGAGAGGACGTGCTGCTTTTGCCGAAAGGCGAAAAAATAGCGGATATTTTGCATTTAAAATGACAGGAAGTACTGAAAAATGGTTGATTTTACGCGAAAAGAGCAGTATAATTTTAACGATCTGCTGCGGATCATGGAAATCCTGCGCGCGCCCGACGGCTGCATGTGGGACAGGGAGCAGAACCATCAATCCATCCGCCGCAATTTTATTGAGGAAACCTATGAGGTCTGCGAGGCCATCGACGAGCAGGACGCCGAGCATCTGAAGGAAGAATTGGGCGACGTTCTGCTGCAAGTCGTGTTCCATACGCAGATGGAAAAGGAAAAAGGCGTGTTTGACATCGAGGATGTGGCCGACGGGATTTGCAAAAAGCTGATTTACCGCCATCCGCATATTTTCGGCGACGTGGAGGTTTCCTCCTCCGAAGAGATCCTGAGCAACTGGGACGATCTCAAACGCAAGGAAAAGAAGCAGGCGACCGAAACCTCCGCGCTGGAGAGCGTGGCCAAAAGCCTGCCCGGGCTGATCCGCGCGGAAAAGCTGCAAAAGAAGGCCGCCAAGATCGGCTTTGACTGGGAAGACGCTGAAGGCGCGCTTCAGAAGGTTGACGAAGAATTGGACGAGGTGCGGCAGGCAATCGGCGGCGCGGGCGACCCCGAAGAGGAACTGGGCGACCTGCTGTTCGCCGTCGTCAACGTGGCGCGCCATCTGAGGGTCGACCCGGAGCGCGCCATGGAAAAGACCTGTGAGAAATTCATCCGCCGCTTTGCGTTTATGGAGCAGCGCGCCAAACAAGAGAACAAGGTGCTGTCCGATCTGCCGCTGGCGGAGATGGACTCGCTTTGGAATATATCAAAAGAAAAGGTATAACGGAGGTACAAAAATGAAAAAGAGCGAATTCGTTGCTCTGGTCGCTGAGAAGACCGGCCTGTCTAAAAAGGATACCGAAAAGACGATCGACACTGTTTTCGCCGCGATGGGCGATGTGATGGCTGCGGGCGACAAGCTGCAGATGAGCGGCTTCGGCACGTTTGAAACCAAGGAGCGCGCCGCGCGCACGGGCCATAACCCGCGCACGGGCGAAGAAATCCCGATCGCTGCCGCGACCATTCCGGTATTCAAGGCCAGCAAGACGCTGAAGGACAAGGTCGACGCGAAGTAACCGTGAGACTGGATAAATATCTCAAGGTTTCCCGGCTGATCAAGCGGCGGACCGTGGCCAACGACGCCTGCGACGCGGCGCGCATCACGGTAAACGGCAAGCCGGCCAAAGCCTCCTATCAGGTGAAGGCGGGCGACGTAATTGAAATCGCGTTCGGCCAGCGCACGATGAAGGTCGAAGTGCTGGAAATCGCAGAGCATGCGCTGAAAGCGGACGCCGCGGCAATGTACCGCGAGATTCCGTAATAAAATACCCCGCTCCCTCGTATGATTACAGGGAGCGGGATGTTTTTTTATAAGGAGGGCTTAGGTATGACAGCCGACGAACGCAATAAGGAAATGCCGCATACCGTTATTATGGAAGGGCGGGAAAAGCTGTCGATTTCAGGGGTGATCGACGTGCAGAGCTTTGACGAGGAGCAGGTGCTGCTGGAAACCGTGCGCGGCATGCTGGTTGTGCGGGGACAGGGGCTGCACGTCGAGCGCCTGCAGCTTGAGGCCGGTGAGCTGATTGTCGAGGGCGAGGTGGGCTGTCTGGAATACGACGACAGCGTGCAGCCGCGCGGCGGCTTTTTCAAGCGGCTGTTCGGCGGGTGAGGGCGCATGTTCTTTCCGATGCAGGCGCAGCTCCTGCTGGTGCTGCAAAGCTTTCTGCTGGGTGTGGGTCTGGCGCTGTTCTACGACGTCCTGCGGGCGCTGCGGTGGTATTTCGGGTATGGACGCGCGAAAACCGCCGTATGCGACGGGATTTTCTGGCTGGTGCTGCTGGCCGCGCTTTTTGAGTTTAACATTGCGTTTGCAGCGGCGCAGAGCCGGTATTTTATATTGGCGGGCGCGGGGGGAGGCGCCGCGGTGTATTTTGCGCTTGTAAGCGGCCTTGTGCTCGCCGCGCTTCGGCTTTTGCTGGACGGCGCCGCATTTTTGTGCGCATCCGCCGCGGCCGCTGTGTCTTGGCTGTCCCGTGCGGCGCACCGGCTTGGATTGCCTGAAAAAATTCGATTATTTGCAAAAAAGTTTGGCAAACCCTCTTCCATTTTTCGCGGGAAAGGTTTAAAATAAGACTCGAATCAGTTTGAGTTTAGGCGGAGATGGAGCGAGGTGGCCCGGATGTCAAAACGGCAGGCGCCGGTTTTGGTGAAAATTTTGATGCTGGCCTTTTTGCTCTATGCGGTGGTGACGATTATCGGCCTGCACGCGCAGATTGCGGAAAAGCGCGAACAGCTTGACTCGCTCAACATGCGGGTCGAGGAGTACGAGGCCGCTAACGAGGCGCTGCGTCAGGAAATGCAAAACGGCGTTTCCGAAGAGGATATCAGCGAGATCGCCCGCACGGAACTCAGCTATGCACAGCCCGGCGAACGTGTCTTTGTCGACACCTCCAGCCGGTAAAAGGGAAACGAATAACGGAGGCAAAACAAGTTATATGGATTTGGCAGTGGGAGCGATCGTAGAGGGCAAAGTGACAGGGATCACGAAATTCGGCGCGTTTGTCGCCCTGCCCGAGGGCAAATCGGGTATGGTGCACATCTCCGAGGTTGCATCGAGCTTTGTCAGCGATATCAAGGACTTTTTGCAGGAGGGGCAGCAGGTCAAGGTCAAGGTTATCAGCATTGATCAGGCGGGCCGCATCAACCTTTCCATCAAAAAAGCGCAGCCGCAGGAGCCGCATCAGGAACGTCCGGGTGGGTTTGTACCGCGGCAGCCGCGTTTTCAGCAGCGTCCCGCCGCCCCGCGCGGCCGTGCGGCCCAGCAGCCCAAGGACCCCGCAAGCATGACGTTTGAGGATAAGCTCAAAGCGTTTATGTCGGACAGCGAAAGCCGTCAGGCCGACGTGCGCCACGCGACCGACCGGAAAAACGGGTCCCGCCGCCGTAAATAAACAGAAAAAACCGAGGGAAACCTCGGTTTTGTTTTTATGCCGCAATTCGCAAAAAAACGCGCCCTTTCCAAAGAAAGGGCGCCGAAAGTAGGATTGTGGGGATAAAGATATGAACGGTGCATGGCAGTTCTCTCAACCGCCAAGATAAATATACCATAAATTACAAATAATGTCAATTACTTTTTTACAAAGAGGTTTGAAATGAATCAAACGCTGATCTGCAATGTGACTGTATACACAATGAACGAGGCGGACGCGCGCTTTACGGGCTGGGTGCTGCTGGAGGACGGCAAAATAGCCGCTTTGGGCAAGGACGCCCCGCCCGCCTGCGCCCTGACGCTGGACGGCCGCGGCGGGGTGCTGACGCCCGGCCTGATCGACGTGCATTCGCATCTTGGCCTATATGAGGACGGGCTGGGCTTTGAGGGCGCGGACGGCAACGAGGACACCGATCCGGTCACGCCGCAGCTGCGCGCGATCGACGGCGTCAATCCGCTGGACCGCGGGTTCCGCGAAGCGCTCGAAGCCGGCGTGACCACGGTCGCGGTCAGCCCGGGCAGCGCCAACGTGATCGGCGGCCAAATCGCGCTGGTCAAGACGGCCGGCCGGCGGATCGACGATATGGTGCTCAAAGCGCCGCTCGCGGTCAAATTCGCGCTGGGCGAGAACCCCAAATCGGTTTATCACGATAAGGACGAAACGCCGGTCACCCGCATGGCGACCGCCGCGCTGGTGCGCGAGCAGCTTTATAAAGCAAAGGAGTATTTGGCCCGACGGGAACGCGCGGCAAACGATCCGGACGAGGACGAGCCGGATTACGATATCAAGCTGGAAGCCCTGCTTCCGGTGCTGCGCGGCCAGGCGCAGGCGCATTTTCACGCGCACCGGGCGGATGATATTTTCACTGCTCTGCGTATCTCCAAGGAATTCGGCCTGAGGCCGGTCATTATCCACGGTACGGAGGCGCATTTGGTCGCCGACCTGCTGGCGGAGGAGGGCGTGCCGGTCGTCAGCGGGCCGTTTATGACCGACCGTTCCAAGCCCGAGCTGCGCAGTCTGACCGACGAAGCGCCCGGCCTGCTGTGCAAAGCGGGCATCGAGACCGCCGTTACGGTCGACCATCCGGAGATCCCGCTGCGGCTGCTGCCGACCGCGCTCATGCTGGCCGTCCGGGCGGGCATGGAAGAAGCCGACGCGCTGCGATCTGTCACTGCGGTGCCCGCGCATATTGCGGGTATGGGCAGCCGCTTGGGCCGGCTGGAAGCGGGTATGGACGCGGACTGCGTGCTGTGGAGCGGCGATCCGCTCGATTGGAGAAGTCAGGTGCAGGCTGTTTTTGTAAACGGCGCACTGGAATACAGGAGGGAAAAATGAGAACGATTGACGTAAGCGAAGTGACCGCGCTGGTGCGCCGGCTGTGCATCGATGCAAACTATTATCTGCCCGCCGACCTGCGGCAGGCCTTTGTCGACGGACAGCAGGCCGAGCAGTCGCCGCTCGGCCGTGAAATCTTCGGCGAAATGATCGCCAACTGCGATTTGGCGCGGCAAAACGACGTGCCGGTCTGTCAGGACACCGGCATGGCCATCGTCTTTGCCGAGATCGGGCAGGACGTGCACCTGACGGGCGGCGCGTTTGAGGACGCGGTCACCGAAGGGGTGCGCCGCGGCTACATCGACGGCTATCTGCGTCTGTCGGTCGTGGGCGACCCGCTGCGCCGCGAGAATACGAACGACAACACGCCCTGCGTGCTGTACACCTCGCTCGTGCCGGGCGATAAGGTTCGGATTACCGTCGCGCCCAAGGGGTTCGGCTCGGAAAACATGAGCGCGATGAAAATGTTTACGCCCGCCGCGACGAGGGAGCAGATCGTCGATTTTATCGCGGACGCCTGCATCCGCGCGGGCTCTAACCCGTGCCCGCCGATCGTGATCGGCGTGGGACTGGGCGGCACGAGCGATAAGGCCGCCTATCTCGCCAAGCGCGCGCTGCTGCGCCCGGCGGACGAGCATAACGCCGATCCGCTGTACGCGGAAATGGAGCGGGCCGTGCTGGACAAGGTCAACGCCTCGGGCGTCGGTCCGCAGGGCCTCGGCGGCACGGTAACGGCGCTTTGCTGTGCGATCGAGCCCTTCGGCACGCATATCGCGGGGCTGCCGTGCGTGGTCAACATCTCCTGCCACGTGACCCGGCATGCCGCGGGCGAAATTTGACGGCTATTGGAAGAATTGCTGAATAATTTGTGAAATAATTCAAAATCTATTGGACAATTTCACCTAAGACATGGTATACTAATTATAGCAAATCCCCATAAGTATCTTGGGCGATCCGCCCGATAGGAGATGATGTTATGAAGTTCACCATCGTCGAGAGAAAAATCAAAATTGACGACGACCTGCGCCAGTATGCGCTGCGCAAGGTTGAAAAGCTGGATCGGTACTTCCATCAGGATTCCGATACGACGCTTACCTTCAGCGAGCTGCGCGGTAAGCAGACAGTAGAAATTACGGTGCGCCAGACCGGTCTGGTCGTCCGCGCCGAGGAAACGACAACCGACATGTTCGCGTCGGTAGACGGTGCAATCAGCAGCATCGAGCGCCAGATCCGCAAGCACAAGACCCGTCTGGAAAAACGCCTGCGCGAGGGCGCGTTCGATAAGATGGCAGAGCAGCAGGCCGCGCTCACTGAGGACGCGTTCGACGTGGTGCGCCGCAAGCGCTTTGAAGTCAAGCCGATGAGCGTGGACGAGGCGATTCTGCAAATGAATCTGCTCAATCACCAGTTCTATTTCTTCCGCAATTCGGACAGCGGCAACACGCATGCGGTCGTATATAAGCGCGCGGCAGGCGGTTACGGTCTGATCGAGGGCGACGACTAACCGTTCCCCTCGCGTGTTCAGGCCGAAACGGACAGGCCCGGCGCGCAGCCGTACGGCATAGTCCGCGCCGTATGGATGCAGTAAAAATCAATAAAGGCCGGCAGCGCCTCGCTGCCGGCCTTTTCTGAGGAGTAAACAGATGAATCTTTGTGATATTGAAACGATCCACGCGGTTTTGGGGCGGCACGGCTTCCGCTTCTCCAAATCGCTTGGACAGAATTTTTTGACCGATGAAACCGTCCCGCGGCGCATCGCGCAGATGAGCGGCGCGGACCGGACGGGAAACGCGGTCGAAATCGGCCCGGGCATGGGATGCCTGACGGCCGAGCTGTGCCGGCAGGCCAAACGGGTCGTGGCGGTCGAGCTCGACCGCGCGCTGCTGCCCGTGCTGGCGGAAACGCTGGCGGAATTTAACAACTGCGAGATCGTGCAGGGCGATGTACTCGCGCTCGACCTCGCGGCGCTGTGCAAAGAGAAATTCGGCGGCGAAGGGGCCGTTGCCTGCGCGAACCTGCCGTATTATATCACAACGCCGGTCCTTACCGCCTTGCTCGAGAGCCGGACGTTCGAGAAAATCACGGTTATGGTGCAGCGCGAGGTCGCGCAGCGCATCTGCGCCGCGCCGGGCACATCCGCCTATTCGGCGTTTTCTATTTACGTGCAGTATTGGGCGGGGGCCGAGATTCTGTTCGATGTGCCGGCAGACTGCTTCATGCCGCGTCCCAAGGTGGATTCCGCGGTTTTGCAGCTTACGCCGCTGCAAACGCCCTCGGTCGCCGTGCGGGACGAAAAATTGTTCTTCGCGCTGGTGCGCGCAGCCTTCAATATGCGCCGCAAGACGCTGGTCAACGCGCTCGGCCCGGTGCTGGGTGGCAGAATGGACAAGGATGGGATCACCCGTCTGGTCGAGTCGGTCGGGCTGGACGCGCGCGTGCGCGGCGAACGGTTGAGCCTCGCTGATTTTGCCCGGCTGGCCGACGCGGCGGGAGAGACGGCAAAGGGGGATGCGTGATGGCTTCACGGCTGGAATTTGTTGAGTTTGTCTGCGAGCAGCTTTCCGAAGCGGGCGCAGTCACCTATAAACGCATGTTCGGTGAGTTCGGACTGTACTGCGGCGGTAAATTTTTTGCCACTGTTGAGGACGATATGCTGTGCCTCAAGATCACCGAGCCCGGTCGCGCCCTGCTGCCGGGCGTTGAAATTGTCGAGCCGCATGAGGGCGCGCACTATTTCTATATCGAAAATTTGGACGACCGCGCATTTTTGGCGAAGCTGGTGCGCGCGACCTGCGACGCGCTGCCCGCGCCGAGGCCGAAAAAGAAAAAGGGCGTCTGACACCGCGGTCAGATGCCCAGAATCAGCAGCGCGCCGATCATCAAAAGCTGCTCCCAGTCGATATCGTCCCCGTCGGAAAGAAGAAACCAAACGATGACGAGCACGATAATGGTGTCCATGTCCAGCTTGATGTTTTGCAGCCGGCCGGTCAGGCCGCGCGTCAAATCGGAAAACGCGGAGGCGGCGTGCGGCGGATGAGAAGCGCCCGCGCCGCCCGGCGGCGGACCGCCCGCGGGCGGCTGTATATGCGGCGCTTCGGTATGTAGCGGCGGTGCGTCGGCTGCCGCCTCGGCAAGATAGCGGTTATACAATACGGCTTCCATCCTTTCCGTTCACAGCGATTGCACGCCGCCGTCCGGCGGCGCGTCGCCCTGACCGCCGAGCTGGCCGAGCGCCGCGCGCGCCATGCGCGCCATGCTGACCAGCCGCATCGCGTGATCGAAATGACCCGCGACCTCATCGGTGACAAAGGGCTTTACGGCGTTGAGCAGCGCGCGCTTTTCCGGCCCCACGGCGCTTTGGCCGCTTTGGACGATCGTGCCGATGACGGGCAGGGCGCGCTCGAGCAGCTCGGACGACGGATCGTAATCCGTTTTAGGCGGCGAGGCCGAGGACTCCGTCCCGCCCAGCATGCCGGTCACGGTTTTCATCGCGTTTTGCAGCGCGTCCGGGTCGTTCAGCAGCGAGGACAGCAGATCGTTGTCCATGCGGGAGACCTCCTTACTTCAGGAACATTTTTTTGAGCTGCGCGGCGAGGTTCGAGCCTTCGTGCGTCTGCATCAGCTTTTGCGCGAGGCGGGCGGCTTCGCCCATGTCGCCGCGCTGGGCGGCCGCCGCGGCGCGCTCCAAATCGGCCGCGTGCTGCGCGGAGATCACCTGCGCGGCCTTTCTGCCGTCCGGTGTGTTCAAAGCGGCGCGAAGCTGCTCGATGGTCTGCTCGTTCCCGGCCTGTGCGGCAAAGCGGCGCAGAATTTCGTTTTGATCGGGCATCGTTTCCATCCCTTTCTTGGGTTCGTTTACTGCCAGTATATGCGGCGTGCTGGAAAAATGTGAGCATGCGGGTTTACAAGCGCGCGGCGGCGGTGTAAAATACTGCTGTATCTGTCCTGCGTAAAGGGGAGGCTTGGCATTGAAAATATTGGTGTTTGCCGATTCACACGGCCGCAATATCGGCATGCTGTATGCGGTGGAACAGGAAAAGCCCGACGCCGTCATCCATCTGGGCGACCACGTCGGCGACGCGCGCGATATCGAGCGCGCTTATCCGCTGCTGCCGGTGTACCGCGTGCGCGGCAACAATGATTTTGAGCCTGACGTGGCGCTCAGCGCCGCCATCACGCCCGACAATGTGCCGATCTATATCACGCATGGGCACAAGGAGCGCGCTTCCATGCTGTCCTGCGGGATTGTGCCGCAGAAAGCGCGGGAAGAGGGCTGCGGCTTCGCCTTTTTCGGCCACACGCACCGTATGCTGCTCGAGCGGATAGACGGGGTGGTCGTGTGCAATCCGGGCAGCATCAGCCTGCCGCGCGGCGGCCCGGCAAGCTATGCGCGCCTGTTTATTGAAGACAGTCGGGTCGAATCTCTTGAGCTGGCCGACGAGGACGGCGGCCTGCTGCGGCGGGAACGATTTGGACGGTAAGGGGAAAACGGAATGCTTTTGGTAATTGACGTAGGCAACACCAACATGGTATTTGGATTATATGAAGGGGACAGGCTGCGCGGTTCCTTCCGTATCTCGACCAACGCCGAACGCACCTCGGATGAGCTGGGCATGCAGATTGCGCAGTACTACCATCTCCACGGGCTGGACCGGGCGGAAACGCGGGCGGTCCTGATCGCGTCCGTGGTGCCGCCGGTGATGTACACGCTGATCAACGCGATCCGCAAATATTTGCGGGTCCAGCCCGTCATCGCCGGACGCGACGTTGATATCGGCATCGAAAACTGCTACAACAACCCGCGGGAGGTCGGCGTGGACCGGCTGGTCAACGCGGTTTCGGCGGTGCGTAAGTACGGCAAGCCGTTGATTATCGTTGATATCGGCACGGCGACGACGTTCGACGCGATCGACGCGCGCGGCGCTTATCAGGGCGGCGCGATCTTCCCGGGCATCAAGGTCGCGATGGAGGCGCTGTTCCTGAAAACGTCCAAGCTGCCGCGCGTCGATATTGAGCGCCCGGAAAACGCGATCGGTAAAACGACCGTGCAGAGCATGCAGTCGGGCGCGGTGCGCGGCTATGTGGGCGCGCTGACCGGCATTATCACAGATATTCAGGCGGAGCTTGGCGGCAAGGCGCGCGTCGTCGCCACGGGCGGCATGGGGCGCATGATGGCGGAATACTGCGGCTTGATCGACGAGGTGGATCCGAACCTGACGCTGGAGGGGCTGCGGCTGATTTATGAGGACAATAAACCGCGGTTCGCAGGCAGGCAGCTTGACAGCGAAGCATGCCTGATCGAAGCGACGGAGGAAGAAAATTGGAATGAAGGAAAATAAATACGACGACCCGGTGTTTTTCGCAAAGTACGCGCAGATGGACCGGTCGAAAAAAGGGCTGGAAGGCGCGGGCGAATGGCAGTCGCTGCAAGCGCTGCTGCCCGACTTTGCGGGCAGGCGCGTGCTCGATCTTGGGTGCGGCTACGGCTGGCACTGTGCCTATGCGGCGGAGCATGGGGCCGTTGCGGTAACAGGCCTTGATTTATCGGAAAAGATGCTGGAGCAGGCGCGACGGAACCACAGCGCGCCGCAGATTGAATACCGGCGTCTGGCGATTGAGGACGCGGATTTCCCTGACGGTTCGTTCGACGCGGTGATCAGCTCGCTTGCGTTTCATTACGTGGAGGCATTCGGTGAAATGGTGCGGAAAATCGCGCGCTGGCTCGTCCCGGGAGGCGATTTCGTATTCTCCTGCGAGCACCCGGTGTTTACCGCCGAGGGGCCGCAGGCTTGGGTTCGGGACGCCGAAGGAGGAATCGCGCATTTTCCGGTCGACCGGTATTTCGACGAAGGGGCGCGGCAGGCTAATTTTCTGGGTGAGCGGGTAACCAAATATCATCGAACGCTGACCGGAATTGTCGGCGCGCTGCTGGAAAACGGCTTTGTGCTGAGCGGCTTGGTCGAGCCGCAGCCGCCGCAGCGCATGGTGGAGGAAATCCCCGGCATGGCGGATGAGCTGCGTCGGCCGATGATGCTGATTCTTGCGGCTCGAAAACAGGAATAAAAGCAAAAACGAAGCCCGCTCTCAAAAGAGCGGGCTTCGCTTATATTCCCGTATGGATTCCGAACCATCGGCGCTTGTCTCACTTGCTGATGGGGTACGAGAGACAGACCGCGCCGAGCGGACAGCTTTCGCATTTTGGGCTGCGCGCCGTACAGCATTCCCGTCCGTGCAGCACCAGTCGGTGGCAGAAATCGGAGGATTCCTTGGGGTCGAGCAGTTTGCGCAGCGCGTTTTCGACCTTGACAGGGTCCTTTTCGTCCTTGACCAGCCCCAAACGGTTGGACAGCCGGATACAGTGCGTATCGGTTACGACGGCGGGCTTGCCGTAAATATCGCCCAGCACGAGGTTTGCCGTTTTGCGGCCGACGCCGGGCAGCTTGAGCAGCTCCTCCATCGTATCTGGCACCTTGCCGCCGTACTGGCTCAGCAGCATGATCGCGCAGGCCTTCAGGTCGCGCGCCTTGGTGCGGAACAGGCCGCAGGTCTTGATGGCGGCGGCGATTTCCTCTTCCGGCGCTTCCGCAAAGCTTTGCAGGGTGGGAAACTGCCGGAACAGCGTTTCGGTTACGATATTGACGCGCGCGTCCGTGCACTGGGCGGACAGGCGCGTGGCGAACAGCAATTCATAGTCGGTCGTATAATGCAGCGCGCAGACGGCGTCCGGATAGGCCTCCTTGAGCAGCTCGGTCACGGCGGCGGCGCGTTCTTTTTTTGTCATGCAATCATCTCCCGCGTATGTATAGGTTAGGATGCTCTAATCATATCACATCCGCGCGAAAAAGCAAGATATTAGCGGGCATTTAACATTTTTAACATAAAGAAAGGGGAATAGGGGGTAAAATCTATCTGTTTGACAGTAGCGTCGACGGTTAAAATGTGGTTTAATTAAAGAACAGAAACTATCACACGTTTGATGGAGGTTGAAAAATGGTACGCGAGGCAATGGATTTTGTAAAGGCGTATGATCCCGAGCTGGGCAAGATGATGCAGGCGGAATATGACCGTCAGGCACGCAACATCGAGCTGATCGCTTCGGAGAACATCGTCAGCGAGGCGGTCATGGCCGCGATGGGCTCGGTTCTGACGAACAAGTACGCGGAAGGCTACCCGGGAAAGCGGTACTACGGTGGCTGCGAATGTGTCGATGAGGTGGAAAACCTCGCTATCAAACGTGTTTGTGAAGTCTTCGGCGCGAAGTACGCCAACGTGCAGCCGCACTCGGGCGCGCAGGCGAATATGGCGGTCTATCAGGCGCTCTGCCAGCCGGGCGACACCGTTCTGGGCATGAGCCTTGACAACGGCGGCCATCTGACGCACGGCTCGCCGGTCAACCAATCGGGCCTTTTGTACCATATCGTACCTTACGGCGTCGACGCCGACGGCTTTATCGACTATGACGCGCTGCGCGAGCTTGCCAAAAAGGAAAAGCCCAAAATGATTATAGCGGGCGCGTCCGCGTATCCGCGCGCGATCGACTTTGCCAAGTTTGCCGAGATCGCGCACGAGGTCGGCGCGTACCTGTTTGTTGATATGGCGCATATCGCGGGTCTGGTCGCGGCCGGCCTGCACATGAACCCGCTGCCGTATGCCGACGTGGTCACCACGACGACGCATAAAACTCTGCGCGGCCCCCGCGGCGGCGTCATCCTGTCCAACAACGAGGAGCTCGGCAAGAAGTTCAACAAGGCGATTTTCCCCGGCACGCAGGGCGGCCCGCTCATGCACGTGATCGCGGCCAAGGCCGTGTGCTTCGGCGAAGCGCTGAAGCCCGAGTTTGTGGCTTACCAGAAGCAGGTCGTGACCAACGCCAAGGTGCTGGCCGACGCGCTGATGAAGCAGGGCTTCGATCTGGTTTCCGGCGGTACGGACAACCATCTGATGCTGGTTGACCTGCGCAAAACCGGCGTGACCGGCAAGGAAATGCAGCACCGTCTGGACGAGGTGTATATCACCGCCAACAAGAACGCGATCCCGAACGATCCGGAAAGCCCGTTTGTCACCTCCGGCCAGCGCATCGGTACGCCCGCCGTCACCTCGCGCGGCTTCGGAGAGCCTGAAATGCTGCATATCGCCGAGTTCGTCTGGCAGGCCGCTACCGATTTTGAGAACAAGGCCGATTCCATCCGCCGCAACGTGTGCGATATTTGCGCAAATTTCCCGATTTATTGATCAAAAAGCCGTCTTTCAAATGGAAAGACGGCTTTTTTGCAGCAAACGCAGAGGAAAAACTGTGCAAAAATGCTGTATTGTTTGTGGAAAATAGGAGATATTTGTAGGATGTAAACAAAATGCTTGCCATTTGCGGCGCATATGGTATACTATTGAAGAGAGAGTTAGAATTATCAGGAAGGGGAAATAAAACATGGCAATGGAACTCAAACTGACGGGCCTTACCGGCTTTGTAGGGGAGGAAGAGCTGCAAAATATGGCCCCGCTGGTACAGGCGGCGCAGGACGTGTTGCACGCCGGCTCGGGCGCGGGCAACGATTATCTGGGCTGGGTCGATCTGCCCGAGGCGTATGACAAGGAGGAATTCGCCCGCATCAAGCAGGCGGCGAAGAAAATCCAGCAGACCTGCGAGGTGCTGGTCGTCATCGGCATCGGCGGTTCCTATCTCGGCGCGCGCGCCGCGATCGAGTTTGTGAACGGCCAGATGTACAACGGCGTCCGTCCGGAGGGGATTCCGGAGGTTTATTTCGTGGGCAACAATATCTCCTCGTCATATTTGAACGACATCGTCAAAATTATCGGCGAGCGTGATTTCGGCATCAACGTCATCTCCAAATCGGGCACGACGACCGAGCCGGCTATCGCGTTCCGCATCTTCAAAAAGCTGATCGAGGAGAAGTACGGCAAGGCGGGCGCGAAGGACCGCATCTTCGCCACGACCGACAAGGCGCGCGGCGCGCTGAAAAAGCTGGCGGACGACGAGGGTTACGAAACCTTCGTTGTGCCGGACGATGTCGGCGGGCGCTTTTCGGTGCTGACGGCCGTCGGCCTGCTGCCGATGGCGGCGGCGGGCGTCGATATCGACGCGGCGATGGCCGGTGCGGCGGACGCGCGGCGGGCCTTTGCCTCCGGCGTTGAGCACGACTGCGCCAAATATGCCGCCCTGCGCAATATCCTGTACCGCAAGGGCAAGGGCATGGAAATTCTCGTCAACTACGAGCCGTCGCTCGTCATGCTGGGCGAGTGGTTCAAGCAGCTGTTTGACGAATCCGAAGGCAAGGATCACAAGGGCATCTTCGCGACCTCCGCGAATTTCTCGACCGACCTGCACTCGATCGGACAGTTTATTCAGGACGGTACGCGCAGCATGTTTGAGACCGTCGTCTGGGTGCGCGAGCCGCGCTCGGAAAGCTATATCGAGCAGGCGGCCGAGGATATCGACGGCCTCAATTATCTGGCGGGCAAGAGCGTGCAGTTCGTCAATTCGAAGGCCTATCAGGGCACGCTGATGGCGCATATGGACGGCGGCACGCCGAACATCCTCGTCGAGATCGACAAGGCCGACGCGTGGCATTTCGGCTATCTGGTGTACTTCTTTGAAAAGGCCTGCGGCATTTCGGGCTATCTGCTGGGCGTTAACCCGTTTAATCAGCCGGGCGTCGAGGCCTATAAGAAGAACATGTTCGCCCTGCTTGGCAAGCCGGGGTTTGAGGAGCGCCGCAAGGAGCTGGAGGCAAGACTGTAAATAAGGTTTTTTCAAAAGGGCGGAGCGATCCGCCCTTTTCCTTTGCGCATAGATGTGCTACAATACAAAAAACGACAAAATATGGGGGGATCGGCGTGGAGGGAGAAGAGGCAAGGGCGGTGCGCGCGCCCCTGCGCCGCAGCCGTGTGCGCGAGTGGGACGTGCTGCGTTCCATGGCCTTTGCCGCCGTTGTTTTGCAGCATCTGCTGGGGGCGTGCGCGCAGCGGAGCGGGCTCGGACCGGCGGGGCAGGCGTTCTGCGCCGCGGCGTTTGAACCGCTCCGCTTCGCGGTGCCGATGTTCGTGTTCCTGTTTGGCTGCTCGCTTTTTTATGCGAACCCACAGGGGGTGCGTTACGGCGCTTACCTGAAAAAGCGGCTGTTCGAGCTGGCTCTGCCCTATGCGGTATGGACGGTCATTTATATGCGGTTCATGGAGCGGCCGATTGGGCCGCGCGCGCTGCTGCGCAGTCTGCTGCTGGGCGAGGGCGGCTATCATCTGTGGTACGTCGTGATGATATTGCAGTTCGTCGTGCTTACGCCTGTGTTTTTCTGGGTGAAAAAACAAGCCGGCGCACACCCGGTGGCCGCGATGGCGGTGCTCCTGCTGCTTTGGCTGCTGTATCTCGGCGTCACGCCGCATTGGGACGGCGGCGGGCTTGCCGGGGCGGTATTCTACCGTCACCGCTCGCTCGTGTTTCTGTCTTGGATCGGGTTCTTTGCGCTCGGCGTGTTGTGCGGCGCGTGCCGCGAACGGTTTTCCCATTGGACAAAGCGCCTGTTTCCCTTAACCGGGCTGATTTACGGCGGTTCGGTCGTTTGGGCGGCGTATTGGAGCGTGCGCGGCGCGGTCGAGCAAGGGGCGGTTAATTTTTCCCGCGTCGGCTTTCTCAACCCGGATTACGCCCTCTTTACGCTGTGCGGTCTTCTTTTTTGGTATGAGTGCGCGCGGCGGCTCGCCGGCTGGGACGGATTTGCGCGCTTATGCGCGTTTGTCGGCGCACATTCGTATGAAGCATATCTGGCGCACGTGCTGATTCTGACGAAAGCATCTATGTTTCTCGATGCGCATTGGAGCGGCATGCAGCTGCCGCGGTTTTACATCATTCTCACAGCGGCGGCGCTGCTCGGCTCCGTGCTGCTCGGCTGGCTGATCGACAGCGCGGTGAAAGCACTGCGCGCGCAATGGAAACGGAGGGGAAAAGATGAAACAAATCTACCTCGCGGGCTTTGACGTGTTCGCGCCCGACGCCGTGCAGCGCGGCGTGAAAATGAAGCTGATGTGCGCCGAAAAAGGCTTTGCGGGCCTTTATCCGTTCGACAATGAGGCCGATACCGCGCCCGCGATTTTTGAGGGCAACTGTGCGCTGATCGACCGCGCCGATGTCGTGATCGCGAACCTCGACCCCTTCCGGGGCGACGAACCGGACAGCGGCACTTGCTTTGAGGTCGGCTATGCGTTTGCCAAGGGCAAAGCAGTGTACGGCTATGTGTCCGACGTGCGTACCATGCGGGAAAAGATGGGCGAGCGGGATGCGGCTGGCTTTGCGGTCGAAAACTGGGGCCTGCCGCTCAACCTGATGCTGTCCTGCGCGGCAAAAATCGTCGAAGGGGACTTCGCGGCGGCGCTCGCCGCCTGCGCGGAGGAGATGAGGACATGAAAAAGGCGGGACGCACGCTGGTCATGGCGGTTTTCTCTGCCGCGCTTCTTGTGTCGATGGGACTGGGACGGCAGCCGGAGGCCGCGGCCGCGGTCAACGGACGGACGCAGCAGTGCGTTTACCGGGGCGAAACGTATTCGTTCGTCAAGCCGCTGGAGGGCGGCTGCGCGCAGGCCTGCGCGGTGTGGCGGGTCGATCCGGCTACCGGCGAATATGACACCGTTGTGCCCGATGCGTCAAGCGCGGTATTTTACCAAAATAAAATTTATTTTATCGACCATGCGGCGCGCACCTGTTCCATCTATTGCAAACCGATCGGCGGCGGGCAGACGGAGCTGGTGCGCGGCGACGGCAGGTGCGCGACCGACGGCTGGCCCGCGCGTGTCAAGCAGGTGTTTTACGATGAGATCGGCGTGCGGGACGGCGCAGTTTTTTATATCAGCCGCGTTTACGAAACGCCGGAAAATCCCGCGGTAACACGGCAGGCGCCCGACGGAACGCGGCGGCGCGTGCGCGCGCGGGAGCAGGATCCGTTCGTGCTGGAGCAGCGCTGGCTGCGCCCGGATGGGCAGGACGCGCTGATCGAGACGCTGGCCGCATAAAAGGCGCGGACGGATGAAAGACTAAGTCCCGGGTGATGTTATGAAGAAACAAACCGCGGGACTTTTTCTTTTGGGCGCGGGCGGCTATTCGATGCTGGAAATTTTATGGCGCGGCTACACGCATTGGACAATGGCGCTGACGGGCGGCGCGGTGCTGGTCGGCCTTGGACGGCTGCGTGCGCGCGTGCGCGAGGAAGGGCCGCTCGCGCGCTGTCTGTGCGGCGCGGCGTGCATCACGGCGGCCGAATACGTGGTCGGCTGCACGGTCAACCGCAGATACCGCATGGGCGTTTGGGATTATTCGCAGGAAAAGGGCAATATCCACGGTCAGGTGTGCCCAAAGTACGCGGCGCTCTGGGTCGCACTGTCGGCGCCCTTTATGCTGCCGAAATAAAGCTTGAAAAGCGGGCGGGTATGCCGTATAATGTCCTTGGCAATATGCCGGGAAAGAGGTTCCGAACATGCTGATCGCGGTGAATGCAGGAAACAGCCACGTGCTGCTTGGCGGTTATGAGGAAGACGAGCAGGTTTTTGTCGCTTCCATCGCAACCGAGCCCAAGCAGACCGGGGATTTCTATGCGTATTCGCTGCAGCAGATTTTTGGCCTGCACGGCGTGGAGGCAAAACGGATCGAGGGCGCGGTCGTCAGCTCGGTCGTGCCGGCGATGACGCCGGTTCTGGAGTGCGCGCTTCGTCTGCTGGGCGTCAATGACGTGATCGAGGTGTCGAGCGGCGTTAAGACCCGCCTCAATATCCGGTCGGAGCAGCCGCGGCAGGTCGGCTCGGACCGCGTCGCGGGCGCGGTCGCGGCCCGCGCGAAGGGCCGGCTGCCCTGTGTGGCCGTCAGCCTCGGCACGGCGACGACGTTCACCGTGCTCGACGAGACGGGCGCGCTGGTCGGTTCGGCGATTACGGCGGGCGTGCGGCTGTCCCTCGCCGCCTTGCGCGAGCAGGCGGCGCAGCTGCCCGCGGTTGCGATCGACGGGGCGGACGGCGGCGTGCTGGCCCGCAACACGGCGGACGCGATGCGCGTCGGCGCGGTGTACGGCGCGGCGGCCATGGTCGACGGCATGATCGAGCGCTTTGCAGAAGCGCTCGGACAGACGCCGTATGTGGTCGTCACGGGCGGCGCAGCGCCGCTGGTCGCGCCGCATTTGCGCGTGCCGCATGAGTACGACAAAAACCTTGTGCTCGACGGGCTGCATCTGATCTGGAAACGGAACCGGACCTGACCGCGCGATTGCCAAAATAAGCCCTGTACTCTGAAGAGGAGACGGGAGCGGGAGGAAAAACATGAAAAAGGGAAAAATCAACATTCGCTTCATGACGGAGCTGGCGCTGCTCACCGCCATTACGCTGATTATGGCGTACACCCCGCTGGGATATCTGCGCGTGGGGCCGCTCAATGCATCGTTCCTGACGGTGCCGATGGGCATTGGCGCAATTCTGATGGGGCCGGGCGCGGGCGCGGTTTTGGGTCTGGTTTTCGGCCTAACCAGTTTTGGCAACGCGCTGACCGGCGGCTCCGCGATGGGCGCGGCATTGCTTATGGCAAGCCCGGCGGGCTATTTTGTGGTTAGCGTTGTGGGGCGCGTGCTCGCGGGCTTTTTTTGCGGCCTTGTGTTCCGGGCGGCCCGCAAGGTGGATAAGCGCGGCGTTGTCAGCTATGCGGTCGGCGCGGTCAGCGCGCCGCTGCTGAACACGCTGTTCTACATGGGCTTCATTGTGCTGCTATTCTTCGGCTGCGATTATGTGCAGGGCTTGGTGGCCACGACCGGAGCGGCCAATCCGATCGCCTTTGTGCTCGCGCTCGTCGGAGTGCAAGGGTTGGTGGAAGCGCTGATCTGCGGCGCGGTGGGCTGCATCGTCAGCAAGGCGGTGGACAGCGCGTTTACTGCCAAGCAGAAACAAGCGCCTGCCGTTTCCGAAGCGAAGTAAGAATTAAAATACTGGAAAAGAGCCGCGGCAATGCGGCTCTTTTCATTATGAAGAAGCTTGGACAAAGCGGCCTGCGCCGCGTTCCGGCGCGCCCTGCGCGGATGCGGGCGTAAGCAGCGTGCCGCCCTTAAAAAATGAAGTTTTTTCCGAAAACGGCGGTTTTCCCCAAGGATTTCGGGAAAACCGCCGCTTTTTCGTTTTAGAAAACCTTACCAGACACAAGGACTTATAAACCCTCCAATAATCGCAAAGGAATAGCAAAGGTTCACAGTTCGTTTTCCTCTGCAAAGCGGCATAGTAAATGTGGAGGTGAGAAAACGTGCATCAAAGCAAAACGAAAAAAATCGCAATATCCTTAGCGCTGCTCCTGACAATGCTGTTTTCCGCGCAGGCCGCCGAGATCACTTCGCTGATCCCGATCGGTCACACCGTGGGCATCAAAATGAGCGCCCAAGGCGTGCTCGTTGTGCGCCTGAACGAGGTGCAGACGCCGGACGGACCGGCCTGTCCGGCGCGCGACGCGGGCGTGGCCGAAGGCGACATGATCACCAAGGTGAACGGGACGGAGATCGATTCAAACGACAGCCTGCAAAAACAGATCGCGCTTTCAGCGGGGCAGCCGGTATCGCTCGAAATCGTGCGCGACGGCGGCAGCCAAACGCTGACCGCTAAGCCGATGGCGGATGAAAAGGGCGTGTTCCGCATCGGCGTTTTGGCGCGCGACAGCATGGCGGGCATCGGCACGCTGACCTATGTCGACCCGGAAACGGGCGCGTTCGGTTCGCTCGGACACGGCATCTGCGACAGCGAAACCGGCGTGCTGATGCCGCTGAAGGAGGGCAGCGTGCTTTATTCCGTGGTCGGCTCGGTGCAGAAGGGCAAGGTGGGCGAGCCCGGCGCCTTGCAGGGTGAGTTTGCTGCGGACAGCGATATCGGTTCGGTGCGTGAAAATACCGACAGCGGTATCTTCGGCACGCTGACCGACAGCAGCCTGTACGCGTCGCTTGAGTCGGTGCCGGTCGCATCGGCTGATGAAGTGCAGGTGGGCGACGCGGAAATTTTGGCAAACGTCTCGGGCGACACGGTCGAGCGCTATCAGGTGCAGGTCGTCAAGGTGTATCCGGCGGACGATGAGTACGGCCGCGGCATGATGCTCCGCGTGACCGACCAAGCGCTGCTTGACCAGACCGGCGGCATCGTGCAGGGCATGAGCGGCAGCCCGGTGCTGCAAAATGGTAAAATCATCGGCGCGGTCACGCATGTGCTGGTAAATGATCCGACCTGTGGTTACGCGATCGGCATCCAGCGCATGCTGGAGGAAATGACGAATTAAGGCTGAAACACTGGCGTTTTGGCAGTTTTTGTGGTATACTGCCGAAAGCACGCGAGGAAAAAATCCGGTTTTTCCGACAAAAGACTTGAAAAATATGGAAGTATATGGTAAATTAAGGGTAGTAAAGAAAAAGAACAATAATTTGTCGGAAGGCTGGTATTGACAACATGGAACAGAAGATTCGAGTTTTACTCGCGGATGACGACAGCGAATTCTGCGCGCGCATGGCGGAAGCGATCGAAAAAGCGGAGGATATGGAGCTGGCCGGAATCGCGGAGGACGGCGCAAAGGCGCTTGCGGCGGTGAGCGAACTGAAGCCTGATCTTTTCATTATCGACTTGGTGCTGCCGGTAATGGATGGGATTATGGTACTCAGCAAGCTGCGCGCGCAGGAAGGGAAAGCGCCGGCTACCGTCGTGCTTTCGGCTTTTGCCAGCCCGCAGGCCGGGGCGGAATGCACCGCGCTTGGCGTCGACATGTTCCTGCGCAAGCCGATGGATGCGGACGCGGTGTGCGAGCGCATCCGCATGTGGAAAGCGGGCAAGCAGGAGGCGGAGAAGCCGGGGGAATCGGTGGCGCTCGAGGTCCGTGTAACTGAGGTCATCCATCAGGTGGGCGTGCCCGCGCATATTAAGGGCTATCAGTATCTGCGTGAGGCGATCATGATGGCGGTTGAGGATATGGAGTCGGTAAGCGCGATCACCAAGGTTCTGTATCCGTCGATTGCGAAAAAATTCAAGACCACCTCGTCGCGCGTTGAACGGGCCATCCGCCACGCGATTGAGGTTGCGTGGGACCGAGGCGATATTGAAACGCTGCAAAACTATTTCGGCTACACGGTTTCGGGCGTCAAGGGCAAGCCGACCAACTCGGAGTTTATCTCTATGATCGCAGACCGGCTTCGTCTGCAAATGCGGTTTGGTTCGTAACAAAATTTGATGCGGGGACGGGGCGCAAGCTCCGTCCCTTATTTTGTCTGGAAATTGTCTCGGCAATAGGATATAATATAGCATAAGAAAAATTTGTTGAATTATGAGGAATGCTTCGATGAAAATCATGGTGATCGACGGCAACAGCATCTTAAACCGCGCGTTTTACGGTATCCGCCAGCTCTCCAACCACGAGGGGCTGCCCACCAACGCGGTTTATGGTTTTTTGGCGACGCTGTTTAAATTGCAGGAGGACGAAAAGCCCGAGCGCACAATCGTATGCTTTGACGTGCGCGAAAAGACGTTTCGCCATTTAAAATTTGACAGCTATAAAGCGACGCGCAAGGGCATGCCGGACGAACTCGCCGCGCAGCTTCCCGTGCTTAAGGAAGTGCTCGACGCGATGGGCCTGATACGCATGGAGCTGCCGGGCTACGAGGCCGACGACCTGCTTGGCACGATCAGCCGCGTGGCGGACGAAAACGGAGACAGCTGCGTCGTCGTTACCGGCGACCGGGACAGCTTGCAGCTGATCGGCGGCGGCACGACCGTCCGTTTGGTCTCGACCAAGATGGGGCAGACCACCTATGAAACCTATGATACCGAAAAATTCCGGGAAAAATACGGGTTTGACCCGATCCGCCTGATCGATCTCAAGGCGCTGATGGGCGATTCTTCGGACAATATCCCGGGCGTGCCCGGCGTCGGGGAAAAAACGGCGATGCAGCTGCTGCATGATTTCGGCACGCTGGACGGCGTGTATGAGAATTTGGAGGACGAGCGCATCAAAAAGGGCGCGCGGGAAAAGCTGCGCGCGGGCGAGCAGTCCGCGCGGGACAGCTATTGGCTGGCGACGATCGACCGGCAGGCGCCGGTCGAACTGGACGTAAAAAACCTGCCGGATGAATTCATCGACGAGACCGCGCTGTACGAGCTGCTGACGCGGCTGGAATTTAAGAATTTTATCAAAAAGCTGGGACTGTCCGGCGAAACCGCCGCGCCCAAGCTGCCCAGCGTCTCCGCGCAGCGGCTCGCGTCCGCGGCTGAGGCGTTCGCGCTGCTCGACGCGCTGACCGCGGCCGACCGCGTGTTCGCGCTTGTGCCCGAGACGCTCGGCGCGCTGTGCCTGCTCGACGGGGATACGGCGAACGTGCTGTTCGGCGATGATTTTTCAGAAGCCGACTGGGACGCGCTGCTGCGCCGCCTGTTCGACGGCTCGGTCGAGCTGGTGCTGCATGACGCGAAGCCGGCCGCCGCGGCGCTGCTGGCGCGCGGCATTGAGCCGGCGGGCATTGCGTTTGACACCTGTCTGGCCGCCTATCTGCTCGACCCGACGCAGTCGGGCTACGACCTGCCTCGCGCGGCGCTGGCGTACTGCAATACCGATCTGCAGCCGCTCGATCTGGACGATCCCGCCGCGGTGTCGCCGCTCGGCGGGCAGGAGCAGACCGTGCGGCTCTGCGCCGCGCACCTCGGCGCGGTTCGCGCGATCTACGAGGAGGCCTCCGCCAAGCTGGAGGAGCTTGGTATGCACAAGCTGTATTTTGAGATTGAGCTGCCGCTGATGCACATTTTAGCCGAGATGGAAACGCTCGGCTGCGCGGTCGCGCCCGATCAGCTCCGGCTGTTCGGCGAAACGCTTGATAAGCGCATCGCGGAGCTGGTGGGGCAGATTTACGAGGACGCGGGCGGCGAATTCAATATCAATTCGCCCAAGCAGCTTGGCGAGGTGCTGTTCGATAAGCTGGGACTGCCGTCGCAGAAAAAGACAAAGACGGGCTATTCGACCAATGTCGACGTGCTTGAAAAGCTGGCTGGGCTGCATCCGGTCGTACCCGCGATTTTGGAATACCGCCAGCTTACCAAGCTCAAAAGCACGTATGTGGACGGCCTGCTCAAGGTGATCAGCCCGCGGGACGGCCGCATCCACACGCATTTCCAGCAGACGGTCACGGCGACCGGCCGCCTGTCCTCGACCGACCCCAATTTGCAGAATATCCCGGTGCGCACCGAGCTGGGGCGCGAATTGCGGCGCATGTTCGTCGCGCCGGACGAGAACCACGTGCTGATCGACGCGGACTATTCGCAGATCGAGCTGCGCGTTTTGGCGCATATTTCGCAGGATAAGCACATGATCGAGGCCTTCCGCGCCGGGCAGGACATCCACGCCGCGACCGCCGCCAAGGTGTATCATGTGCCGATCGGCGAGGTCACGCCGCAGATGCGCTCGTCGTGCAAGGCGGTCAATTTCGGCATTGTTTACGGCATTTCGGATTTTTCGCTCGCGCAGGATATCGGCGTGTCGCGCAAGGAAGCGGGCGAGTTTATCAAGGCGTATCTGGAAACGTATCCGGGCGTGCACAAATATATGGACGAGATCAAGGCGAGCGCCAAGGAAAAGGGCTATGTCGAAACGCTGTTCGGCCGCCGCCGCGCGCTGCCCGAGCTGCAAAGCAAGAACTTTAACATCCGCTCGTTCGGCGAGCGCGTGGCGATGAACACGCCGATTCAAGGCACGGCCGCCGACATCATCAAGATCGCCATGGTGCGCGTGCGAGACCGGCTGGAACGCGAGGGCCTGCAAAGCCGCCTGATTTTGCAGGTGCACGACGAACTGATCCTCGAAGCGCCGGTGGAGGAGCAAGAGCTCGCCATTCGCTTGCTGACCGAGGAGATGGAGGCCGCGTTCCCGATGGACGCGCCGCTCGTGGCCGAGGCGAAGGCCGGGCGCAGCTGGTACGACGCCAAGTGATTGGAGACAGCGGCTTTTGACCGGGAGGAAGCAACGCATATGAACGAAATCATTTTTATCTGCACGGGAAATACCTGCCGCTCGCCGATGGCCGAGGGGCTGTTCCGCAGCCACGGCGGGGAGGAAAAAACGGGACTGACCGCCGTGTCCGCCGGCCTGTTTACGCAGGACGGGCTGCCCGCGTCGCAAAACGCGCAGACAGCGGCAAAGGAGCTGGGCGCCGACCTGTCGCGGCACCGTTCGCGCCTGCTGACGCCTGAAATGGCGCGCGGCGCAAAGTATTTGGTCTGCATGACGGGCGCGCATTACGATACGCTGTGCGAGCGATTCCCGGACTGCAGGGACAAGATTTTCACCCTGCTGCCGACGGATATTTCCGATCCCTTCGGCGGCGATCTGGAAACCTACCGCCGCGCCGCGGCAGAAATCGACCGGGCGGCGAAAAGTGTCATCACACAACTCGGCGGCCCCGACGGAGAGCTGGGAAAGTGAACGGCCTGTGGATCGTGCCGATGGAGGAGCGCCATATCGCGCCGCTGGCGGCCATCGAAAGGGCGTGCTTTCACGCGCCATGGAGCGAAGAGGCGCTGCGCGAAGAGTTGGGTAAAGGCATTTTTCTGGTCGCGGAGCGCGAAGGCGCGGCGGTCGGCTATATCGGCTGCCAAACCGTGCTGGACGAGGGGTATGTGACCAACGTCGCCGTATCGCCCGGCTGGCGCAGGCAGGGCGTGGGCCGGGCGCTGGTGAGAGCGTTCGCCTCACACGCGAAGGCGCGGGGGCTTGCGTTCGTCACGCTCGAGGCGCGCGTGTCGAACGCGCCCGCGATCGCGCTGTATCGGGGCGAGGGCTTCGTCCCGGTCGGGATAAGACGCGGCTTTTATACCAGCCCGGCGGAGGACGCCGTGCTGATGACGCTTTTTTTGAAGGAGCACGAGGATGGAACTGAAATTCGTTGAAGTAGACGACAACGATCTGCTGTCGCTGGTCGCCGAGCTGGACGTGTTTTTCCACGCGGGCTGGGGCGAAACGGCGGAAAAATACAAAGCCTATCACGATTTGTCCGGCATGGCCTGCGCCGTCGTCGCGTACATAGACGGCAAGCCCGCCGGCTGCGGCTGCTGGCGCGCGTTCGACCCGGTCACGGCTGAGATCAAGCGGATGTACGTGCGTCCTGCGTACCGCCGGCAGGGCGCGGCGGGCAAGGTCGTGCAAATGCTGGAAGACCACGCAGCCGCGAGCGGCTGCCACCGCGCCGTGCTGGAAACCGGCGCGGACATGCCCGAGGCGATCTCGTTTTACGAAAGGCAGGGCTACCGTCTGGTGCCCAACTACGGGGATTTTATCGGGGATGAAATCTGCGTCTGCATGGAAAAGACGGTTTCAGACGGGACGATGCGGTAAAAGGGGAAAATATGAAGATTTTAAGCATTGAGTCCTCCTGCGACGAGACGGCCGCGGCCGTGATCGAGGACGGACGGAACATACTGTCGAGCGTGGTCGACACGCAGATCGACACGCACGCGCTGTACGGCGGCGTCGTGCCCGAAATCGCGTCGCGCGGGCATATGGAAGCGGTCGTGCGCGTGACCGAGCGGGCGCTCGCGGACGCGGGGCTTCAAAAGACCGAGGTGGACGCGGTCGCCGCGACCTGCGCGCCCGGACTGATCGGCGCGCTGCTGGTCGGCGCGAATTTCGGCAAGGCGCTGGCGTTCGCGCTGCAAAAGCCGTTTATTCCGGTGCACCATATCCGGGGGCATATCGCGGCCGTTTATCTCGCGTACCCCGATTTGAAGCCGCCGTTTTTGACGCTGATCGCGTCCGGCGGACACAGCGAGATCGTGCTCGTGCGGGATTACACGGATTTTGAGATTCTCGGCGGCACGCGGGACGACGCGGCGGGCGAGGCGTTCGATAAGGTCGCGCGCGTGCTCGGCGTGGGCTATCCCGGCGGGCCGAAGATCGACAAGCTCGCGCAGGGCGGCGACCCAAAGCGGTACAAGCTGCCTGATTCGCACATCAAGGACGCGCCGCTGGACTTTTCGTTTTCCGGCCTCAAAACGGCGGTCATCAATTTGGCGCACAACGCCGAGCAGAAGGGTGAGCCGCTCGACCGGGAGGGCCTTGCGGCTTCGTTCTGCGCGGCGGTCGTGCAGACGCTTGTGCCGCGCCTCGAAGCGGCGGTGCGGGAAACCGGTGCGGCGCGGGTGGTTTGCGCGGGCGGCGTCGCGGCCAATTCCTTTTTGCGCGCGGCCCTGCAGGACATGGCGGAACGCACGGGCGCGGCGCTATATCTGCCGCCCCTGTCGCTCTGCGGGGATAACGCCGCGATGATCGGCAGTCAGGCGTATTATGAATTTCTTGCAGGAAATACCGGCACAACCCTGCAAAATGCATTTGCCACCGCCGGGATCGGCGAGAATATTTGTGAAAAGAGATAACCGAAAAGGGCTTTTCAAAAGTGCGGTTATGCGGTAAAATAGAAGTGGTTTTTGCGGCTGCAAAGGCCGCTTCTGTTTTGTTTTGGGGCACGGCGCGCCCGGCGCGCCGTGGAGAAGGCTGTGGAAGCCGCAACATAACCGCCGTGCATCGGCGGGGCGCGGCGTGTGCAAGAGCGCCGCGCGGGAATGCAAAGGAGCGAAGAAACAAGTATGGGTATGACAATTGCGCAGAAGATCCTGAAAGCGCATCTGGTGGACGGCGAAATGGTCGTGGGGCAGGAGATCGGCCTCAAGATCGACCAGACGCTGACGCAGGACGCGACAGGCACGATGGCTTATCTCCAGTTTGAGGCGATGGGCGTCGATCAGGTTAAAACCGAACGCTCGGTCGCCTATATCGACCATAATACCCTGCAGTCGGGCTTTGAAAATGCGGACGACCACAAATATATCGGCTCGGTCGCGGGTAAGCACGGCATCTACTACTCGAAGGCCGGCAACGGCATCTGCCATCAGGTGCATCTGGAGCGCTTCGGCGCGCCGGGCAAAACGCTGATCGGCTCGGACAGCCACACGCCGACGGGCGGCGGCATCGGCATGCTCGCCTTCGGCGCGGGCGGGCTGGACGTCGCGGTCGCGATGGGCGGCGGCGCGTACTACATCCCGACGCCCAAAATGGTCAAGGTGTACTTAAACGGCAAGCTGCGCCCGTGGGTGTCCGCCAAGGACATCATCCTCGACGTGCTGCGCCAGATGACCGTCAAGGGCGGTGTTGGCAAGATCGTCGAATACGTGGGCGAGGGCGTTAAAAACCTGTCCGTGCCCGAGCGCGCGACCATCACCAACATGGGCGCCGAGCTGGGCGCGACGACCTCGATTTTCCCCTCCGACGAGGTGACCAAGGCGTTTCTCGAAGCGCAGGGACGCGGCGACGTTTGGGTGCCGCTGTCCTCCGACCCGGACGCCCAGTACGACGAAGAATACACCGTCGACCTCGACATGCTCGAGCCGCAGGCGGCCAAGCCTCACATGCCCGACAATGTGCAGAAGGTGTGCGAGATCGGGCCGATCAAGGTAAACCAGTGCTGCATCGGCTCGTGTACCAACTCGTCCTATCTGGACATGATGAAGGTCGCCGCCATCCTGAAGGGCAAGACCGTCCACCCCGACGTGTCGCTGACCATCAGCCCGGGCTCCAAGCAGGTGCTCGACATGCTGGCAAAGAACGGCGCACTGTCGGATATCATCGGCGCGGGCGCGCGTATTCTCGAGTGCGCCTGCGGCCCCTGCATCGGTATGGGGCAAAGCCCGGAGTCGGGCGGCGTTTCGCTGCGCACCTTCAACCGCAACTTTGAGGGGCGCTCGGGCACGCAGGACGCGAAGATCTATCTCGTTTCGCCCGAAACCGCAGCCGTCAGCGCGCTGACCGGCGTGCTGACCGACCCGCGCACCTCTCTTGGCGAAATGCCCGAGATCAAGATGCCCGAACACTTTGACATAAACGACAATCTGATCGTTAAACCCGCCGCCGACCCGTCCTCGGTCGAGGTCGTGCGCGGTCCCAATATCAAGCCCTTCCCGCTGGGCAAAGCGCTCGAGGCTTCGTACAGCGGCAAAATCGTCCTCAAGACCGAGGACAATATCACAACCGACCACATCCTGCCGGCGGGCGCAAAGCTGCTGCCGTACCGCTCGAATGTGCCGCATTACGCGAACTACTGCTTCATCAACGTCGATCCGGAATTCCCGGCGCGCTGCAAGGAGCAGGGCGGCGGCGTGATCATCGGCGGCACGAACTACGGGCAGGGCTCGTCGCGCGAGCACGCGGCGCTCGTGCCGCTGTACCTCGGCGTTAAGGCCGTGCTGTGCAAGTCGTTTGCACGCATCCACAAGGCAAATCTGGTAAACTCCGGCATCCTGCCGCTGACCTTCGCCGATTCGGCGGATTACGACGCGGTAAACCTGCTTGACGATATCTCGCTGCCCAACGTGCTCGAGGAAGTGAAAACCGGCGCGCAGGTCACCGTCGTGTGCGGCGGCAGAACCTTTAAGGCTGACTGCGAGGTGTCCGAGCGCCAGCGGAACGCGCTGATCGCAGGCGGTACGCTCAACTTTGCCAAGCAGCAGGCGCGGTAAAGCCAAGCAGCGCTTTAGAACAGTCAGAGAGGACGTTTTTTCGCCCTCTCTGACTTGTTTTCTTGACAGGACATTAAAAACTTGTTAAAATAATATCAATGGTATTTGGGAGGACGTACATATGTCTATCGACCAGAAGATTCTGGAGAAGTTTGAAGCGGTCGTCGAAAGCCAGCGCAAGCGCATCGCCGATATGAAGGCGCAGGACGACTTTATTGATTATTCTAAATTAGACAAGCTCGTCATCGGCGTGTGCGGGGGCGACGGCATCGGCCCGATGATCACCGGCATGGCGCAGCACGCGCTCGAAGTGCTGCTCGCGGATAAGGTGAAAGCGGGCAAGGTGGAGTTCCGCACGATCGACGGCTTGACCATCGAGCGCCGCGCCGAGCTGGGCTGCGCGATCCCGCCCGACACGCTCGAGGAGCTGAAAAAGTGCCACGTCATCCTCAAGGGGCCGACCACGACTCCGCGCAAGGGCGACCCGTGGCCGAACGTCGAATCCGCCAACGTGGCGATGCGCAAGGCCCTCGATCTGTTCGCCAACGTCCGCCCGGTCAAGGTGCCCGAGCTTGGCATCGACTGGACCTTCTACCGCGAAAACACCGAGGGCGGCTACGCCGTCGGCTCGCAGGGCGTGCAGATTGACGACGACCTGTTTATCGACTTCACGGTCGCCACTTCGCAGGGCTGCGAGCGCATTGCGCGTCTCGCGTTCGATTACGCCGCCAAGACCGGCAAAAACCGCGTCTCCTGCGTGACCAAGGCCAATATCATCAAGACGACCGACGGCAAGTTCCTCGACACCTGTCAAAAGGTCGCCGCCGAGTATCCGGACGTCGTGTTCGACGACTGGTACATCGACATCATGACCGCCAAGCTCTTGGACGACAAGCGCCGCCGCGATTTCAAGGTGGTTGTTCTGCCCAACCTGTACGGCGACATCATCACCGACGAGGCCGCCGAGATTCAGGGCGGCGTCGGCACGGCGGGCTCGGCCAATATCGGCAAGCGCTACGCGATGTTCGAGGCCATCCACGGCTCCGCGCCGCGCATGGTGCAGGAAGGCCGCGCCAAGTACGCCGACCCGTCGAGCGTGCTGCGCGCGTCAGTCATGCTGCTCGAGCACATCGGAGAGATCGAGCTGGCGAACAAGCTTGACCGCGCGCTTGATATATGCATGGTCGAGGACCGCAAATACGTGATCACCGGCCGCGACACCGGCGCGACGGCGGAGGAATTTACGGGCTACGTTTTGGAAACGATCGCCAAGCTGTAAAGGCTGGCCGAACGAAGAGAAAAGAGGGTGAATACCTGTGGAGCGCAAACAAGAGGTCTCAAAGGCGGTGGTGCAGCGTCTGCCGCGATACTACCGCAATATCTGCGAACTGAAGGCGGAAGGTGTGCAGCGTATTTCGTCGCGCGCACTGGCCGAACGCATGGGGCTGACCGCTTCGCAGATCCGGCAGGACTTCAACTGCTTCGGCGGGTTCGGCCAGCAGGGATACGGCTATAACGTAGATAAGCTGATGGAAGAGCTGGGCGCCATTCTCGGTTTGCAGTCCGGCCGCACCGCGGTTTTGATCGGCGCGGGCAACTTGGGCCGCGCCCTGCTGAACAACTTTGATTTTGCCGCCAGCGGTTTTAAGCTGCTGTGCGCGTTTGACGCGAACCCCGAGATCATCGGCAAAAAATTCGGCGGCCACGAGGTGCGCAGCAGCGACACGCTGTTTGATTTTCTCACCCGCCGCAAACCTGACGTTGCGGTTTTGACGCTGCCGCGTGCTTATGCTCCTGAAACGGCGCACGGCCTTGTCGACCACGGCATCCGCGGGCTGTGGAATTTCACCGGCGCGGATCTGCATTTGGAAGGGCTTGGCGTACCGGTTGAGAATGTGCATTTGTCCGACAGCTTGATGACGCTCTGTCACCTGATCGGGATGGAAGAAGAGCAATAAAAAGAAGCGGCCGTGCGGCCGCTTCTTTTCTTATATTTTGTCGAGCGAATAGGGGGTCGTCTGATACACGTAATAATTGACCCAGTTGGTGTAAAAAAGATGGGCGTGCGCTTTCCAAGTGACCAGCACTTCGCTGTCCGGGTCGTCGTTTCGGAAATAGTGCTTGGGCACCTCGGGATTGAGGCCTCTGGCCATATCGCGCTCGTACTCGGTTTTGAGCGTATCCGGATCGTATTCACCGTGGCCGAGCACAAAAATCTGGCGGCCGTTCATCGCCTCTACAATATACACGCCCGCTTCATGCGATTCGGCGAGCAGAGTGAGACGGTCGTCCCTGCGGATATCGGACGCGCGCACCTCGGTGTGGCGGGAATGCGGCGCGGCAAAGACGTCGTCAAATCCGCGCATCAGCGGCTCTTTGGGCAAAAGCACGTGATGCCTAAAAATGCCGGACATCTTTTGGGGAAGCGGATATTTCGGGATGCCGTAATGATGATACAAGCCGGCCTGCGCGCCCCAGCAGATATGCAGCGTGGAATGCACGTGCGTTTTGCTCCAGTCCATGATCTCGGTGAGTTCGTTCCAGTACTCGACTTCCTCATACGCCATGTTTTCGATCGGCGCGCCTGTGATGATAAAGCCGTCGTACTTTTTATCGCGGATGTCGTCAAAGGTCTTGTAAAAAGTGAGCAGGTGATCCTCCGGCGTGTTTTTACCGCGATAGGTCTTGGTCTGAATCAGATCAATTTCGATTTGAATGGGCGTATTGGACAGACAGCGCAGGATCTGTGTTTCCGTTACAATTTTAAGCGGCATCAAATTGAGAAGGGCGATGCGCAGCGGGCGGATATCCTGCGTTAAGGCGCGGTGCTCTGTCATAACGAAAATGTTCTCGCCTTCGAGTATCGCACGCGCGGGCAGACTGTCGGCTATTTTTATGGGCAAGCCGACACCTCCTTTTATATGAGTAGGGGTTCTGACAGATAGGATTATAGCAGAAAAAAGACTTTCTAACAAGCCCTTGAAAAATTTGCAGAAAAACCGAAAAAAGAGTTGACAAAGTAGAGGAGAGGGCTTATACTAAATAAGCTGTCTTCG
>JAUNGZ010000043.1 GCA_030524205.1 Eubacteriales bacterium
GGCCCCGCGCGGGCAGCGCGGCGTTCCCCGCCGCCCGCAGGCGGCGAAATCCCCGCGCGCCGCAGCGCGCAAAACCCCGCCGCCTTTAGGCGGCAAAAGGTCCCCTCACCCTCTTCGTTTGAAATCCAAATACCCCTGCAAAATCAGCGTCGCGGCGACCGCGTCGACGTTTTTGCGGTGCTGCTTGCTTTTTTTGCCCGCCTGATGTAAAATATCGTGTGCCGCGACCGTCGTGCGGCGCTCGTCCCACAGCACGACGGGCACGCCCGTCCGCTCCTCCAGCTCCGCGGCCAGCTCCTCGCATTTGCGCGCTCGCTCGCCCACCGTGCCGTCCATGTTTTTCGGATGGCCGAGCACGATCTCCTCGATTTTTTCTTTTTCGATGAACGAAACCAGCTTGTCCACCAGCTTTTCGCGGTTCCATTCGCTGATTACGCTCGGCGAGCCCGCCAGAAAGCCCGTCGGGTCGGAAACCGAAAGGCCGGTGCGCGCGTCCCCATAGTCGATACCCAAAATACGCATACACTTACTCCTATATCTTGTGGTTAAGCTGAGTATAGCACAAAAGAATGAAATATTCAGCACTTTTTAGCAAAAAATCCTTGACCGCTCCCCGCCCCCATGCTATACTGTAAGAACCTATGCAGGTTCTTTTTTTTGCGCCCATTTTTCGTGTGTCTCGAAAAGCGGGCCGGAACACTGGCAAAGGGAGGCAAATGGTCCCGCGCCCGTGCCACAGGGGTATGGGAAGGGACGGAATTTTTGAAGGAGGTGCCGTTATTTATGCGCGTTAAAGTTACGCTCGCCTGCACGGAGTGCAAGCAAAGGAATTATGACACAATGAAGAACAAGAAAAACGATCCGGACCGTCTGGAAATGAACAAGTACTGCCGTTTCTGCCGGAAGCACACGCTGCACCGCGAGACGAAGTAAGGGAAAGGAAGTAGCTTCATGGCTGAAGAAACCAAAGTGAAGAAGCCCGGTCTCTTTGCGCGTATTGGGAAGTGGTTCCGCGAACTGAAAAGCGAATGCCGCAAAATCGTCTGGCCCACCCGGCAGCAGACGGTCAACAATACGCTCGTCGTCATCGCCTGCGTCATCGTAATCGGCATTTTTATCTGGATTCTCGATATCGTGTTCGGTCTCGGCGTCCAGACTCTGCTCACGCACTTCGCCGCCTAAAAGGAGGCATTTATGTCAGACGCTGCAAAATGGTATGTGGTGCACACATACTCCGGCTACGAAAACAAAGTGGCCTCTTCGATTGAAAAAGCGGTCGAAAACCGCAAGCTGCACGACTTGATCACCGCCGTCAACATCCCGACCGAAACGGTCACCGAGGTCAAGGACGGCAAAAGCCGCGAGGTCGAGCGCAAGCTCTTCCCGGGCTACGTGCTCGTCAAGATGGTGATGACCGACGAAACCTGGTACCTCGTGCGCAACACGCGCGGCTGCACCGGCTTTGTCGGACAGGACAAGTCCGGCGGCTCCAAGCCGATCCCGCTGACCGAGGAGGAAATCACCTCGATGGGCGTTGAGAAGCGCGAGATCGAAGTAAGCTATGCGGTAAACGACAGCGTGCGCGTCATCGACGGGCCGCTTGCCGGCTTTATCGGCGTCGTTTCGGCTCTTGAGCCGGAAAAGAACAAGGTAAACGTCGTCGTTTCCATGTTCGGGCGCGAAACGCCTGTCGAGCTTGAGCTCGATCAGGTCGAAACACTCGACGAGTGATTTTTCCGGAACAGGCTGTTCCGTTTGGCAAGTGGGAGAACCGCCCCCGCGGTTCGCCAGCCACCACATTTTTTGAAGGAGGAACCTTTCAGTTATGGCACAGAAAGTAGTAGGTTATATCAAGCTCCAGATTCCCGCGGGCAAGGCGTCTCCGGCGCCCCCGGTAGGCCCGGCCCTCGGCCAGCACGGTGTTAACATCATGGCCTTTACCAAGGAATTCAACGAGCGCACCAAGAACGACGCCGGCATGCTGATTCCGGTCGTCATCACGGTTTACGCCGACCGTTCGTTCAGCTTCATCACCAAGACGCCCCCGGCGGCCGTCCTGATCAAGAAGGCCTGCGGAATTGATTCCGGCTCGGCCGTTCCGAACAAGACCAAGGTTGCCAAGCTTTCCAAGGCGGACTGCCAGAAGATTGCCGAGACCAAAATGCCCGACCTGAACGCCGCTTCTTTGGAAGCCGCGATGAGCATGGTTGCAGGCACCGCCCGTTCGATGGGTATTACCGTCGAGGAATAACTTGAAAAAGCGGCAAAGCCCGTTTTTTCATTCGTAGGATCATGATTTATTGCGCAGCAATAAAATAAGCTGAATGGATTTTGACCGCGCTAAAAATGCAGGCGCCGGTCAAAGTGGGAGGGTTAGGTTTAGCCTATTCCCGCATTACCACTTAAGGAGGATTTATTGTGCATAAAGGTAAAAAGTATGTAGACAGCGCCAAGACGATCGACCGCACCAAGCTGTACGATCCCGCTGAGGCGCTTTCCACCGTTGTTGCGACCGCGAAGGCGAAGTTTGACGAAACCGTCGAGCTGCACGTCAAGCTGGGCGTTGACTCCCGCCATGCCGACCAGCAGGTGCGCGGCGCGATCGTTCTGCCGCACGGCACCGGCAAGCAGGTGCGCGTGGCTGTGTTCGCCAAGGGCCCCAAGGCTGACGAAGCGCTGGCTGCCGGCGCGGACATCGTCGGCGCGGAGGACCTGATGGAGCGCATCCAGAAGGAAAACTTCTTTGAATTCGACGTGGTCATCGCCACCCCCGACATGATGGGCGTGGTCGGCCGCCTCGGTAAGATCCTCGGCCCCAAGGGCCTGATGCCGAACCCCAAGGCGGGCACCGTTTCGATGGACGTCGCCAAGGCGGTTCAGGAGTCCAAGGCCGGTAAGATCGAGTACCGTCTGGACAAGACCAACATCATCCACTGCCCGATCGGCAAGGCCTCTTTTGGCCCCGAGAAGCTGGGTGACAACTTCAGCGCGCTGATGGGCGCGATCATCAAGGCCAAGCCGTCCGCGGCCAAGGGCCAGTATATCCGCTCCTGCGTCGTTGCCTCCACCATGGGCCCCGGCGTTAAGATCAACGCGGCGAAGCTGATGGACTAAAATTCGTTTGAAGCGTACAGCTTCAAACGAGGGACGCCCTTGCGGGCGTTCAAACCGGACGTACAGTCCGGTTTGAGATACGGCGTTCCGGCCTTTGGCCGGAGACGCCTGCTGCAGAGACG
>JAUNGZ010000044.1 GCA_030524205.1 Eubacteriales bacterium
AAAGGCAGCCGCAAAGCGGCTGCCTTTGTATTTGCTGTTTTTCCTTTACTGATACAGCGGGAAACTGATGCGTACCTTGAACAAATCCCCGTCCACATCGACCGCCAGCGTTCCGCCGCAGGCCGTCACATAGCTTTTCGCGATCGCAAGGCCGAGGCCGCTGCCCTCTGTCGAGCGCGCCGCGTCGCCGCGGACAAAGCGCTCGGTAATTTCGCCGGCGTCAAAATCCATTGCGTAGTTGGCGATGTTTTTCAGCTCGATAACCGCCGTGCGGTCCTCCGGCTCGGCCACCGTGATAAACACGCGCGTGCCGGGCATCGCGTATTTGACGCAGTTGCCGATCAGGTTTTCCATCACGCGGGACATTTTCTTGCCGTCCGCCCAGATTGGCACCTCATGCTCGGGAATTTCGACCTTGAGCGTCAGCTTTCCGTCTCCGACCGCCTGTTCGTGCTCGGCCAGCGCCTGCCGCACGAGCGTGCACACGTCAAGCCTTTCACTGTCGACCGTTTCCACGCCGGACTGCACCTTGGAGATATCGAACAGGTCGCTCGTGAGGTTTTTCAGCCGGTTGGACTTCTGATAAATGATCTTTGCATAATCGTTGGCCTCTTCCGGGCTGAGATGCTCCTTGCAGAGCAGATCGGAATAATTGATGATCGAAGTCAGCGGGGTTTTTAAATCGTGCGACACATTGGTGATCAGCTCGCTTTTCATGCGCTCGGCGCGGATCTCGTTTTGCAGGGCGGCCTGCATGCCGTCGCCCAGCGAGTTGAGATCGTCCGCCATGCCCGCGAACACGCCGGCGGGCATCGCTTCGATCTTGTATGTCAATTCGCCGCCGCGCAGGCGCTTCAGGCCCTGCACGATCTTCTCAAAGCCGGTCACGCGGCTGAACACAAACGCGCATGATACGCCGAACCACACCACGCCGAGCACGAACGCCACGCCGCCTTCGCCGTAATCCATCGTTGCGCCGAACAGGCAGGCGAGCAGCGCCAGCACCACGGTGTAGCCCAAAAAGATCAGCAGCACATTGCGCGTTTTGTAATCTTTGGCCAGCGCGTTCCAGATCGAATCCTTGCCGGTCCCCAGCGCATGCCACGCCTTTTTGCACCATTTTACAAACCAGAACCAAATCCGCTTGATCGTATTCCAGCACCACAGCCATGCCTTGACAAGCGCCTTCCAGCACCATTTGCAGGCGCGCAGGATAAACGAGCGCGCAACGAACGTGCGGTTTTTCAAATTCCGCACAAGGGAAAGCGACAGCTCGACGGCCAGTGCGATTGCGCCGGTGAAAAGCGCGATGCTCGGCGCGAGGAACACCATCATCGAGCTGGAGCCCGCGGCGCTCAAAATCTCGTACAGGCACGCGATATTTGCCGCCCCCGCCAGAATGGGCACGCCAAACAGCAGCAGCAGGTTAAATTCGACGAACAGCCGGTCGATCGTCACCAGATGCACCTGCTCGTCCTCGCCGCTGCGGCCCGTTACAAACAGCAGGTAAATATAAATTGCCAGCGCGGCGATGATCAGAAACAGCACATCCCGAATCGTCGCCATGACGGCTGCCTTTTGCTCGTTCCATGCTTCATAGTAAGGGGCGGCCTGCTCCTCCGTCAGCCGCGCGATAATGATCGTATTATCCGGAAACGTCTTTTCCTGCGTGTTTCCCTCCGCGTCCTCTGTGTAATATTGCTCTAACAGGCCAAACCTTATGCTGTAATTAAACTGCATGCCGCCGTGCGGCCGTGCCACCACATAAAAGCGGGAGGACAGCGCCTCGTTCTCCGTCAGATCCTCGGAGCCCAGCACCGTGTCGCCCATCCGGCCGTAGTAATCCCCCGGGAATTTAGAGGCAAACTCGGTTTCAAACGTCTGCCGGTCCATCCCCCGTTCCAAGGCATACTGCAAATCGGAGGTAAGCTCGTTCATCAGGTCGTCAATAAGGTACGAGTCCGAAAAATCATCCTCAAACCGGTAGACCATGCCTTGATTATCGTCCTGCCCCCTCCAATCGACCAGCGTATACTCCGCGTGAATCAGCGCGGCCGCCGCGCAGCCGATGATCACCAGAAACGCAAGCAGCTTGGCCGCGCTGCTGCGGAAAATCTTTTTTGCCGTCATGTTCACTCATTCCTCTCTATCTTATAGCCCACGCCCCACACAACCTTTAAATAGCGAGGGTCCTTTGGATTGATTTCAATTTTCTCCCGAATGTGGCGGATGTGTACCGCGATCGCGTTGTCGGAAACCGCCTCCTCGTTCCATACCTGCCGGTAAATCTCTTCGGTGGAGAACACCCGTCCGGGATGACGGCAGAGCAGCTCGAGAATTTTATATTCGAGCGGCGTCAGACGAACGTCCTCCCCATCGACCGATACCGTTTTGCTCTCGGTGTCGAGCACCAGCCCGCGAATGACGATCTGCGTCTCCGTTTTCTGCATCGCGCCGAGCTGGGTATAGCGCCTGAGCTGGCTTTTCACCCGCGCGACCAGCTCGGAGGGGTTGAAGGGCTTGGTGATGTAATCGTCCGCTCCCGCCGTCAGTCCGAGGATTTTGTCCGCGTCCTCGGATTTCGCGGAAATCAGGATGATCGGGATGTTCTTGCTTTCGCGCACCTTGAGCAGCGTTTTGATCCCGTCCAGTTCGGGCATCATGATGTCCAGCAGCAGCAGATGCACCGGCTTTGTCATGATGATATCGAGCGCTTCCAGCCCGTTATACGCCTTTTCCACATCATACTGATCCGCCTGTAAGAAAATTGCGATGCTGTCGACGATCTCCCGATCGTCGTCCACCACCAAAATCTTTAATTGCTCCATAGCGTCCCCCTCCTTGTTATCTATCCTAGCAAAGGTTTCTGTCTTTTTGTCAAAGAAAATTCTTAAGATTTTATTGAGATACCGTGTTTTTTCGCATAAAACAAAACGAGACGCCCAAAAGGCGTCTCGTTGAATTCTTGGAGGTACCACCCAGAATCGAACTGGGGATCAGGGAGTTGCAGTCCCACGCCTTACCGCTTGGCTATGGTACCA
>JAUNGZ010000029.1 GCA_030524205.1 Eubacteriales bacterium
CATCCACGCCTTGTCAAAATCAAACTCGTCGTCAAAAATGTTGCCGGACAGCGCGCCGAACGTGCCGAACGCATCGGCCGAAAACAAAATTTTATCCGGCTCGTCGTAAGTGACCATGACCTCGGGCCAATGCACCATGGGCGCCATCAGGAAATGCAGCGTGTGGCGGCCCGTCGAGAGCTTGTCCCCTTCCGCGACGACCAGCGTGCGCTCCTTCACATCGTCGGCAAAGAACTGGCCGATCATGGTCAGCGCTTTTGCGCTGCACACAAGCTTGATCTCGGGATAGCGGCGCAGCACTTCGCCAAGCAGCACGCAGTGGTCGGGTTCCATATGGTGTACCACCAAATAGTCGAGCGCGCGGCCGCCCAGCGCGTATTCCAAATTTTCAAAAAACTGCCGGCCGATGGATTCATCCGCCGTATCGAACAGTACGGTTTTCTCATCCAGCAGCAGATAGCTGTTGTAGGATACGCCGCGCGGGATCGGAAACAAATTTTCAAACCGGCTCAGACGGCGGTCGCTGCCGCCTAGGTAAATGAGATCATCATTGATCTTTCGGGTACTGTGCATCGCACGACACCTCCGTTTTATTTTCTGTTAAAATTATAACATATGCCGGCCGTCAAGTCCACCCCGGCCTGCCGCGCGAAACCACAAAAAAACCGGCCGTGAAAACGGCCGGTTTTTGTATGCTTTTTGACTTCCCGCCAAGCAAGCGGCTTTCCGCTTACTCCTTGTTGAGCGCTTCCAGACGCGCCTTGTTCTCAGCGATGACCTTTTCCTGCACCGGAACGGGCGCTTCGTCGTACCGCTCGAACGTCGAGATGAACGCGCCGCGGCCCTGCGTCATCGAACGCAGCGTGATCGCGTAATCGGACAGCTCGGCCATCGGGCACTCGGCCACGATTTCCTGCTTGCCGCCCTCGATCGGGTTCATGCCCATGATGCGGCCGCGGCGTTTGTTCAAGTCGCCGATGACGTCGCCCATATACGAGTCGGGCACGACCACCTTCATCGAGCTGATCGGCTCGAGCAGCACGGGGGACGCCTGCGGGATACCGGCCTTGTACGCCAGACGGGCGGCCATTTTGAAGGACAGCTCGTTGGAGTCCACGTCGTGATAGGAGCCGTCGAGCAGCGTCGCGCGCAGGCCGACGAGCGGATAACCGGCGAGCACGCCGTGCTCCATCGCCTCGCGGATGCCCTTATCGACCGCGGGATGGAAATTCTTCGGCACGGAACCGCCGAAAATCTTTTCTTCAAACAGGTAATCGCCCTCGGCATACGGCGCAAACTCCATTTTGACATGGCCGTACTGCCCGTGGCCGCCGGACTGCTTCTTATGCTTTCCTTCCACGGTGACCGCCTTGCGGATCTTCTCGCGGTACGGCACGATCGGCGCGGTCAGATTGACCTCCACGCCGAATTTATCCCGCAGCTTGGCGCACAGAACGTCCAGATGGATATCGCCCGCGCCCGAGATGGTATGCTGCTTGGTCTCCGGGTTGAATTCGGTTTCAAACGAAGGATCTTCGTCGCGCAGACGGGCCAGACCGGAGGAGATCTTTTCCTCCGCGCCCTTTACCTTGGCGGCGATGCCCTGCGTATAGCACGGCTGTGCAAATTCGATCGGCTCCAGCTCGACCTTGCGCACGCTCATGGACAGGGTATCGTTGGTCTTGGTGGTGACCAGCTTGGAAACCGCGCCGATATCGCCGCAGCCGACGACCGGCACCTCGGTGGTTTTTTTGCCGCAGACCGTATAAATATGTCCGATTTTTTCATTCGCGTCGGCTCGTTTGTTGACCAGCGTCATATCGGCCTTGACCTCGCCCGACATCACCTTGAAGTACGAGAAGCGGCCGTATTGGTCGGCGACCGTCTTGAACACGAACGCACAGGTCGAGCCGTTGGGCGTGCAGTTGATCTCGATCAGCTCGCCCTTTTCATCCTCGCAGAGCTCGACCGGCTTTTCATCGGGCGACGGCATATAGTCCGCAATGCCTTTCAAAAGGGCGTACGAGCCGATGCCGGTTACCGCAGTGCCGCAGAATACCGGCGCGATCACCAAATCCTTAACGCCCTGACGGATGCCCGCGATCAGCTCGTCGTCCGAGAATTCCTCGCCCGCGAAGTAGCGCTCCATCAGCTCCTCCGACAGCTCGGCGACGTTTTCGCACAGCGCCGCGCGGTGCTGGTTGATCTTGTCGACCATATTTTCCGGGATCGGGATTTCAACGCGCTTGCTGCCGTCCATTTTATACGCCTTGCGGATGACGCAGTCGACCACGCCGACCGTGTCGCGGTTGCCCTCGAAGATCGGCACGACGATCGGCGCGACAGATACGCCGAACTCTTTTTGCAGCTTGTGCAGCGAGGCGTAATAATCGGAATTTTCCTCGTCGATTTTAGAGATGTAGAACATGCGCGGCATCGAGCGTTCCTCGCAGCGCTCCCACGCCTTTTCGGTGCCGACGCCGGGGCCCGACTTGCCGGTGGCGACGATCAGCGCGGACTCAGCCACGCGCAGCGCGCAGTTGACCTCGCTTTCAAAGTCGAAAAAGCCGGGGGTATCGAGCAAATTGATTTTGCAGCCGTCCCATTCGACGGGCGCGACAGCCGTTGAAATTGAAAACTGGCGCTTGATCTCCTCGGGGTCGTAATCGCAGACCGTGTTGCCGTCCGTGACTTTGCCGACACGGTCGGTCACGCCGGCGGTATTGAGCAGGCTCTCGACGAGCGAGGTCTTACCGTCGCCGCCGTGCCCCATCAGACATACGTTGCGGATTTTGTTAACCGGATAATTGGCCATAATGATAAACACTCCCCTGCCCTTGCCTTCACACGGGCGCTTTGTTGGCGGGAACAAACTCCCTGTTTGTTATTATACACTACTGCGCGCACGCATGCAAGCTGTTTTTTGTGCAACTTTGATGGACAGGCCCGGCTTTTTCCGATAAAAAACGCGTTCGAAAAAATCCCAAAAATTTTTATCCGTTTTTTGTCACAAAACGCGGCGCTCAACCGTTATATAAGTATAAGATTCTTCCATCCGTATCATCTGGGAAAGGAGCCTCGCCATGACCCGCGCCTATCTTGCTACCGCCGCCGCCGTTCTGGCGCTGGCCCTCGCCGTTTTTTCCGTTCTTTCCATTCTGCCAATTTAACCTCCTCTCTCTTTTATACTACACTACCTATCGCACGCAGGCGCGCGTCCCAAAAGGACGCGCGCCTGTTTTTCCCCCGCTCCTGCTCCCGCGCCGCAGCGCGCATATAAAAGAAACCGGCGGCGGTGCCGCCGGTTTCATCAAAAGTGCGAGCTTCGCCCGTACTTTTGATACAAACAGGGAAGCACGCCGAAAATCGCAATTTTCGGCGTGCTTCCCTGCAATAGCCTTTTCCGGCAGCGCCGGAAAAGGCGTCCCTCGTTTGAAGCTGTACGCTTCAAGCGACTTTTTTTAGTGCGTTTGCTGCATGATCAGGAACACCGGAATGTACCAAATCAACAGATACAGCAGCAGGTGCAGCACGGGCAGCGCATCCACCGCATTTTGAAACACCAGATAAAATACGATCAGCATGCCGCAGATCCCGGCGAACGCGCCGAGCGTGAGCGCCGAGCGGACCGCGCCCGCGAGCTTGTCCGCGCAGCGGAGCACCTGAATGAACGGCCCCGCGCCCTCGCGCGTCAGGATGGCCGCGGGCGCGTCGCCCTCGGTATACGAGGGATCGAGCAGCCGCTGGGCGACATCCGGCTCGGGCTGGTCGGCAAAGCCGCGCCGCAGGTCGAATTCACTTTCGACCATGGCGGGCGAAATGTTAAAATCCTGCACGGCGAGCAGCGCGTTCATATGCATGCGGCGCATCAGGCGCATACCCTGATACGTGTGCTTGGTCGGCTGGTAGCGCAGCGCCAGCACGCCGGCGAGCGCATTATCGACTACCAGATAGGCGTTTACGCTTTCGCCCTGCCCCGAGCGGATGCGCACGCCCATTTTAACCATCAGCGCCGCCGTGCCCAGCACGATGCGGCTCGTGCCGACCTCGCCGGCAAGGCCTCCCTCGATCCGCTGGACGTTGCGCACAGCAAGCGTTGCGCCGTAGCGCTCCCGCACCGCCTCGGTCAGCACGCGGCCCAGCTCCAGTCCCGCCGCGTCGGCCAGCGCCGCGGCGCAGCCGAGCAGCTTATCGTCCGGCAGCTGGCCCATGTTCTGCAAGGCTTCCAGACTGACCGAGCCGGCCGGGAACAGGTCGTTTTCGCTCAGCACGACCTCCTCGGTGCCGCGCAGCAGGTTGGACTGCCGCGCGCCCGCGAGCGCCGCGCCCAGACCGAGCAGGCGGCGGGACACGTTCTTATAGCCCGCGCCGAACGCGCAGACGAGACCCAGCGGGGCGGATACCGACAAAATCGCGGAAAACGCCCAAAAGAAGCGCACCGGCTCGCCGCGCCCTACCGACGCGACCAGCGCGAAGATAATCGAGCAGGCAAGCGCGATCGGCACATAGATGAGGGAAAAGCGGTCGACCGTGTCCGGACGCTCCATTTCCATCAGGAAAGCGCGCTCGTCATGCAGCGGCCCTTTGACCGCGCGGCACACGTCGTCCTCCCGGTCGTAGTGGCTGTACACGGCCATGGGCCGCTCCGCCGAGCAGAACGCCTGATACGAGCGCGCCCGGGCGGAAAAGCGCCCGCGCTCCTCGCGCATCGCGGCGTAAAGCAGCAGGATGCTGACCGCCAGATACGGAATTTCCACGCCGGCCTCGTTCTCAAACACGATGATCGACGCGCCGTGCAGCAGCGACGCGAGCACGGCGAAGGATACGAGGCTCGACCGGTCGGGCGTGCCGTGCAGCAGGTTGTAAAAGCCCATGCCGAACACGTCGATGCCCAAGAAAATTGCCAAAAATTGCAGCAGCATAAGCGCGCCGACCGCAATGGTGGGGTTCTGCGACGCGTCGAGCACGGTGGGAACCGGCAGGATGTCAAAGCCGGGCGCTATGCTCAGATAGACCGCGGCGATAGCGAAGATCAAAACAAACAGGGACCTTGCGGACAGGCCCTGCGCGCGGCGCTTGAACGCCCGCGCCGCCTGCGCCGGGTCGCGCAGCTCGATGTCCTCGTCCTCCTCGGCCTGCTCGGCTGCAAGGCGTGCGGCCTTGGCCTCCTTGCGGGTCATTTTCTCCGCGCGGACGGCGCGGCGCGGCGCGAACGCGCGAACGGGCGGCTGCTCCCCTTCCTCGTCGTCCTCCTCCGCCTCGGCTGCGAGGCGCGCGGCTCTGGCGGCCGCCTTTGCCTCGGCTTTCTGCCGTTTGGCCGCGGCTTTTGCCTCGCGCGCGGCAAGGCGCTCGGCGCGCGGGTCGTAGTCCTCTTCCTCCTCGAAAGCGGAAAGGTCGGGCAACTGCTCCTCCGGCTCCGCCTTGGGAGCCGGAGGGGTTCTAGGCGCGGTGCGCGACGGCTCCGCCGCTTTTGGGGCCTCCGCCGGCGCTTTGGGCGCGGCGGCCGGCGTTTGCGTCCTTGGTTCGGGCGCCGCGCGGTGCGGCTCGGGCGCGGGCCGCGGCTCCGCCTTGGGCGCGGCGGGCGCGCCGCCCGACACCTCGGCGATGATCGAATCCAAATCAAATTCGCCGGTATCCGGAACGTCGTTCAGGAAATCCTTGAGCGCGTCCAAATTCATTGTTTCGTCTTTTCTGTCCATATCTTTTTCCGTTAGCCTCCTTTATTCGGCCTGCATCCGGCGGCGCACCGTTTCAAACAGCATAACCGCCGCGGCGTTCGATGCGTTGAGCGAGTTAACCCGCCCCCGCATCGGGATACTGACGATATAATCGCATTTGTCCCGCGTCAGGCGGCTGAGGCCCTGCCCTTCCGAGCCGATCACGATGGCGGCGGGCCGGTCGAAGGGGGCGTCGTACAGCCCGGCCGTGCCGTCCGCCTCCGCGCCGAACAGCCACACGCCGCGCTCCTTGAGCTGATCGAGCGCGGCGGCAAGATTGTTCGCCTTGTGCACACCGATATAGGCCAGCGCGCCCGCCGCCGCGCGGGCGACGGCCGCGGTCAGCCCGACCGCACGGCGCTTGGGGATGATTACCCCGTGCGCGCCCGCCGTTTCCGCCGAGCGGATGATCGCGCCCAGATTGTGCGGGTCCTCGATGCCGTCGCACACGACGAAAAGCGGCGCTTCGCCGCGCGACTCGGCGGCGGCGAACAGCTCGTCCAAGGAAACGTATTCCTGCGCGGCCGTCTGCGCGATCACGCCCTGATGGCTGCCCGTCGGGCTCATCTGATCGAGCTTGCGCCGGTCGCAAACGACTACGGGCACACCGTGTTTTTTGGCTTCCGCGGCGATGTCACCGCCGCGCCCGCCTTCCGCCAGAAAGACCTTGTCCACCGCGCGGCCGGCGCGCAGCGTTTCGAGCACCGCGTTGCGGCCCTCGATCAGCGTGCCGTCGTCGTCCTCCCGCCGCGGTTTCCGATTTTTATCCAATGCCATATTCCGTTTACGCTCCAAAATTTTTAGATAAAGGCATTATAGCACACTTTACCCCCGACATTCAACGCCGCCCGACCGAAAACATAAAAATTACACGCTTCCCGTCATTTCCGGCGCTGTAAAATGCGGATGCGCTCCGGTGTCCGGTATGCTACAATAAAACCGAAAAACCGATACAGGAGGTGACCGCGCATGACCCCATTTGACGAACAGCTGAGCCGCTCGGCCGAACAGCTCGCACGGCAGAAGAAGCTGCGCGCCATGCTGAGCGAGCTATACGAACAGCGGGACATGCTGGAAAGCCGCGTGCAGACGCTTGCCGCCGCGCGCGCAAAGGAGCAGAAGGACGTCGACCGGCTGGAGGGGCGCAGCCTCGCCGCCCTCTTTTACGGCTTGACCGGCCGCAAGGGCGAAAAGCTGGATAAGGAACAGCAGGAGGCTTACGCCGCCGCTGTCAAGCACGACAGCGCCGTGCGCGAGCTGGCTGCGGTGCGGCAGGACATCGCCGCTTGGGAAAAGGAGCTCGCCGCGCTGGACGGCTGCGAAAAGCGCTACGCCAAGGCGCTGGCCGCCAAAACGGACGCGCTCCGGCAAAGCGACCCGGCCTGCGCCGAACAAATCCTGCGGCTGGAGGAGCGGCTCGCCGCCTGCGCCGCGCAGCAGAAGGAACTCGACGAGGCCGTTTCCGCGGGGCAGGCCGCGCGCGCGGCCGCGGACGCCATCTTGTCCAGTCTGGACAGCGCAGAGGGCTGGGGCACGTTCGACCTGCTCGGCGGCGGTCTGGTCGCCGGTTTGGCCAAGCACGGCCATCTGGACGACGCGCAGGAGCGGATCGAAACGCTGCAAGTACAGCTCCGCCGCTTTAAAACCGAGCTGAGCGACGTGGCGGTCACCGCCGACGTGCAGGCGCGCATAGACGGCTTTCTGCGCTTTGCCGATTACTTTTTCGACGGCATTTTCGCGGACTGGGCGGTGCTTGACCATATCCACGAGTCGCAGGCGCAGATGCAAGACACGCGGGCCCGGATTTCGGACGTTTTGGGGCGGCTTTACGACATGCAGACCGCCTGCGTCGAAACGCGGCGCAGCGCTCAAAAGGAGCTTGACGAGCTCGTGCTCCGCGCCTGAAGCGGGCGGCGGTAAAAAAGGCTTCGGAATCAAATTCCGAAGCCTTTTGTGTATCCACAGCCGTTCAGGACCGCGCTTTTATTTGCACAGATATCCGCCGTCCACCGGCAGAATCGCGCCGCCCAGATAGTCGCTCGCGTGCGACGCGAGGAACAGGCACGCGCCCTTCATGTCCTCCGGCTGGCCCCAGCGGTGCGCCGGAATGCGGTCGCAGATTTCCTTATAGCGCACGCATTCGGGATCGAGCAGCGCTTCGTTCATATCGGTCGCAAAATAGCCGGGCGCGATCGAGTTGACGTTGACGCCGAGCGCGAGCAGATCGTTGGACATGCACTTGGTCATCTGCGCTACGCCGCCCTTGGCCGCCGAGTAGGCGACCACGTTCTGTCCGCCGAAGAAGGACGACATGGACGACACGGTGATGATCTTGCCGTAACCCTTTTCGACCATCATTTTCGCGGCCTGCTGGCACAGGATGAACTGGCTTTCCAGATTGACCGCGATCACATCGTCCCAATCGCTCATCGGGAACTGGTCGGCGCGGCAGCGGCGCTGGATGCCGTGCGCGGTGACAAGGATATCGAGCGTGCCGCCCAGCTTTTCAACCGCCTCGTCAAACGCGCGGTAATTCTCCTCGCGCTTGGCCAGATCGGCCTGCAAGCTGAAGCACTGGAAGCCGCGCGCGCGGAACTCCTCCGCCGAGGCGTGCACACGGGCGCTCGAGCCGATGATAACGACCTCGCAGCCCGCCTCGAGCAGGCCCTCGGCCATGCCGTGGCCCAAGCCGCGCGTGCCGCCCGCGACGACGGCCTTCCGGCCAGTGATATCAAACAAAGGATGTACCATGATTACGCTTCCTCCTCGTCAAACAGGATGACCATTTTCTTGACCGACGGATCGGGATGCTCGATCTTGTCGAACACCTCGTCGATTTTGCTGAAGGGAATGAAGTTGGTGGCGATGCCGTCCAGATCGAAGGCGTGCTGCTCGAAGCGCTCGATGGTCGGCTCAAACTGGTAGGCCGACATGCGGGAGCCGATCAGGTCGAGCTCGCGCTGGTCGAGCATCGCGGAGGAGATTTTCTCCGGCACGGTGCAGAAGCCGAGCGAGACCACGCGGCCCGCGTTGGCCATGATACCGTCCGCGAACAGGCTGGTCAGCGAGCCGGGGAAGCACGCCGAGTCGAACGCGCAGGTCACGCCGTGGCCCTCGGTGATGTCCTGCACGCGCTGCACCAGATCCTCGTTTTTGGTGTTGATCACATGATCCGCGCCGTACTTCTTGGCGCGCTCGAGCGAGGAATCGTTGATATCGCAGCAGATGACGGTCTTTACGCCCTTGGCCTTGCAGGTTTGCAGGATGATCGCGCCGATCGTGCCCGCGCCGAGGATGAGCACGGTGTCCTCCGGCACGACGCGGCCGCGGCCCGTGCAGTGGCCGCCGATGGCGAACGGCTCGACCAGCGCGGCGTCCTTCCACGGGATTTCGGGCGAGATTTTATACACTTCCTTTTCCGGGGCGGTAAAATACTCGCGCCAGCCGCCGTCAAAGCTCGAGCCGCGCGCGCGGACATGCTCGCAGACGTTGTAGCGCCCGAGCCTGCACTGGTAGCATTCGCCGCAGGCGACGACCAGATCGACGATCACGTGGTCGCCCGGCTTTACCTTGGTCACCTTGGGACCGACCGCCTCGACCACGCCCGCGTTCTCATGCCCCGGGATACGGGGGTAGGACGCGCAGGGGTTTTCGCCGAGGAAATTGTGGATATCCGAGCCGCAGACGCCCGCGGACTTCATCTTGATCAAAACGTCGTAGTCACCCGAGACCTCGGGGCGCGGCACCTCGCGGACCTCGAATCGGTGCGGGGCGGTGATAACGACTTCTCTGCTGGTTGGCATGATGATTTCCTCCTTCTTATTCTCCTATATTCTCTTATTACGGCGTCTGGAGCGAACCGTCGCGCAGGCGGGTCTGCGTCCAAGTGGTGACCGTATTCTCACAGGGGTATTTGGCGGCTTCGGCCTCGTTCAGGTCGACGCCGAGGCCGGGCTTGTCGTTTGCGTACACGTAGCCGTCCTTAAATTCGGGCAGACCGGGGAACACCTCGAGCAGCGCGCCGTGCGGGCCCTTCAAGTCCTGAATGACGAAGTTGGGCGGCTCAATGCCCGACCATTCCTGCACGCCGAAGTTGGGCGCGGCAAGGTCGATATGGATATTGGCCGCGTGCGCGAGCGGCGACATGTCGCCCGGGCCGTGCCACGCGGTGCGCACGCCGAACTGCTCGGCGAAGATGGCCAGCTTGCGCGCCGGCGTGATGCCGCCGATCTGCGTGACGTGCACGCGGATAAAGTCGATTAGCCGCTCGGCGATGATCTGCTTCCACTCGCGCGGGTTGTTGAACAGTTCGCCCTGCGCGATCGGGATCGAGGTCTGCTGCCGCAGCAGGCGCAGCCAGTCGAGCTGCTCGAGCGGAACGGGGTCCTCCAAAAAGAACAGGTCGAACGGCTCGAGCTGCTTGGCAAGCCGGACCGCCTCGATGGGCGCGATCCGCTCGTGCACGTCGTGCACCAGCGCCATTTCATAGCCGATGCGGCTGCGGATGCCGTCGAACAGCTTGACCGTGTCGCGGATGTACTGCCGGGAATCGAGGTACACGCCGTCCGGCGCGCCCTGCGGCGCGCCAGCGGGCGCTTTTCCGTATCCCCCGCCGCCGTAGCCGCCGCACTGGCAGCGGATGTGGCGGATGCCCATGTCGCGAAAGCGCTCGATATTGTCACAGATTTCCTCCACGTCGCGTCCGTCCGCGTGGCGGTAAACCGGGATGCCCTCGCGGCACTTGCCGCCGAACAGCTCGTAGCACGGCAGGCCCGCCACCTTGCCCTTGATGTCCCACAGCGCCATATCGACGCCCGAGATCGCGTTGTTCTCGATGCCGCCGTTGCGCCAATAGGCGTTCTGGTGCATGAGCTGCCAGAGCTGCTCGATATTCGCCGCCTCGCGGCCGACCAGCAGCGGCTTCAGGTAATTTTCCACCAGATGCTGCACGGTCAGGTGACGGTAGGCCAGCGTGGCGCAGCCAAGGCCGTACAGCCCCGGCTCGCTGGTTTCGACCTTTACCACGGCGAGGTTGATGCCCTCGGGCGCGGTGCAGATCACGCGGATATCGCGAATGGTAATCGGCATTTTCCTTCCCCTTTCACTTGTGATACAAGTCGTCAAATCTCATCATAATTGGACAGGATGTGCGCTTCCATCAGCGCCCGCGCGCGGTTGGCGTTGCGCGCCGTGACCGCTTCGAGGATCTGCGGGTGAAAAAACAGCGCGTCGCGCTCGCCGAAGCGCTGGATGAGCTGCTCGTGGTTGCGCACGGTCTGCTCGAACACCTCGTGCAGGCTTTTGACCAGCAGATGGTTACCCGACGCCTGACAAAGCGCCTCGTGGAACGCCATGTCGCAGCGGACGAATTCTCTTTGGCTGCCCGAATGCCTCGGCAGCTCCTCGGTCAGCGCGCGCATCCGCGCGATTTGTTCCCCGCTTGCGTTTTTTGCCGCCAAAGCGGCCGCTTCCGGCTCCAAAATGCGCCGGAACTCCAGAACCGCGCGGATGTCCGCGCAGTCCGCGGGCGTGATCTGGCTGGCGCCGGTGAGCAGCGTCTCCACCCGGTCGTCCCGCAGGAAGGTGCCCTTGCCGTGCACGCTTTCAAGCACGCCCACGCCGATGAGCTGCTGGATCGCCACGCGCACGCTCGCGCGGCTGACGCCGAGGCTTGCGGTGAGCTGGTTCTCCGACGGGATCTTGCTGCCGACCGCCCAATCGCCGTTCGCGATGTGCTCGGTCAGGTACTGCACGACGCTTTCCGTTATGTTGACGCGTTCGGTCTGCATGGCGCTCTCCTTCCAACTTGTCAGACAAGTTATGCCTTTATTATACCGCGCTTTCCTCCCATGTCAATAGGCGGCGCGCAATTTTCCGTATTGCATAAATCCGCGCGGCTGTTTTTGGCGGTTTTTTCAAAAAAGGAGCCTGCGGCGCAGCCGCAGGCTCCTTCCGTCCTGTTTTTTACAGGTCGGTCTCTATTCCGTTGATGCGGGCCGATTCCCCCTCGCCCAGCGGGATCAGCAGGCATTTCTGCCCGTCGACCACCTCGGTCTTAATGTGCGCGGCCTTATCCTCGGGCACGCGCAGCTCGATCGCCGCCGCGCCGCCGTCCCACGGCGCCTCATCCCCGCCAGTCTGCTCCGCCAGCTTTTCCTGCAAGGCCGCGAGTTTTTGCTCGAGCGCCGCCGTGTGCTCGCGCTGCACGCTCTCCGCAACCAGCTTGGCGTCAAGCACGTTATGCGCTGCGGGCGGCAGCTCGCCGAACGCCTGCGTGCAGCCGCGCTCGATCTGCTCGCGCACCGGCTCGGGCAGCTCGGCATCCGCGATCACGTCGGCAACGACCGCCGGCGTCAGGCTGACCGGCGGCAGGCTGTCATCCTCCTCCTGCTCGGCGACCAGCCCGCTGATCGTCTTTTGGATTTTGAGGAACGCCTGATCGGCCTGCTCCTCGTCCTCTCCGAAGGCACGCTGCACAATGCTGTGGAACACCTGCTTGTCCTCCGCCGCGGTGCGCTGCGACCGGCAGCCCAGCACGTTCTCAACAAACTCGGGGTGCGAGCTTTTGCCGTTTTTGACATAATACAGCACGGCGTTTACGTCGCTGCTGCGCCCGCTGAACGCCGGATAGACGAAGCCCAGATCGGGCAGGCCGACGATCCAGTCGCGCAGCCGCGCGCCGATGCGGTTTTCCTCCTCGCGGTAGCCGAGCGCGGGCTTGGACAGCTCGACCGGGCAGATCGCACAGATCAGATACTCATAGGTTTCCTCGGATTCGTCCAGCTTGGAATTGTCGCTTGTTTTGGTCATCACATCGTATATATCGTGAAACACCAGAATCAGGTAGTTGCCCGGATATGTATACTGCTCGATCACCTGCTCGTACAGGCGGTCGAGCAGCTCGTCGTTCTTATTCTTGCCCGCCTTGAGGGTGAGCAGAAACCGCTGCCGCTCCTCGGCCTGCTCGCCGCGCTCGAACTCCAATTCCAGCAGATTGTTGCCGAGCGTGCCCGAAAGCGTCTTTTTTGCGATTTCGAGGTACTTATAGAACTCGTCCTCCTCCAAATCGGTAAAGGATTCTCCGAATTTTAAAACGACCTGCTTGCCGCTGTTGACATAACAGCCGCACATGCGTCCGAACGTGCACTCGTTTTTCGTCAAGCGCCGCCTCAGCTCAAGCACGTCCTTTTTGGTGATATTCATGCTTTCCTTCCTTTCCCCGCCCCGGCGCAGGCAAAGGCCGCCTATCCGGGAGGGAATAAGCGGCCGGGTTGCTGCCGAACCGGGGCGTTCCATTCGTTTTTCTTAGTATACGGCATTTTCGCGGCGAAAAGCAAGAGGATTTTCAGCCGCTTACGCGCGGTAAACCGTCTCGCCCGCCTTGATGGTTTCAAGCACGCGGATATTGCGAAGCCGGTCGGGCGGCACGGACAGCGGATCTGCGTCGAGCAGCACAAGGTCGGCCGCCTTGCCCGGGCGCAGCGAGCCCTTGCGCGCCTCCTCGAAATACTGGTGGGCGGCGTTTATCGTGACCGCGCGCAGCGCGGCCTCCGCCGGGATGCGCTGCCCGCCGCCCAGCAGCACGCCGTCCTTCGTCAGCCGGTTGACCGCGCACCAAACCGTTTCCAGCATGTCGGGCGGCAGCACGGGCGTGTCCTGATGGAAGGTAAACGGGATATTCCGGTCGAGCGCGGCCTTTGCCGCGCTGATGCGTCCCGCCCGCTCGGCGCCGAAATTACGGATGTGCACGTCTCCCCAATGGTAAACATGCGCAATGAAGAACGACGGGATCACGCCCAGCCGCGCCGCCTCGTCCATCTGGTCGACGTCCAGCAGCTGCGCGTGGATCATCACGGGCCGCAGGCCGCGGAAATCCGGCCACTCCCGCTCGATGGCGGCGACCGCCGCCAGATACTGCGCCGCGGCCGCGTCCCCGTTGCAGTGCGCGAGCGGCTGCATACCGGCGCGGTAGGCCGCCTCAAGCGCCTCGCGCACCGCATCGTCCCGCATTGTGCCATAGCCGCGGTAATCCCGCTCGCCGCCCAGATAAGGCGTGCGCATCCACGCGGTGCGGCCCTGCGGCGAGCCGTCCAGAAACAGCTTGCAGCCGCCCAGCTTAAAATGCCCTTGATAGCGCCGGTTGGCCTCCGGGAAAGCGTTGAACACCGCCTCCGCGTCGGGAACGCCCGGATAGCCGACAACATCAAGCTTCAGCAGATCGCGCGACAGCAGTTCCTTGTACAGCGGAATGAGCGCGGCGGGCATCATGCCCTCCTGCACGGTCGCAACGCCGTGGGACGCATACAGCTCCTGCACGCGGCGGTATGCGTCCAGCAGGTCCTCCGGCGCGGGCATCGGGGTTTTCTGCTGATAGAACAGAAAGGCGTTTTCCTCCATATAGCCTGTCGGCGCGCCGTTTTCGCACGCAATCCTGCCGCCTGCGGGCGCTTCCGTCTCCGACGTGACGCCCAGCAGCCGCAGCGCGAGCGAATTGAACACGCCCATATGCCCCGATTGGTGCACGATCATTACCGGGTTGTCGGGCGCGGCCCGGTCGAGCGCCTCGCGCGTGGGATGGCGGCGCTCGGCAAGGGCGTTGTGGTCATATCCTTTGCCTACCACCCACTGCCCCTTGGCAATCCGGTTGTCCGCGATAAAGCGCGTAAGCGTACCGCACAGCTCGGCCCAGTCCGCGGCTTCGTCCAGCGGCGCTTGCAGCAGCGCGTTCGCCGCGCCCGAAAAATGGCTGTGCGCGTCGATAAAGGCGGGCAGCAGCGCGCGTCCCGCTAGGTCGATTTCCGCCGCGCCGCGCGACCACGCGCGCAGCTGCTCCCGGCCGCCGACGGCGGCGATAATGCCGTTTTCAATCAAAACCGCGTCGGCATAGCCCTCCGGTTCCATCGTCACGATCGGACCGCCGTAATACAGCGTTTTCACAAGCTCCACCCCTGTCCTTTCATATACTTTTAGTATAACACGATGAACCTCGAATAATTGAACAGGGTATGAACAAATGCAAAGCCGGCGCCCGCCCGCTTTATGCCGCGCCGGCTTCGTCCGGAAAAAGCATTCCGGTCAGCCAATCCACAAGCATGTTTTCCCCCTCTGCCTGAAAGGCGTACTGCGCGAGGAGCACGTTATCGGTCAGCACGCCGTCCACGCCGTAACGCAGCAGCTTGGCAAGGTTTTTTTCGGTATTGGCGGTCCAGCCGTACACCTTTTTGCCCTGCATATGCGCGTTCGAAACCGTTTCCGCAGACAGCGATGTGGTTTCCACGCTGTACCCGTCCAGAAATTGCAGGTCGTAGCGGTCGGAAATTAAAATTGCGGATATATATACCGTTTGGATTTCCGGCGCCTGCGCCTTGACGCGGCGCAGGATATCCAAATTCATCGACGCGACGCCGCACTGTCCCTCCATACCATGCGAGCGGATCAAAGCGAGCGTCTCCTGCTCCAGCGCGCGCTCATGCCCGGTGGCCTTCAGCTCGATCATCAGGCCGATCCGTCCCTTGGCCGCCCGCAGCATCTCGTCCAGCGTGGCAACGGGCTCTCCGGCATAAGCAGGCGAAAAGTATGAGCCGTTATCCAATTCCTTAACCGCGGCATAGTCCGTGTCCCAAACCGCCGCATGCAGGCCGGCGGTCCGTTTGAAATTGGTATCGTGCAGGACGATCAGCGTGCCGTCCCGCAGCTGCTGCACGTCGATCTCGGCCTCGTCGGCCCCGTCCGCAATCGCCTGCTCCAGCGCCGCCACCGTGTTTTCCGGCGCAAAGGCTCCTCCCGCGCGGTGGGCTACGATTTTCGGCCGCAGCTCCGTGGCGGCAGAAAATGCGCCGCCAAGCTCGGACTCCCCGGCAAAAACCAGCAGCATGACGGAAAAAACAACAAACGCCGTCCGCCGCGCCGCTTGTCCCCAGCCGCCCCTGCCGGCGGAAAGAGGCTTCGGACGCGCGTCGCCGCGGTAGGCATGGTACATCGTCAAAACGGCGGCGCACAGCAGCACGGAGGCAAACACCCCGGCGGCGATTCCGCCGCTCCGCTGCACGGTAAGCAGGGTCAGGCGGAACAGCGCCCGCCCCTGCTCCGGCCCGTAGGCGAGCTTGGCATATCCGGCTGAGATCAAAACGGCGATCGCCGTCAGGCACGAAAACACAAGCAGCAGCAGCGCCGCGCCCCACAGCAGGCCGCCGAAAAGCCGCAGCTTTTTCCCTTTGAGCAAGCGCCTGCTTTCCCTGCAGGATGCCGGAAAGGAGGCGCCGCCGAGCAGCATGGACGGCAGTCCGAACATATAGCAAAAAAGCATCAGGTTGCAAGCCGACAGTACGACGGCATAAAGCAAGGCGAGCGGAGGCGTGCCCCATATATGTTCCAGAATAAATTCCGGAACATGAACGGTGCGCAGCCAGCCGCTGGCAAAGGAAAACACGGACAGCAGCAGCGCCGGCAGAAACAGCAGCACCGCCACGCGTTTCGGCCGGAACAAGCCGGCCGTGCACGTCAATCCCCTTTTGCACATGCCCCACAGCATTATCCGCTGCCGCCGCCAGCCGGCTTCGCAGTATTCCAGCAGCGCAACCGTCTCAAACAGCAGGTAAAACGCCAATAGCAGCAGCACGGCGGCAAGCGTCAGCAGCGCGGCGGGAGATCGCAGAACCAACCCTATGTTCTGCTGGCTGAGATACGCAAAGCCGAGTTTGCGCGGAATGCTCTCCAACAGCGAACGGATATACGGAAAAACAAAGCTGTGTCCGAGCGTTTTATACAGAATCTCAAAACAGATGAGCGTATCCCAGCTGCGCAGCAGAATACCGGAAACGAGCAACAATTTTTTTCTCATGGTGTGCGCTCCTATTTTTTCGGACAATGCGCCAGACTTGCCCGCCAGCAGGGCCCATTTATCTTCCGCACTTCTGCCCGCCGTTATACCGCCGCGACCGCTTACACCTTCATCATCCGATAAATATATTGGAGCGAATCCGGTTTTTTCAGCTTATCAGGGATAAGCAATAAGGGCGCTGCGGTTAGGCATTCATAAAAGTCCCTTCGACTGCGCCTTCTCCTCAACCGGTCGAACCGGCGGCTCTCCTCGTTATGGGCACAAAAAAGCGGCTTATCCCAAAGGGCAAGCCGCTTTTGATGGTACGTCTGGCAGAATTCGAATCTGCGACCGTTGGAGTCGGAGCGAGCCGTTTTGGGCGTCCCGCGCTGTTTTCCGGCAAAAACGGCTCGGATTTCTGCCTTTTTCAGCATTCGGGCGGTATTTTCGCGCGTTCCGCTGCGCTGTCATCCGCTGCTCGGACGCCAAATGGACGCTAAAAGCCGCTTCGCGCTTGTATCAATTTTTCACGTCCGTAACAGCGCCTCCTTGCAGACCACCCGAGTTTTTCTCGCTCAGCATCCGGTCAAATTGCCTGCCGCCACCTGATGAGCCAAACCCGGCTACCACTCCATATGCAGCGCTTCTTTCAGCAGCGCCAAACAGGCGTCGGTTTTGTTGTCGAAAAAAACAGGACTGCAATGAACGCCGCGCTCACAGCCAAACACTTCCCAACCCCGGGCGTTTTTCTCCATGCAGATCCGCTGGTCTCGCGGGCCTTTTTCGCCCAGATTGTAATAGTAGTTCGGCACCTTCAAATAGCTCAGGATCGCGCGAAGCTGATCAATGTTCATCGTTGTCACTCGTTTTCCCTCCAAAGGCTTGTTTGGTCGTTCCGGGAAAGGCATTGCCGCCGTCTGGCGGGTCAGCCGCCGACGGGCTGCGCGTTTTGCATCGCACATAGGACGCCTGCGCCCACTTCTTCCCATTCCGCTTCGGAAAAACCATGGAAAACCACGCCGGCGAGATCATTTTGCGCGTCGATCAGCAGCCGCACGCCGCCAAGTGCGATCTGCCGCATGGCACGTTCCTGCCCCCACAAAGCATAGATACACCGGTTTCCCCAATAGAGGGAAATATCCATGTGCGCCGTTGTGACAGGCTTTTCAAAGCTCGTTTCCATGTCGACGATCGGGTTTCCGGTCTCCATCGGCGGAAAGGCATCTTCTATCGTACAAGGAGCGTTTTCAATGGCGTTGACCGAAACCAACGTTATGCTTGTAAACTTCCCGGTCGCAACGTTGACGCTCAGTTCGAGAAACGAAGCGTCCGTATTCATTAGCCTGTAATGCAGCAGCTCTGATTTGCCATCGTCGTTTTCTGGAAATTCCACCTTTACCGGGACATAAAAATCAACCTCGCGCGTATTGGGCGCCTGTTGATGCAAAATCTCTTTTATTTTCAGCATAGCTCCTCCTTATGGCATATACAGCGCATGTTTGATTACCGATAATTGCCCCGGTGCACGGGGCGGACTGAAAATCAGCTCCCACTCGTTGATTTGTATCGGAACATTATATTGATATCCTCGCTTCCCCGCTTCACTCACAGCACCTTGAAAACTGCGCAATAACTGCTGTTCTGTCATTTTCTGCCCATGCGATAGTATACGTGTTGTATATTCGGCCAAATGCTTTGTTCCATTGGGATTTACCCAATACCGTTTTCCGTCAACAGTTAATTCAAAAGATTTTGGAATGCCTGTCCCTGCCATTTTGGGCTGTGTCGCTGTGATATCATCCCAAACGGTTTTTGTTGCTCCAGCAGCGGCAGCACTGTCTGTTGCAGGCTGCATGGCAAATACATACTTCACGCTCTGATAGAGGCCATAAGCTATGGATACGATACCAATCGCGTTGAGCCAATGCTCGAGCGAGAGCGGCTCATCCGGGTTTACCGCGCCTTTCACCATATCAGCCGCGCCGAGCGTCAGCCAGTTGACGAATTTGTATGCGGAGGGCTGCTCGCGCAGCGCGTCGAAGCGGTTCGACGCGCCTTCGGCAAAGCCGCTGACGAAACCCATCGTCAGCCAATCGAGAAAGCCCAAGACCGTGCCCTGTCCGAGCCGTTCCTGCTGCGCGGCGACGAAACCGTTCAGCATCGAGAGCGCGTCGGAAGGGATGCGCAGCAGCGGGTCGTACCACGCAGGCGACTCCGCTATTTCCGGGAGCGCGCCCGCTTGCTCTGTCTCCGGAAGCAGCATACAGCAGCAATTCGGGTGAAGCGGCGGCAGCAGATCCTGCTCCACAAGCTGCCCCAGCGTGTAGGTTTTGCCGCGCTGCGCAGAACAGGCGCCGCAGGTGCCGTCCGTCAGCCGCACCTCAAACCGGAATGCCGTGCAGCCGTTTTGCTCGCAGGGGCGGAGGATTTTGTACCAGCTCGCCTTGGTGTAGCAGGTTTCCACGTCGGTGGAAAGCGATGCGGCGGCTTTGGCGAACGTCTGCGCGAGCGCGTCGGCGGTCTGGTCGGCCGTGCGGTTCTGCCGAAGGCAGGCGGTCAGGGTATCGTGGAGCTTGTCCTGCGTCTGCGTCAGAAATGTGTCCAGCCGCCCGTTCATACGATGGCGAATCGTTTCCGGCGTTTGCGGGTCTGCCATTGTGAACTGCTTTGTGTATGCGTTTATCGTATCACAAAGCTGTGCTTCCAGCAAGGCCATACGGGTACATGGGCCGCGCAGAGCGGTCTTTTCCGCCTCGCCCCGCGGTTCGGGAAGCCCAGCGCGCTCGCTCTGCGTCAGCAGCGAGCCCGCGCGGGCCGATAACGCCTGCTCCGTGCCGTTTAGCTTCCGGAGCCTTACAAAAAAAATAGTTTCTCCACCCGGCAAAAAAGCGAGGCGAATGCTGCCATGCGCTCCCCTTGCGGGCGTGCTTTTTTGCGCAATAAACCCCAAATAAACCCCAAACACAAATTTCAATTTTTATATCTTCTTAAAAAGTTATGAAAAAGGCCGCCTATCCTTACGATAAGCGGCTTTTAATGGTACGCCCGACAGAATTCGAATCTGCGACCTTTGGAGTCGGAGCGGGCCGTTTTGGGCGTCCCGCGCTGTTTTCCGGCAAAAACGGCTCGGATTTCTGCCTTTTTCAGCATTCGGGCGGTATTTTCGCGCGTTCCGCTGCGCTGTCATCCGCTGCTCGGACGCCAAATGGACGCTAAAAGCCGCTTCGCGCTTGTATCAATTTTTCACACCCGTAACAGCGCCTCCTTGCAGGCCACCCGAGTTTTTCTCGCTCAGCATCCGGTCAAATTGCCTGCCGCCACCCGATGAGCCAAACCCGGCTACCACTCCATATGCAGCGCTTCCTTCAGCAGCGCCAAGCAGGCGTCGGTTTCGTTGTCGAAAATGGATACATCGAAATGCTGTCCACGCTCGGAGAAGAACACTTCCCAGTGCGTCAGTTTTTTCTCCAAGCAAACGCGCATATCCCGCAGGCCGTATTCGCCCAGATTGTAAAACTCGTTCGGCACTTTCAAATAGTTCAAGATCGCGCGAAGCTGCTTTATATTCATTGTCGGCATGGTTCGATCTCCTTCAAATATTCGATAGCCGTTTGAGGCAGTTGATCCTGCGCACCGCCCGGCTTCTATCCGCGCAAGGTTTTTCGCAAGAATGCCAAGCAGGCGTCTGTCTCGTTGTCAAAGCGTTCTATGTCAAATTTGCTGCCGCGCTCTGTGATAAACACCTCCCAGCCGTTTTTACTTTTCTCCATGGCGACGCAAGCGTCGAGCCGCATGTTGCTCCCCAGATCGTATAAAACGTCCGGCACGCCCAAATAATTCAAAATTGCTTGCAGCTGTTTTCGGTTCATCGTCGTCATTCTTTTACCTCCTCCAAATATTCTCCCAATAAAGATAAAACTGTTTTGGGTAATTGATATTGTATTCCGCCACCCGGCTGGTCAAATGCCGCTGAACTAATCCCACTCTTCACTCCTTGTATTGGCTTGATAACGCGGTAAACATGATATGCTTCGGAATTTTCAGTATATGGTAACGAACGCATCTTGTATGGAGTGCCTAACGGGGCGGCATATCTTCCCAACGGTTCCCCATAGCGATCTATCATAGTTCCAGCCTGCAACACCTCATTGGAATGCTCTGTGCCGGCTATGAAGCCATTGTTGGGCGCATATCGCTCCCAATCCACCTCGCCATATTCATTCAGGTATTTGGGGTCGCGCACGACCAACTGCGATGATGGAGGCACAATGCTCTCTGCATGATCGGCGGCGCGAACCAGTTCCTCAGGTGTACTTGGCGCGGACGTTGGCAGACTCTTTGCAAATTTATAAATACCAGCCGCAAGCCCGAGTACGCCAAGCGAACTGAGCCAATGCTCGAGCGAGAGCGGCTCATCCGGGTTTACCGCGCCTTTCACCGTATCGGCCGCGCCGAGCGTCAGCCAGTTGACGAAATTGTATGCGGAGGGCTGCTCGCGCAGCGTGTCGAAGCGGTTCGACGCGCCTTCGGCAAAGCCGCTGACGAAACCCATCGTCAGCCAATCGAGAAAGCCCAAGACCGTGCCCTGTCCGAGCCGTTCCTGCTGCGCGGCGACGAAACCGTTCAGCATCGAGAGCGCGTCGGAAGGGATGCGCAGCAGCGGGTCGTACCACGCAGGCGACTCCGCTATTTCCGGGAGCGCGCCCGCTTGCTCTGTCTCCGGAAGCAGCATACAGCAGCAATTCGGGTGAAGCGGCGGCAGCAGATCCTGCTCCACAAGCTGCCCCAGCGTGTAGGTTTTGCCGCGCTGCGCAGAACAGGCGCCGCAGGTGCCGTCCGTCAGCCGCACCTCAAACCGGAATGCCGTGCAGCCGTTTTGCTCGCAGGGGCGGAGGATTTTGTACCAGCTCGCCTTGGTGTAGCAGGTTTCCACGTCGGTGGAAAGCGATGCGGCGGCTTTGGCGAACGTCTGCGCGAGCGCGTCGGCGGTCTGGTCGGCCGTGCGGTTCTGCCGAAGGCAGGCGGTCAGGGTATCGTGGAGCTTGTCCTGCGTCTGCGTCAGAAATGTGTCCAGCCGCCCGTTCATACGATGGCGAATCGTTTCCGGCGTTTGCGGGTCTGCCATTGTGAACTGCTTTGTGTATGCGTTTATCGTATCACAAAGCTGTGCTTCCAGCAAGGCCATACGGGTGCACGGACCGCGTAGAGCGGCCTTTTCCGCCTCGCCCCGCGGTTCGGGAAGCCCAGTGCGCTCGCTCTGCGTCAGCAGCGAGCCCGCGCGGGCCGATAACGACTGCTCTGTGCCGTTTAGCTGCCGCAGGTAAAACCACGCCACGCGGTCTTTTATGGCAGTCTCCGTGTCTGTCGCCGCCTGCCGCGCAATTTCCTTGATTTCCGACATAGCGTCCCTCCCATTCTCTGCGCAATCACGTTTGATTGTCAGAATAGGGGGAAACTCCGTTTTCCGCAAGAGCAATGATTTGACCCCTGCCCTATTGAATAAACAACAACACCCCCAAGAGAACTCTCAAAGAATGTTCTAAACACGTTCTATTGATATGTTAAGAGAAAATGAGGGGGTGTATTTTTTTACTCCTTGACAACATGATTATAGACCAATGTGTCAGGAGTGATTTTCATGAGTAAGAAAGTGTTGAAGAGAAAAAAATCAGAGTTTGTATTGGAACCAGATGGTTTTTCTATCCATACCTTTGAATTATCTTATCAGATGACCGTGACAGAGTTTCAGAAAATGCTGGATGAAGCCTATGCGTTGAAATTGATGTACCAAGAGAAAGATTGCGAGAGTAAGATAGAGGCCCAATAAGAAAACGAGCTGCCAGTATGGGATAGAAGCGACTCAAACAACCTTTGCCGGGGCATCGGTGTTGAGTGCGATATACTCAAGGATTTTGCGGAACTCATCGGCAAACTTGAAGCGGATGCTGATATTGCCGTTTTCATAGACCTTGATATGGTCCACAAGCTCCACAAGAATATCACGGGTCAGACGGTCGATGTTCTGATACCTCATAAACGCTACCAACGCCGGATGTTCATTATCCATGCCGCTTGCCAGTTCCGCCCGTTCCTCCGTCAGATTTTTTAATACGGTGGTCAGTTGGGCCGTCCGGTTCTCATAGTCGGCTTTCATATAGTGGTAGTCGTCACGGGTGATCTCGCCGTCTTTCCAATCCTGATAAAGTCCCTGCTTATAGCGCGCGATTTTCGCAAGTTCCCGTTCCTTGGCCGCGATCAGGTCATCCAGCCGCTTGGACTGGCATTTCTTGACCGGGGCCGCGTTGATGGTTTTAACGATTTCCGAAGCGGACACAGCCAGATGGACCTGCTGCTGAATAGCAAACAGGACGGCGGCCTCCAGGCGGTTGTGCTTGATAGAGTGCATGGTGCAGGCCGTCCGGGAACGGCTCTTGTAGGTGGAGCAGGCGTAGTACACATGGCTGCCGCTCACACTCCGGGTCAGGGCCTTTCCGCAATCCGGGCAGCGGAGGAAGCCGCTGAACAAATGGACCTGCCGCCCCTTGGGGGATGTGCGGGTATCTCGCTTTAATAGGCTTTGCACCTTATCAAAGGTCGCCCGGTCAATGATGGCCTCGTGGGTATTCGGAACCCGTACCCAATCCTCCTCCGGTACAGCCTCAAGCTGATGGACTTTGTAGCTCTTGACACGGCGGCGGCCCTGGACCAGATCTCCGGTATAGATCTCTTTTGTCAGGAGTTCATGGATCGTGCGGGTGCTCCACATGGGATCATCGCCTGTAACAGTGGGGACCGGCAGACCTTTCGCAAGGCGATAGGCTGCCGGGCTTGGAACGCCGTGCTCGTTCAGGTACATTGAGATACCGTGTTTGGAGGTTCCCGCCAAAAACAGCCGGTAAATCAGCCGAACAATTTCCGCCGCGTCAGGGTCAAGAATGAGGTGGTGCTTATCTGCCGGGTCCTTGACATAGCCATAGGGGGCGAAAGCGCCGATATACTGACCGCTGCGCCGTTTGTAATCAAACACCTGCCGAATCTTTTTAGAGGTCTGAAAGCAGTAGTTGTCATTCATGACATTGGTGATGGGGACCTTAATATCGGAAACGCTGTCCGGGTCCAGGTAGCTGTCCACATTTTCCGCAAGAGAAATGAAGCGGACGCCCATCTGGACAAACAGGTTATCAATCAGACTCCCGGCGTCGCTGTAATTGCGTGCCAGCCGGGAGAGGTCTTTCACCACCACGCAGTTGATTTTACCGCTCATAATATCGGCCAGCATTTCCTGAAAATGCTCCCGGTCGGTGTCCGTTCCGGTATGGCCGTCATCCACATATTCCCGGATGCTTTCAAATTCCTCGGCGTGGGTTTCGTAAAAGTAATTGAGAATATCCCGCTGGTTCTTGACGCTGTTGCTGCAGTCCAGGCCCTTCTTGATTTTTTGCAGATCCTCCTTGGAGAGCCGGATATAGCTGGCCATTTTCCAGCGCCGGGTGCGGGTTGGGGCTTGGTATGTAGGGAAAAAATATTGTTGGCCCCTGTTCTTTTGCCGTGGCATTGGTCCTCCTTTCCCCCTACCACATTACACCTATATTATACCTCTGGCCCAGGGGGTCAGCAAGGATGCCTCCGCCTTGGGACACTTTGTCTCAAGGCCGGAACAGGCTGCGGTGTAAGGGTTACAGGCCGCTACGCTGGCGCAGGAGGAACGCGCACAGCGCGTCCTGGAGGGTGGGACCATCTTCGGCAAACTCGATTTTCACCCCCACGCCGCCCACGCAGAAGCAATAAGGATTGGCGACTTGACGGAGGAAAGAGGACATCCGCTGTTTGCGGCTCTGGCTGTTATCAAACGCCATACCGCCCACATCGGGCAGCATATCCGCGCTCACCGCGCCGATATTGACGCTTTTCATTTTTATAACTTCCTGCGCTGTCAACTTCATGGGGAAAGCCTCCTTTTGTCGTTGGTAGAATGATCACGCTCCCTTTCTCTCTCTATTGGGAAAGATACAGCGGACGGCAGTTGCCGTCCGCTGCTCTATTATTTGGTTTGGGACAAAGTGTCTCGTTGTCAGTAGCGGCTCCGTTCATAGAGGGCCTGGACCTCGTCCAAGGCGAGGAAATCAAAGACTTCTCGCAGTTCCCACATGACGCGCTCAATATCGGCAGGCTTAAAACCGCACCGCTCCATGGCGGCGATCACATAGCCACGGCAGGCTCCCTCACTCCAGGGCTGGGAGAGCAGGGCTGCCAACTCAGGATCACAGCTCACGGCCCGCCTCCCGCTCTGCGCGCTGCGCTTCCTCGGCCAGTACGACGACCGGGATGCTTTGCAGCTCCTCCAGACGCACGCCTTTGTTCAGGCGGTCCCGGTCCGTGATAAGAACCGTGTCCACTCTGCCCTCCCGGATCGCCTGCACAACGGCCTGTATGCCAAGATTGTCAAGAGTCGAGCCGAGACAGCCAACATCCGAGTAAATCCCGGCAATCTCAATCCCGTTTTCCTTTGCGTAGTCTATCAGGCAGTTCTGCTGGCCCCGGATCATATCCAGCGCGTAAGGGTTGGATGTGGATGTACGGCAGTATAAAACAGCTTTCATGGAATGACCTCCTGTGTGAATGAGTACGGCAGCCGGGCGAGGGCCCGGCTGCCGTTTGCAAATAAAACTTCCTCTATATACCCAGGGAAGAAACACCCCATTTCCGGACATGCTGACGCAAAATTTTTCAGAAAATTTTTCTCATGCGTTCCAGACCGCGCTCAATGGCTTTCCGCACGGCATCTTCACACACGCCCTCGGCACTGGCAATCGCCTGATAGCTCATGTCCAGCAGATAATAGGCGTCTACCCTCCGTCCCTGGGTCTCAGGCAGGCGGTTGAGCGCACAGCACAGGCGCCGGTACTGGTCAATGCGCGCGAGGGACTCCTCCGGGGAAAGTTCATGTTCGCAGATCTCATGTTCAATGCCGTCGCCAGCGTCCAGGGAATAGTTGGCCTTGTTACGCTTCATGCGCCGCCAGTGGTTGACCTCGTAGCTCTTATCGGCACGCAGCTCGGCGGCCACCTCGTCCGTTACCTCGATAAACTCGTTCGCCTTGTACCAATAGAAGAATTCCCGCAGGTTGATGGTCGTCATTATGTATTCCGCCTTTCAATTTCATTTGTGGGTGCGCCCTTGCGCATTGGGAAATCAGAAAGGCAGAACCGGCGGTGAGCGGCAGCGGGCTTTGGGACACTTTGTCCCAAAGCCGGGGAGCCTGCCGAAACGGGGACGGGGAAAAAACGGGGTGCAGGCCCAAACAGGGCAGGCTGTGGACTGCACAGGAAACCAGCAAAATATGAGGGCATTCCAAAAACTTCTCCATAACCCGACATAGTGAAAGCCCGCAAAGACCTGAACGGCCTTTGCGGGCTTTTTTTCCGAAGCTATGCAGTTTTCGGACGCTAACCCAGGGCGATAGCCATAGGCATCCCTCTCCTTGCTACTGCGTGGCGGAAATCAAGTCTCCGCCGTATGGATGAATAAGCAACAGCTCCTTT
>JAUNGZ010000030.1 GCA_030524205.1 Eubacteriales bacterium
ACCTCGAAATGAAAAAACAGCTCGCGAAGGATATCGCACGCATTCAGTAAACCGCCAAAGGCATGGAGTAAAGCGAGGGAGCAATCATATGGATTGGAGAAGCTACTATAAAGAGCACACGATGACGCCGGAGCAGGCGGTGTCGGTCATTCAGGACGGCGACCGGGTGGTGTTCGGCCATGCGGTGGGCGAGCCGATCGTATTCCAGCGCACGATGGCGCGCATGGCGGAGCAGTTTCACAACGTCGAGGTGGCGCATATGGTGTACCTCGGCTCGGGCGAGTACTTGCAGCCCGGTATGGAAAGCCACTTCCGGCACAACGCACTGTTCGTCGGCGGGCTGGCGCGCAAGCCGATCGCGGAGAACCGCGCGGACTACACGCCGGCGTTCTTCTCCGACGTGCCGCGCATGTTCCGGGACGGCACGTTGCCGGTGGACGTGTTCGCGTTTACCTGCTCGCCGCCGGACGAGCGCGGGTATATTTCGCTCGGCCTGTCGTGCGACTACGGTGCGCAGGCGGTAAAGTCGGCGAAAACCGTGATCGCGGAGGTCAACCCCAACATGCCGCGCACGTATGGGGAAAGCTTCGTGCACGTATCGGAAATCGACGGCTTTCTCAGCTCGTGGGAGCCGCTGCCGGAGTCCGCGCCGACGAAGATCGGCGAGATCGACCGGCAGATCGGCGAGCATATCGCGGGTTTGGTGCGGGACGGAGACTGTTTGCAGCTGGGCATCGGCGCGCTGCCAGACGCGGTGTGCTCGTTCCTTGGGGACAAGAAGGACCTCGGCCTGCACACCGAGATGATTTCGGATGGCGTGCTGCCGCTGCTTGAATCGGGCGTGATCAACGGCAAGCGCAAGCAGCGGGACATTGGCAAGGTGACGGTGACCTTTTTGATGGGCACGCGCAAGCTATACGACTTTGTCGATAATAATCCGATCATCGAGATGCTGCCGGTAGACGTATGCAACAACCCGGCGGTGATTTCACAGAATGACAACGTGCTTTCGGTGAATTCGTGCGTCGAGGTAGATTTAATGGGACAGGTATGCGCGGAAGCGATCGGCCTGCGGCAGATTTCGGGCATCGGCGGGCAGATGGACTTTGTGCGGGGCGCGAACCTGTCCAAGGGCGGCCGTTCGATCATCGCGCTGCACTCAACGACGAGCGACGGCAAAACCTCTAAGATCGTGCCCACGCTCACGCTGGGCGCGCCGGTCACGACCAGCCGGTGCGACGTGGGCTATATTGTAACCGAATACGGTGTGGCGCAGCTGCGTGGGCAGACGCTGCGCGAGCGCGCGAGGCGCCTGATCGCCATTGCGCATCCGGATTTCCGGGAAGCGCTTTGGGAAGAATTTGAACGCCGCTTTGGGGACTCGCGCGCGGCGCGCGCGTCCGCGGCGGTGTGAGACGCGGAAGGGATGAAAACCATGGAGCATATCACAGGACTGCATCATATCGGCATTTGCACGGATGATTTGGAGGCCTCGCTGGCGTTTTATACCGGCGTTTTGGGATTTAAAAAGCTGTTTGTAACCGATGACCGGAAAAACTCGGGCGAATGGATCGCCAAGGTGCAAAAGGGCGATATCACGCTTGAATTGATAGAAGCCGAGAATCCGCAGTCGGACGCGGCAGGGCCCGCGATGGCGAGCCGCAACCATATCGGCATTGCATGCAGGGATATTGACGGCTGCTGCCGGGAACTGAAGGAAAAAGGCGTGGCGTTCGAAACGGACGCCCCGCAGTTTGTGCCGGGCTTCGGCGAACCCCCGCGGGATATTTCGATTTTGTTCTTCCGCGGCCCGTCGGGCGAGCTGATTGAGCTGTACGAAGAATTGTAGGAAAAACCCCCGGATGGCAGAACGCCATCCGGGGGTTTCCATCTCTGCCGATACGGAATCCGCCGGAGATGCTGAAACACCCGCCAATCTAATTGGCGGGTGTTTCAGTGAAAGAGAGAAGAATAATAGAGGATGTTCAGTAAGCAAATTTAAAGAGAGTTTAAGTATTGCTCGATCGCACCGGACACGTAAGCGTGGTCGTCTTCCTGCGGCAGCCCGGAGATAGTCACGGCGCCGACTACGCCTACGCCGCGCACGGTGATGGGAAAAGAACCGCCCGCCGTGACAAAATCAGCGTCGTTCAGTCCATAACGGGGGAACAGCAGCTCGTTGCTGTCCTCCAGCTCAAGCGTGAGCCGGTAGGAGCTGCGGAAAAAATGATACACGCAGTTTTCCTTGCGGCGCGCCCAATTATCGTTATCGGGGGAAACGCCTTCGGGAGAGAAGTGGAACAGCTGACGGCGGTTTAAGCTGATGTTGATCACATAGCTGACGCCGGTCTCCTTAGCCTTGTCTATGAGAATCTGCCCGATGCGCAGCGCGTCCTCGCTGCCGAAGCGGTCGAACACAAGCGTGCGTTCCTGCTCCTTGATTTTTTCAATTTCAGCTTCATGGGAACCCATGCGATCACCTTCATTTCCAATCTGGCTTGTTCTATATTTAATATAATACAATATGGCGGATTTGTCAATAATAAAAGCTAAAATATATTAAAAATAATATATTGACAATTAAGTGTAGTTTATAATACAATTTAGATAAAGAAAATTCAATATGCTCCGCGCTTGCTGTTTCTAAAGGGAGGACATCGCCCCATGGACGTAAGCCGACAGGTGTGACGGGAAACGGTCATGCCCACCGTTTGTGAAGGAGTTTGCGATGTGCTGTATTTGCCATGCACAAAAAGCGAGCTTTTTCACGAAGCTCGCTTTATTTATTATTTGAAAGGACGGAAAAAGTTATGAAACAATTCAAACTGTTCATGGACAACAAGTGGGTCGACGCGGAGGGCGGTAAGACATTTTTAACCTACAATCCGTGCACGGGGGAAGCGATTGCCGAGATGGCATACGGTTCGGTCGGGGACACCCGCAAAGCGATCGACGCGGCCGACGCGGCGTTCCGCTCGGGCTGCTGGTCGGGGCTGGACGCGGATGAGCGCGCGGCCTATCTGCACCGCGTGGCCGATATTATGGAGCGCCGATTTGAAGAGCTTGCCCGCTGGGAAGCCATGGACACCGGCAAAACCATCTATGAGACGAGGACGATCGACATTCCGCTGTCCATTCGGGCCTTCCGCTTCCACGCGGACAGCGCAAAGTCGCTGTGCGGCAAGGTGATTCCGGTCCCCGGCCATTTCCTGTTCGACTATACTTCGTATGAGCCATACGGCGTGGTCGGCAGCATCGCGCCGTGGAATTTCCCGCTGCATCTGCTGACACGGTCGATCGCCGCGGCGCTCGCGGCGGGCAATACCGTGGTGTGCAAGGCGGCTACGATGACGCCGGTGACCAGCCAGATTCTGGGCGAAATTTTTGAGGAAGCGGGCGTGCCGGCGGGCGTGTACAATATTGTATCCGGTTCGGGCGGCGTAGTCGGCGAGGAGCTGCTGGCAAACGACAAGGTGGCGATGGTGGCGCTGACCGGCTCGGAGGAGGTCGGGCGCAGGCTGATGGCCGCATCCTCGCAGGCAAAGCGCATCAAGCCGCTCTCGCTGGAGCTGGGCGGCAAGAGCCCGATCATCGTCGAGGCGGACTGCGATATGAACGCCGCGCTCAATTCGGTCATTCTGGGCTTCTGCATGAATCAAGGCGAAGTCTGCGTTTCGACTTCCCGTCTGTTGCTGGCGGATGAGATCTACGATGAATTTATGGAAAAGCTCGTCGTCCGCGTGGGCAAGCTGAAGCTCGGCGACTGCCTCGATGAAACCGTGCATATGGGTTCGCTGATCAGCCGCGACCATCGTGAAACGGTGCACGGCTTTGTCGAACGCGCGCTTGCGGCCGGCGCCAAGCTGCGCCGCGGCGGCAGAATGCTGACCGAGCCGCCTTACGACAAGGGCAGCTATTATCCGCCGACGATTATCGAAGAAGTGACCCCGGATATGGAAATCTTTCAGGAGGAAGTGTTCGGGCCGGTGCTGGCCGTCACGCGGTACAAAACGCTCAAGGAGGCGGTAGAACTGGCCAACGCCACGCGCTTTGCGCTGGGCGCGTCGGTGTTTACCGAAAATATCCGCAAAATGTACTGGCTTGCCGAAAAGATCGACGCCGGCACGGTCTGGATGAACTGCGCGACCAAATCCAACATCGAAACGCCGTTCGGCGGCAACCGCAACAGCGGCCTCGGCCGGGAGGACGGTCTGGAGGGCCTGCTGGAATATTTGAAGGTCAAAAACCACATTTGGTACATGGGCGCGGAATACGATAATTTCTTCCATCTCGAAAACGACTGCTGAGCATAAAAAATCCCCCTGCCATACGGCAGGGGGATTTTTTATGCTGAATTACTTCAGGCCGGCGGTGATAATCGCCATCTGGTAGACCTCGTTCGCGTCGCAGCCGCGGGACAGGTCGTTAATCGGGGCGTTCAGACCCTGCAGGATCGGGCCGTAAGCCTCAAAGCCGCCCAGACGCTGGGCGATCTTATAGCCGATGTTGCCGGCGTTGATATCCGGGAAAATGAAGGTGTTGGCCTGACCGGCAACCGGCGAGCCCTTGCACTTGGTCGCGGCGACGACCGGGGAGAAAGCCGCGTCGAACTGCAGTTCGCCGTCGACCGCGAGATCGGGGGCGGCGGCCTTGGTCTTTTCGGTGGCGTTCTTCATCATGTCGACCGTTTCGCCCTTGCCCGAGCCCTTGGTCGAGTAGCTCAGGAATGCGACCTTGGGGTCGATGCCGAAGGCCTTGGCGGTCTTGGCGGTCTCGACCGCGATTTCGACCAGATCGTCCTCGCCCGGGTTGATGTTGATGGCGCAGTCGCCCATGGCGTACATCTCATCGCCGCCGTCCTTGCCGTCGCGGCGCAGGATAAAGCACGAGGATACAATCTTGTTGCCCGGCTTGGTCTTGATAATCTGCAAAGCGGGACGGACGGTGTCGGCCGTCGAGTAAGTAGCGCCGCCGAGCAGCGCGTCGGCCTTGCCGAGCTTAACGAGCATCGTGCCGAAGTAGTTGCCCTTCATCAGCGCTTTGCGGCAGTCTTCCTCGCTCATCTTGCCCTTGCGAAGCTCGACCATCTTTGCAACCATCGCGTCCATTTCAGGATAAGCGGCGGGGTCGATGATTTCCATACCGCCGATATCGAAGCCGCCCGCTTTGGCAGCGGCCTGAACCTCGTCAACCTTGCCCACGAGGATGGACTCCAGCAGGCCGTCCTTCTTCAGGCGGGAAGCCGCCTCCAGAATACGGGGATCGGCTCCTTCGGTAAAGACAATCTTGCGCTTTTCGGATTTCAGCGTGGCAATCAAATTTTCAAACATGTTGCACTCTCCTCCAATTTTTTGTCTGCCGGGCAAACAATTCTGATACTTCATTATACACCCGGGGCGGATGACTTCTCAAGTATTATTTTGGGCAGATTTTGAGCAACTCTTGAAACGGTTTGGATCAGTGTGCCGCCGCGGTTGTTTGCCCCGCAAACCGGGCACAATAAAGGCGGAAAGGAAGTGGTTTGTGTTGCAGGTCATCCGTTATTTGAACGGCAAACGGCTGCACGGCGCGATGCCGCCGCTGCTGCTTGATCAGGAAGGGGTGGGCGCGCTGCTCGGTCAGGCGCGGTACCGGCAGGAACTTCCGTTGCCGGACGCCGCCCCCTCTGCTATACTGGAAGCGGAGGAACGCAGTCTCGGAAGGGACATTTCATGAAACACACCGCATTATATCTGCGCGTATCGACCGAGGCGCAGGCCGACGAGGGCTATTCGCTTGCCGCGCAGGCCGAAAAGCTCGAAGCCTACTGCCGGATGAAGGGCATAGAGCGGTTTGAACGCTATGTGGACGGCGGCTTTTCCGGCTCCAACCTGTCGCGTCCGGCGATAGAGGGAATGATCGAGCGGATCCGCGCGGGCGAGGTCGAGCGCGTGGTCGTGTACAAGCTGGATCGGCTTAGCCGCAGCCAGAAGGACACGCTTTATCTGATTGAGGACGTTTTCCTGCCGCACGGCGTGGATTTTGTGTCGATTAACGAGAATATCGACACGGGCAGTCCCTATGGCCGCGCGATGATCGGCATTCTGTCGGCCTTCGCCCAGCTGGAGAGGGAGAATATCTTTCTGCGCACCCGCATGGGCATGGTCGAGCGCGTCAAGCAGGGCTACTGGCCGGGCGGCGGTAAAATTCCTTTTGGCTACGACTATGACCCGCAGAAGGGAATTCTGGTGCCGAACGGCGACGCGGACGCCGTGCGCGAGATGTACGCGCGCTATTTGGAAGGGCAGTCGACCGGACGCATCGCGCGCGAGCTGGGACTGAAGTACGAGCACTTGGTGGGGCAGATTCTCGGGCGCGAGAGCAATACGGGCGTGATCGTCTACAAGGGCGAGCGCTATCCCGGCCGGCACGAGCCGCTGATCGACCGGGAGACCTTCGACCGCGCGCAGCGGCGGCTGCGCCGGCCCGGCCGGCCGCGCGCCGCCGAATCGGGCAAGCTGCTGACCGGTCTGCTGGTCTGCGGGCATTGCGGCGCAAAGATGCGCTATCAAAAATGGGGAAACGCGGGCGATAAGCTGGTCTGCTACTCGCGAGACAAATCCAAGCCCCATCTGGTGCACGATGAAAACTGCCCCAACCGCGGCGTGATGGCGCGCGAGGTGGAGGCGGTCGTCGTGCGCGACCTGTCGCGGCTGGCCGCCGCGCCCGAGCCGTCCCGCGCGCGCCGGACGGACGAAGCGGCCTGCCGCCGCGCGCTGTCACAGGCACAGCGCAAGCTGCGCCGCCTGTACGAGCTGTACGCCGAGGGAGACGACGACACGCTGCGCGAGTCGATCGACCGCCTAAAGCGCGAGCGAGACCGCGCCGAGCGCGCGCTGGCCGAGGCACAACAGGCGGCGGAGCGGCGGGACGACAGCGACGCGCGGAACGCGCTGCGCACGATTGCCTCGTGCTGGGACGGGCTGGACGGCCGGGAGCGGCAGGCGCTGGTGCGTGCGTTAGTCGACCGCATCGTGCTGCAGAATGACAAGATCGAAGTTTATTATGCCATTGAAACCGCAAAAGAGCAGGCGGGATAGCTGTTTTCACCTTGGTACGTTCATGCCGATGATCATAGGTGAAATCCGGCGCTACCTGCGCGATAACAGCGCGCTGCGCGTATCCCGCAGTCTGCGGGATACGGCGTATAAGGCGCTGCAGGCCAAGGAGGCCTTCATGCGCGAGCACCAGCGCGAACCGGATATCATCGAGCTGGCCAAGGCGATGGACGTGCCCAAGGAGGAGGTCGTGTTCGCGCTGGACGCGATCCTCGATCCGGTTTCGCTGTTCGAGCCGGTGTTCCACGACGGGACGGACACGGTCTGCGTCATGGATCAGGTGGGCGACAACAAAAATACGGACGAGCAGTGGCTGGCGCGCATCGCGCTTAAAGAAGCGATCGACAGCCTGAACGAGCGCGAGAAGCGCATTATCAGCCTGCGCTTTTTCGAGGGCCGCACCCAGATGGAGGTGGCGGATGAGATACACATTTCGCAGGCGCAGGTTTCCCGTTTGGAAAAGGGCGCGCTCGACCGGATCCGAAAAAACCTAGACTGAAACGCTAAAAAAGCACAGGGGCAATCGTGTGATTGTCCCTGTGCTTTTCTGGGTTTACCGGTCGTTCCCGCAAGGCGGGGGATTAGCGGTTGTCTGAAACGGCGTTGATCGGCGCGGTGCTCAGCGTGATCCGCGCGGAGGGAATGCCCTGCCGGGACATATACGCCGAAAGCGAGCGCACGGCCTGCGCAGTGGTTTGGCTGTGGTGAAGCCGGAGCACCACGGTCGCGTTCGTCGCGGCGAAATGCTGCGCGGTTGTTGCGTAGGACATGGCGGCGGACTGCGTCGCGTCGCCAAAGTCAAGCGTCGTGTCCCAGAGGCGGTAGCCGGCGGCGATCAGGGCGTTGCGCTGCGCCTCGGTCAACTTGGCGCAGCCGTCGGCGCAGGAGACGAGCCGGGCGGAAGCGCCGGTGAGCAGGTTCAGCCGCTTGTTGGCGGCGGTCAGCTGTTCTACCAGTTCGGAAGGGAGGGCCTTTTCGTCTGCATTGAGCAGCAGTGCGGGCGTGTGGCCCTCCGCGACGATGCGGCGGATGCTGTCGTCCGTCCACTGCGCCGTATCGGCCGGCAGGAAAAAGGCGGACAGCCTTCCGACCTCGCGCAGTGCGTCGAGTACCGCCGGGGTGTTGGCGGTTGGCGCGCCGTAGAATGCAAAAAACACGCGCGCGGGCTTCTGCGAAGGTTTTTCCTCAACCGGCGGGATCGGCGGCTCGACCGGTTTGGCGGGCTGGTCGCCGTTTGGGTTCGTCGAGGGATTGGAGGGTGTGATGCCCTTATAATTGTTGATCACGCTTTCGATATGATCGGCGTTTGCGGCGGTGAAGGAGGAATCGCTCTGCGCCGAGCCGTCCGTCACGCGCAGCACGGTTTCGCCCGCGACCGAGATCGTCGAATAGCCCAGCCCGAATTTGCCGCAGCACAGCTTGACCGGAACGTAGACCGTGCCGTTCATATCATAGGCGGGGGAGGAATAGCTGTTCAAATTCTGGTCGTACACATAGCCTTCGGCGGGCGAAAAGCTGAGGGTCTCGCCATTGGCGGACAGGTTGAGCACGTTATCTTCGCTCGAGGCGGACACGCCGAGCGAGGTGAACACGCTGTACGGCACATACAGCTCGCCGCCGAGGCGCTGGGGCATGGTGCCGTCCGACAGAGGCAGCAGCGTGTCGTTTACCGCGGTCAGTGTGAGCGCACGGGCGGGGGCGGGACAGAGCAGCAGAACGAGCGCTGCGCACAGCAGGGCGCTGAGCAGTTTTTTCAGGCTCGGTTTCATGCGCAGCCCTCCTTTCAGCAATTCATACGAACATATTATAGCAAAACGCGGCGGCTTTGTCACCCTTTGCGGGCAAAAACGCCTTGCTTTATCTTGGCAAAGTGCTATAATAAAAGGGAACAAAACCGATAAAGAAAGAGTGAATATGCCATGCTGCAGATCAAAACACAGCTTACCGCTAATAAAAAGGCCAAGCCGGATGAATCCAATCTCGGTTTCGGCGTGCATTATACCGACCACATGTTGATTATCGACCACGACGAGGAGCGGGGCTGGCACGACGCGCGCATCGTCCCTTATGCGCCGCTGACGATCGATCCCGCGGCGATGGTGCTGCACTACGCGATGGAATCGTTCGAGGGGCTCAAGGCCTACCGCGCGCCCGACGGCTCGGTGCAGCTTTTCCGGCCGGACAAGAACGCCCAGCGCATGATCAACACCAACCGCCGCATGTGTCTGCCCAGCCTGCCCGTCGAGGATTTTGTGCAGGCGGTCAAGGCCATCGTTTCGGTCGAAAAGGATTGGGTGCCGCACAGCGAAGGCACCAGCCTGTATATCCGCCCCTTTGTCATAGCGACCGAGCCGCACCTCGGCGTGCGTCCGTCCAAGACACATCAGTTCATCATCGTCTGCTCGCCCGTCGGCGCGTATTACTCGACCGGCATCAATCCGGTCAAGATCTTCGTCGAGGACGAGTACACCCGCGCCTGCCCGGGCGGCACGGGCTTTACCAAGTGCGGCGGCAACTACGCGGCCAGCCTGATCTCACAGGTCAAAGCGCACGAGCTGGGCTACGAGCAGACGCTTTGGCTCGACGGCGTGGAGCATAAGTATGTCGAGGAAGTCGGCTCAATGAACTGCTTCTTTAAGATCGACGGCACGGTGTTCACCGCGCCCTGCGTCGGCACGGTGCTGCCCGGCGTCACCCGTATGAGCTGTATCGACCTGATGAACCATTGGGGCGTGCCGGTGTCCGAGGAGCGCCTGCCGATCGAGGCGGTCATGAAGGCTTCGCGCGACGGCAAGCTTGAAGAGGTGTTCGGCACGGGCACGGCAGCCGTTATTTCACCCGTGGGCGAGCTGCGCTACGAGGAGCAGGTTGCCACGATCAACGGCGGCAAGATCGGCGAGCTGACCCATAGGCTGTACGACACGCTGACCGGCGTGCAGTGGGGTAAGCTGCCGGACGAGCTTGGCTGGACGGTCAAGGTCGACTGACAGCGTACGGCGTTTGATGGCGAGTTGCCCGATACCGGTATAAAAAAGGCTCCGTTCTTAGAGACGGAGCCTTTTATTATTGCTTTTTGCAGCGGGCGCCCTGAGACGGAGCGGCAGTTTCGCGCTCAAGATCCGCAAAGGCTATAAGACGGCGGTTCCGAAAAGGTCGAGCTGGCCGTCGGCAAGGTTTTGGATTTCCATTCCTGCCTGCCGCGCCATGCGCACGGTCTGCGCGGTGCCGCCGGGGCGGCCGTCGTAATAGCAGATCAGCAGGGAGGAACCGTCTACCATAAACCGGTTGCGCGCGGCGTAGCAGCCGGCGTAATACCGGCGGGACAGCGAGTAAACGCGGTCGGCTTCGAGCAGGCAGCGGTTGAATGCGCGCTTCCAGACCGGCGGATAGCGGTCGGCCTGCCGGTCAAATGGCACGGCGCACAAAAGCTGCACCGGCAGGCGCGCGCGTGCGCGCAGGACGGCTTCGGCCGCCCATAGGTCAAAGCCGGTCGACATGCCGGAAAGAAACCGGATATAGCCGCGCGCCGCGGCCTGCGCAACGGCATGATCCAGCGCGGCGGAAAGCGCGCCGACAGCCGCGGTATCGTCCGCCGGAAAGGGCATTTTTTCGATGCGGTATCCGGAAAAGCAACAAGTTTCACTGCGCGGGTCAGCCATGGCGCAACCTCCGATCAGAACAAATGTTCTATTTTGTATAAGCATACACCTATTGGGCGAAAAACGCAAGTTGTAATTCAAAAAAAAAGCTGGTACAATAACAATACGATGGAAAAGGGGGAGGCGGTACGGTGTGAACGGGCAGAACCGGTTGTTTTATCTGATCAAGCGCATGGTTTACCGGTATTTTGCGGACGGGATACCGCAGGCCGCGGCAGAATTATCCTATTTTCTGCTGTTTTCGCTCGCCCCCATTTTGATGTTCCTCAATTCGATCCTGACCCGGCTGGATATTTCGATTGAAAGCATCAGCGCCGTGCTGGAAATGCTGCCCAAGAGCCTGCAGTCGATCATCATATCCTATCTGGGCTATATCAGCGATCTGCCCTCGGTCAGCCCGATGATTATCGGTATCGGGCTGTCGCTGTATTTTCTGTCCCGCGCGGTGCGTTCGATGATGCGCACGGTGAACGATATTTACCATGTGGAGGTCACGCGCGGCATCGTGATGGACGTGGTGATCTCTTTCGGCATCACGGCAGGCTTTTTGGTGTCGATCGTGTGCAGCTTCGTGCTGGTGGTCGCGGGCAAGACCATCCTGCGCCTGCTGCCGCAGTTTGTGCCCATCCCGCAGGCGGTGCTCGATTTGACGCACAACGCCAGCTTTTGGGTGATGATTGCGTTTATTTTCGTGTTCCTGATGCTGTTTAACCGGATTGTGCCCAACCTGCATTTGAAATTCCGGGAGGTATGGCCGGGGGCGTTGTTTTCGCTGGTTGCTTGGATTCTTGTTTCGTGGGCGTTTTCGTTTTATGTGGACAATATGGCGCGGTATTCCGTGCTGTACGGTTCGCTCGGCGCGATTATCGTGCTCATGCTGTGGCTGTATATCGTCAGCATGATTTTGCTGATGGGGCCGCAGCTCAATCACACGCTGGTTGTCATGCGGCTGTACCGCATGGAAACGGAAAAACATATTAGCTGAGAAAAGCAGGAGGAGAAAAGGTATGAAAATCGTAGCGATCAACGGCTCTCCGCGAAAGGGCGGCAACTGCGCGCAGATGCTCGATGTGCTGGGCAAGGTGCTGGAAAAGGAAGGGATCGAGTTTGAAGTCTGCCAGCCGGGCGCAAAGGTGCATCCCTGCCTCGCGTGCTACCACTGTCTGGACAATAACACGCTGCGCTGCATCCAAGCGGACGACGGCGTAAACGAGATCATCGAAAAATGCATCGCGGCGGACGGCATCGTGCTGGCCTCGCCGGTTTACCACGGCGGCATCGCGGGCAGCATGAAGTGCGTGCTCGACCGGCTGATGCTCGCGGCGGGCTGCGGGGAAAACAAGCTGCACCACAAGGTGGGCGCGGCGCTGTGCACGCTCCGGCGCTCGGGCGGCATGGAAACCTATCAGCAGCTTCTGGGCACGATGAACGCCATGGAAATGGTTCTGGTGACCTCGGACTACTGGAACGCGGTGCACGGCGCCGATCCCGGCGAGGCGGCGCAGGACGTCGAAGGCGTCGAAGTCGTCGAAAAGCTCGGCCGCAATCTCGCGTGGATGCTCAAGGTGATCGACAAGGCGGGCATCGAACCGCCCGAGACGCACCACCGCACCATGTTCAACTTTATCCGGTGAGAAAAAGAGGAGACGGGATTTACCGTCTCCTCTTTTATTTTGCATAATGCAATATATACTTGACATATTGAAAAATATATCATATACTAGGGGTGCCGAAAGAGGGGATGACATGAAAAACAAAAAGCTGAAATTGGCGCGGGTGGAGCGTGACCTTTCTCAGGCTGATCTGGCGGCGGCGGTCGGCGTGACGCGGCAGACCATCGGCTTGATTGAGGCGGGCGGCTATAACCCGACGCTGAACCTATGCATTGCAATCTGTAAGGCGCTCGGAAAAACACTGGACGAGTTGTTTTGGGAGGAGGATGGAAATGAAATTGTTTGCAAAAAAGCCGGCGGATGAGCGGGTCGTCGCCGAAAGGAATAAAACCTATAAAATCGGGTTTTATGTGTTCACCATCGGCATCTTAGCCGATATTCTTTGGTCGACTGTTCGGGACGGCTCGTTTCAGCTGTTTGAGTGGGTGGTGTTTATGGCGGCGCAGATTGTCTGCGTGGCGCTCAATGTGCGCAAGGGAATCGCCGATGAGGGAGCGGGGCCGGAAGCGGAGACGTTCCCGCTGAAACGGGTTTTGGCCTTGTCCTGTCTGGTCGGCGCGGCGACCGGGGTATTCGCTTGCGTGGTGTATGCGCGGCAGGGCGAATGGAACGCGCTGCCGCCGCTGCAAATCGCTTTCGCGGCGTTTGCGACCTGTCTGGTCATGTTTTTGCTCACCACAAGCATTCTCTTAGCGCTGCAAGCGGTGATCTTTGCGGCAGCCAAAGCGCGTTCAAAGCGCATGATGGGCGGCTCGGACGAGGACGGCGTGGAATAGAACAATGAATTTCACCTGTTAAATCAATAATAAAGTTAACACTTTATTCATGATTTGTTACCAAATTCGGGTTGAAGCGGGGGGCACTTTTCCGATACAATATATACATCGGATAGTATGCATTGGAAAGGGGAATCCACAAAATGACGGCAGAACACGATTTTTTGGAGGTCACGCCGCGTATTGAGGCGCTTTCGGCGCTCTGCAAAACGCACAGCAGGATCGAACCGCAGCTTTACAAGGAATACGACGTCAAGCGCGGTCTGCGCGATTTGAGCGGCGAAGGCGTGCTTGCGGGACTGACCAACATCTCGGATATCATTTCCAAGAAGGAAGTGGGCGGGGAGCTGGTTCCGTGCGAAGGGGAGCTGTACTACCGCGGCATCAATATCAACGATTTGGTGCAGGGCTTTATGAAGGACGGGCGCAAGGGCTATGAGGAAGTCGCCTACCTGCTGCTCTTCGGCGAGCTGCCGGACGCGAAGCGCCTGCTCGATTTTAAAAGCCTGCTCGCGCAGGGGCGTACGCTGCCGACCAATTTTACGCGCGACGTCATCATGAAGGCGCCGACGCACGATATGATGAACAGTCTGTCGCGCAGCGTGCTCACTCTGGCCTCGTACGACAATAATGCGGACGATATCAGCCTGCCTAATGTGCTGCGCCAGTGCCTGATGCTGATCTCGGTATTTCCCATGCTGGCGGTTTACTCATACCATGCGTACAATCACTATGAATGCGGCGGCAGCATGTACATCCATTACCCGTCGGACAGCTTGTCGACCGCGTCCAATTTCCTGCGCATGCTGCGGCCGGACATGCAGTATACGCCGCTTGAGGCGAGCGTGCTTGATCTTGCGCTGGTGCTGCATATGGAGCACGGCGGCGGCAACAATTCGTCGTTTACCACCCACGTTGTCACCTCGTCGGGAACGGACACGTATTCCGCGATCGCGGCGGCGCTCGGCTCGCTCAAGGGGCCTAAGCACGGCGGCGCGAATTATAAGGTCGTGCAGATGTTCGAGGATTTGAAAAAGAGCGTGACCGACGTGACTGACGACGAGGCGGTGGCCGATTATCTGCGCCGCCTGCTGCGCCGCGAGGTGTTCGACCGCAAGGGCCTGATCTACGGCATGGGCCACGCGGTGTATTCGATTTCCGATCCGCGCGCGCAGGTGTTCAAGTCATTTGTCGGCCAGCTTGCCAAGGAAAAAGGCAGGGACGCGGATTTTGATTTGTATTCGCTGGTGGCGCGTCTCGCGCCTGATGTGATCGCGCAGGAACGGCATATTTACAAGGGCGTTTCCGCCAATGTGGATTTTTATTCGGGCTTTGTGTATTCGATGCTCGATCTGCCGTCCGAGCTGTATACGCCTGTGTTCGCCATGGCGCGCATCGTCGGCTGGAGCGCGCACCGGCTGGAAGAGCTGATCAACACCGATAAGATCATTCGCCCGGCGTACCGCTGCGTCCAGCCGGCGACAGCGTACACCGACTTAAAAAACCGCTGAAGAAGGAAGGCGCCGCTCTTGCGGTATTCTATTGTATACAGCAGCCAAACCGGCAACACCAAGCAGCTCGCGGACCGGCTGCGCGCCGCGCTGCCCGCGGCGGACTGTGTTTGTTTTGGCGCGCCGGAGGAGCGGGCGCTCGCCGCGCCGCTCGTTTTTGTCGGCTTTTGGACGGATAAGGGCGGCTGCGATGAGCGGACCGCGGCTTTTCTGCCCCGGCTCGCGGGCAAGCGGGCCGCGCTGTTCGGCACGGCGGGCTTCGGCGGCGAGACAAGCTATTTTGACGGCATTCTGCGGCGGGTGCAAGCGCTGCTGCCGCCGGACTGCGAGGTGCCTTCAGGCTTTATGTGCCAAGGGAAAATGCCGCCCAGCGTGCGCGCGCGGTACGCCGCCATGCTGGAAAAATCGCCGGGCGACGCGCGGATTCAGTCGATGCTGGACAATTTTGACCGTGCGCTCTCGCATCCCGATCAGGCGGATTTTGACCGTCTGTGCGCATGGGCTAAGCGGATGATCAAATGACCGGCGGAGACGCGGAAAGCTTAGAACGGAAAAAGGGCTGCAAGCCATTCGGCTTGCAGCCCTTTTATATGCGGTTGTTTATTTCATTGCGCCGTCGCCGCCCATCAGCGCGGTCAGCTCCTCGATGCGCTCAATGGGGAAGGGCGGCGCGGCGAGCGGACGAAGCGCGATGCTCATCAGCTTCATGGGGTTGTCGTCCGCCGCGACGCGGTTGGAGCGCAGTTCGCCGCACCGGCGGCAGCGGTGGATGACCGCCCATTCGCCGTCCCGGCGCACCCAAACGCCGACCGCGTCCATCACGCCGCCGCAGCCCGAGGAGCGGTCGCCGGGCGCGTCGTCCACATGCAGGCTGGACAGACAGTTCGGACAGTGGTTGCGGTGTGCGCTGCCCGCGCCCTCCGGCACGACTGGACGGCCGCAGACCTTGCAGGTGAACGTGTCTCGGCAGGCGTGTGTTTTGAAATATCCTTTTTCGTACTGTTTTCTTTTATTCTCCCGATTCATGGGGAAGCCTCCTAAAAAGTCGTTGGGATCGTCCTTTTCGGGAGGAATTGCAAAGCGTTGCGCGGCAAACCTCCCGGTCAGCGCACAAGCTCCGATTTAGCGATTTTTTTCAAAAGACAAAACTCCTTTGTAATTACATATCCTTGAAAGCGTCCTTCACCTTATCCCAAAACCCCTTGCGTTCCGACTGGTTTTGGTCGGTGGCGGATTCCTCAAATTCGCGCAGCAGCTTTTTCTGCTTGTCGGACAAATTCTTGGGCACCTCGATGTTGACGCGGACGTACTGGTCGCCGCGGCCGCGGCCGTTGACATTCTGGATGCCCTTGCCCCGCATCCGGAAAACCGTGCCGGTCTGTGTGCCCTCGGGTACTTTATACTCGACGCGGCCGTCGATCGTGGGCACTTGCAGCGTGTCGCCCAAGGTGGCCTGCGCAAAGGAAATCGGGATTTCGACCATTACGTTCTGTCCGTCACGCGTAAAGATCGGGTGCGGACGGATGGAAACCGTGACGAACAGATCGCCCGCCGGGCCGCCGTTTACGCCCGCGTTGCCCTGCCCGCGCTGCTGGATAGACTGCCCGTCGTCGATGCCGGCGGGGATATTGACCTTGAATTTGCGCGATTTGCGCACCCGTCCCGAACCGCCGCATTTGGAGCACGGATTCTTTATGATCTTGCCGGTGCCGCGGCAATTCGGGCAGGCCGCCTGCGTCTGGAACATGCCGAGCGGCGTGCGCTGGGTCTGTGTTACCGTGCCGGTGCCGCGGCAGTTGGGGCAGGTCTCGGCGCTCGTGCCCTTCTGCGCGCCCGTGCCGCCGCAGTCGTCGCAGGTTTCGACGCGGTCGATCGTGATCTCTTTTTCGCAGCCGAATGCGGCCTCCTCAAAGGAAAGCATGATGTTCTGCCGGATGGACTCGCCGCGCTGCGGGGCGTTGCGGCGCGAGGAGCGGCCGCCGCCAAAGCCGCCGCCGAAGAACGAGCCGAACAAATCGCCCAGATCGCCCATATCGAACCCGCCGAAGCCGCCCGCGCCGCCGCCGTAATTCGGGTCGACGCCCGCGAAGCCGAACTGGTCGTACTTTTGGCGCTTATCCTTGTCGGAAAGCACCTCGTACGCCTCGTTCAGTTCTTTGAATTTCTCGGCCGCGTCGGGATTGTCCTTGTTCAGATCGGGGTGGTACTGCTTGGCGAGGCGGCGGTGGGCTTTGCGGATTTCCTCGTCCGTCGCGCCCTTCTGCACGCCGAGCACCTCGTAATAATCTCTTTTGTCAGCCATTGTTATCCCTCAAATAGTGGAAGTTGACACGCCGCAGGGCGGAACGCTTGCCGTCCCGCCCCACAAAGCATGGTAAACTTACTTTTTATCCTTGTCGTCGTCCTTGACCTCGGTAAAGTCGGCGTCGACAAAATCACCCTGCGGGCCGGCCGCGCCCGGCTGGCCGCCCATGTCAGGGCCGCCCTGCGGAGCCTGCTGCTGATAGATCTTGCCCGCGAGATCGCTGAACTTCTTGGACAGGCTGTCGGACGCCATCTTGATCATTTCGGCGTCGGTTCCCTTGAGGGCTTCCTTGACCTTGTCGATCTCGGCCTGTACCTGCGCCTTTTCGTCGGCAGACAGCTTATCGCCCAGATCGGTCAGCGCCTTCTCGGACTGGAACACGAGCTGCTCGGCGCTGTTGCGGGTTTCCACCTCGTCCTTGCGCTTCTTGTCCTCGGCGGCGAACTGCTCGGCCTCGCGCATCGCCTTATCGACCTCTTCCTGCGACAGGTTGGTCGACGCGGTGATCGTGATCTTCTGCTCCTTGCCGGTGCCGAGGTCCTTGGCCGACACGTTTACGATGCCGTTCGCGTCGATGTCGAAGGTGACCTCGATCTGTGGCACGCCGCGCGGCGCGGGGGCGATACCGTCGAGCGTGAAGCGGCCGAGGGTCTTGTTGCCCGCCGCCATTTCGCGCTCGCCCTGCAATACGTGGATCTCGACGGAGGGCTGGTTGTCGGCCGCGGTCGAGAAGGTCTGGCTCTTTTTGGTCGGGATAGTGGTGTTGCGCTCGATCAGGCGGGTGCACACGCCGCCCAGCGTTTCGATGCCGAGGGACAGGGGAGTGACGTCGAGCAGCAGCACGTCCTTGACCTCGCCGCCCAAAACGCCGCCCTGAATGGACGCGCCGATGGCGACGCATTCGTCCGGGTTGATGCCCTTAAAGCCTTCCTTGCCGGTGATGCCCTTGACGGCGTCCTGCACGGCGGGGATGCGGGTGGAGCCGCCGACGAGCAGCACCTTGGCAAGATCGCTTGCCGACAGGCCGGCGTCGCTCATCGCCTGACGGACCGGGCCCATCGTGCGCTCGACCAGATCGGCGGTCAGCTCGTTAAACTTGGCGCGGGTCAGCGTCAGTTCCAGATGCTTCGGGCCGGTGGCGTCCGCCGTGATGTACGGCTGGTTGATCGAGGTCTGCGCCATGCCGGACAGCTCGATCTTGGCCTTTTCCGCCGCTTCCTTCAGGCGCTGCATAGCCATCTTGTCGAGCGACAGGTCGACGCCGTTCGACTTCTTGAACTCGGCAACCATCCAGTCGATGATGCGCTGGTCGAAGTCGTCGCCGCCGAGGTGCGTGTCGCCCGCGGTGGCCAGCACCTCGAGCACGCCGTCGCCGATGTCGAGGATGGACACGTCGAACGTGCCGCCGCCGAGGTCGTAAACCATGATTTTCTGCTCGGTTTCCTTGTCCACGCCATAGGCGAGAGCGGCGGCGGTCGGCTCGTTGATGATGCGGAGCACCTCAAGGCCCGCGATCTTGCCCGCGTCCTTGGTCGCCTGACGCTGCGAGTCGGAGAAGTATGCCGGAACCGTAATAACGGCCTGATTGACGGTCTGGCCGAGATAAGCCTCGGCGTCCGCCTTGAGCTTTTGCAGGATCATCGCGGAGATTTCCTGCGGGGAATACTGCTTATCGTCGATCGAAACGCGGCGGTCGGTGCCCATATCGCGCTTGATCGAGATGATCGTGCGGTCGTGGTTGGTGACGGCCTGCCGCTTTGCGACCTGACCGACCATGCGCTCGCCGTCCTTGGAGAAGGCCACGACCGACGGGGTCGTGCGCGCGCCCTCCGCGTTGGGGATAACGACGGCTTCGCCGCCCTCCATTACAGATACGCAAGAGTTTGTCGTACCAAGGTCGATACCAATGATTTTGCCCATAATAAAAGCACTCCTTCTATGATAACTGTATTTTAACGATTTTAGTTGGCGACTTTGACCATCGCGTGCCGGATGACCTTATCGCCGATGCGGAAGCCCTGCTGGAATACCTCGGCGATCACGTTTTCACCGAGCTCGCCGTCCTCCACATGCATAACGGCATTGTGCAGGTTGGGATCGAACGCGGTGCCGGCGGACGACTCAATGACCGTTACGTTCAGCCCTTTGAAGCTTTCCGTCAATTGGGTCATGGTCAGCTCGACGCCCTTTTTATACTCTGTATCGGCGGTTTCCGCCTTCAGCGCGCGTTCTAGGTTGTCGTAGGTCGGCAGCAGCGCCTTGACCGCGTGGGAAACCGCGTCGGCGTGCGACTGCTCGCGCTCGCGCTGGCTGCGCTTGCGGAAGTTGTCGTATTCGGCCGCCATGCGCAGAAAGCGGTCGTTCAGTTCCTCGTACTTGGCCTTCCAGTCCTCGCCGGGCGCGGCGGTTTCTGTTTGGGGTTCCGCGGCCTGCGCTTCGGCCGTTTCGGCGGTTTGCCCGGCGGCCTTCTGCTCGGCTTCGGCCGCTTCGGGCGTTTTCTTTTTGCTCATGTCGTTTTGATGCCTCCGTTATTCTTTTTCATCCAAAAAGGTCTCGGCGATCAGCTTGTTCAGCCCCTTGGCGAAGCGGTTGAGCTGAGAGGACAGCTTGGCGTAATCCATGCGCGTCGGTCCGACGATGCCGATGGCGCCCTGCCCGATCCTGCCGATGTCGTATTTTGCGTAAATCGCAGAGGTTTCGCTTAAAGGGTTTTCCCCGTTTTCCGGGCCGATGAAGAACTGGATCCCGTCGATCTTGGCGGTGGCGGGCAGCAGATGCCGCCGGTCGTCCTCCATATAGTCGAGCAGCGTCTGCGCTTTGCGCAGGTCGCGGTACTCGGGGAAACGGAGCATTTTAGTCGCGCCCTCCAGAAATACCTTTTGGTCGCTCAGCTCCTCGATCAGCTCGGCGACGTACTCGGCAACCGGCGCGAGCAGCGCGGTCAGCCCCGCGGCGCGGCGCACGATGTCGAACCGCTCGGCGGTGATGTGGGAGAGCGGCAGTCCGGTCAGCGTCTGGTTGAGCACGTAGGTCAAAAGCTCGGCTTCGTCGTGCGTGACCTCGGTCATCGTGCGCACCATTTTATTCTTGACCGAGCCGGAATCCGTGACGACAACGATGACAAAGTTCATTTTATCCACCGCGATAATCTCGAACCGCCGGATGGAAGCCTGCGTCATCGCAGGGGTGATGGCGACCGAAGCGTAATCGGTCAGGTTGGAGATCAGCCGCCCGGCTTCCTGAATCAAGCGGTCGAGCTCGCGCACCTTGGTCTGCATGATGCTTTGCAGAGGCGCTTCGTCTCCCTCGCTGTCCGCCGGGTGCTCCATCAATTCATCCACGTAGAGGCGGTAGCCCTGCGGCGAGGGGATGCGTCCGGCCGAGGTGTGCGGCTTTTCCAAATAGCCGAGTTCCTCCAGCTCGCTCATCTCGTTGCGGATGGTGGCGGAGGAAAAGGGAAGCGCGTGCCCTTCGGTCAGCACCTTGGAGCCGACCGGCTCGGCTGTGCGGATATAGTCGCCGATGATGGCCTTCAGTATTTGCTTTTTCCGTTCTGAAAGTTCCATCCGTTTCGGCTCCTTTCTCAAAAGAAGGTTAGCACTCCGCTCTCCTGAGTGCTAAAACTAATTTACCACCGCATAACGGCAAAGTCAAGTCTCGTTTATGAATATTTTGTTAAAAGATAGGAGGCGTTTTATCACAGCGGGAGGCTGACTGCTAAACGCGTTCCGAGCAGCCTGTCCAACCCGGGCGGAACGACCGGAATATCTTGATTTTCACACGTCTCAATGGTATAGTATTAAATAAGAGAGAACGGCGTATTCAGGCGCCCGGGAGAGAGAATATTCTGTGGAAGAAGAAGGAGACAAAAACATGAAAGAAGTCAAAGTTGGCATCGTCGGCCTAGGGCGTTTGGGATCGGTCCATGCGGAGAATTTAGCGTTCAAAATCCCGGGCTGCAAGCTGGTCGCGGCCTGCTCGCTCGAGCAGAAGGAGCTCGATTGGGCCAAGGACTATCTCAAGGTCGATTTCGTCACGACCGACTACAAGAAAATGGTGGACGAGGCCGATATCGAAGCCGTTGTGATCGTTTCGTCCTCGCCCGAGCACTGCTGGATGATTGAGTACGCGCTCGACGCGGACAAGCACGTGTTCACCGACAAGCCGCTCGGCTGCTCGCTCGAGGAGTGCAAGCGCGCGGAGGCCGCCGTGGAACGCCATCCTGACAAGCTGTTTTTCCTCGGCTTCATGCGCCGCTACGACCCGTCCTATGCGGACGCGAAGGCGCAGATCGACGCGGGCAAGATCGGCAAGCCGTATCTGGTGAAAGCGACCGGCCTCGACCCCGAGGCGTGCGTGGAAAGCTGCATCCAGTTCTGCAAGACCTCGGGCGGCATTTTTATCGACGCGGCCAGCCACGACGTCGACCTGATGCGCTGGTTCCTCGGCGGCGAGATCGTCGAGGTGTATGCGGCGGGCACGACGTTCAAGCACCCCGAGTTTGCCGAGGGCGGCGACACCGAGACCGGCATGGCCATGCTCAAGCTGGACAACGGCACCGTGGCCTTCCTGCATGTCGGCCGCACCGCGCCGCACGGCTACCACACTGAGACCGAGATCGTCGGCACGGACGCGCACATCCGCGTGGCGGGCGTCCCGTGGAAGAACCGCGCGATGATCTTCGACGCGAACGGCGCCGTTCAGCCGATTATCGAAAATTTCCCGCAGCGCTTCGCCGAGGCGTACCTGCTCGAAATGGTCGACTTTATCGACTGCATCCAGAAGGACCGCAAGCCTGAGCTGACCGTGTACGACGGCACCAAGGCGACGCTGGTTACTTACGCCATCACCGATTCGTTCCATTCGGGCAAGCCGGTGCAGGTCAAGTACGAGTAAAACGCATTCCAGAGAAAAAGAGCCTTCCAGAAGGAAGGCTCTTTTTATGCGCCAAATTATTTGTAAAGCTCCGGCTTTTCCATCATTTCGACCGGCAGGAACGAGCCGGTGCCGCGCGAGCGGTTCAAAGCGTCCGCGGCGACGCAGGCGGCGTAGCCGTCCCACGCGGAGGGGCCGGTCGGCGCGCCTGCTTCGAGCGCCTTGACCCACTCTTGAAATTCGATGTCATAGGCTTCGATGAAACGGTCCTTCCAGTCGGTCAGCAAGGGGAAGGAGCGCGTCGCGTCCGCGCGCTTCACCACGGCATAGGGATCGGGCAGGTTGACCGTTCCCTTTTCGCACACGACCTGACACTGGATATCGTAGCCGTAAGCGTCGGCCACCTGCACCTCCACGTCGATGCGCGCGCCCGATTTGGTCTCGAGCAGCACGATCTGCGGGTTGTCGTAGCCCTTGGTCGATTCGGCGGACTGGCGGACCTTGAGCACCTGACCGCTTTGGTACTCATCGGAAAGCAGCCAGCGGCAGATATCCAGCTCATGGATGGCGACGTTAGAAACGCCCATTTCTGTCAAAAAGCCGTCCGGCTGGGAAACGTTGCGGTGGCAGGCGTGGATCATGAGCGGCGCGCCCAACTCGCCGGAGTCGATGATGCGTTTCATTTCGGCATAGCCGCGGTCGTATCGGCGCATAAAACCGACTTGCAGCAGGCGCTTGCCGTGCGCCGTCTCAGCCGCGATAATTTTTTCGCAGTCGGCGGCGTTCTGGGCGAGCGGCTTTTCGCAGAACACGAATTTGCCGTGCGCGAGGCTTTCAAGCACATAGCCCGCGTGGCTGGGGTCGGACGAGGTGATTACGACCGCGTCCACCTCGGGCGCGGCGATCAGCTCCTCGCCGGTCGCATAGGCTTTCATGCCTTCGTACTGGGCGGCCGTCTTGCGGGCGGCCTCTTCAAAATAATCCGCGCATGCGACCACCGCACACCCGGGAACAAGGTTGGTCAGGCGGCGGATGTGGTCGCGGCCGATCGCGCCGCAGCCGATAACACCGATTCTCAGCATAACAGTATTCTCCTTTTCAAGTTATAGGCCCGCGCGGACCTCGTTGATGGCTTTGACAGCGGCTTCCGAGCCGTTTTGGGGGTACAGCTCGAACGCAACCATTTGCGCACAGCCCAGCTTTTGCATAAACTGCAAAACCGCACGGTAATTGATGCAGCCCGTGCCGGGCTCGCCGCGGCCGGGCGCGTCCGCAATATGCACCTGACCGATCAGGTCTTGGTACTTCCGGATCGTCTCGCAGATCTTGCCTTCGTTCAGGTACATATGGTAGGCGTCGTACAGGATTCTGACGTTCGGCGAGCCGACCATGCGGATCAGCTCGGCGGCGTCCTTGGTGTATTTCAGGAAATTGCCCAGATGGTCGGTCTCGACATTGAGCGCCTCCAGACAAAGCGTTACGCCGGCTTTTTCCGCAAGCGGCGCAGCCTTGCACAGCGTGCGGTACATCGCCATGGTCTTTTCCGCGTCCGAGTACTGCTCGAACAGATCGGCGGCATATTGCTTTGGCTCGGGCAGCAGCTCGTTGGAGTGGACGGCCAGACGTTTGCAGCCGACCTTCTGCGCCACGGCAAGCGATTTTTCGAGGTACGCAAGATATTCCTTCTCGTGCGCGGGGTCGCACAGCGAAATTGGGCCGTCGCCGCCCATACAGCTGATCTCGATTTTGTTCTGCTCGCACAGGCGAATCAGCTCGTCGATGTTCTTGCTGTCCCAGTCCCAGATTTCAACGTAATCGAACCCGTCGCGCTTGGCGGCGGCAAAGCGCTCTGCGAACGGCAGTTCCTTGTAAATGACCTCGATATTGACGGAGAATTTCATGTGTTCCATCCCTCTCATTTTTTAGGATGACTTTATCTTAAACCAGCGTCGCCGGGCGGTCAATCGGTTTGCGCAAACATCGGTATCCTGCCCAAAACCGCGCCGCTTTTTTGCATCAGAATGAAAGGGGGAAGGACGGCCGGGCGGCTTGGCTGATTGTGCACTGTGCGCGAATTTTCTTGACGGCGTCCGACAGACCGCCTATAATGAAGGAACCGATGAAGGAGTGAACAATATGGCGGTGACCATGCAGGAGGTTGCGGCGCTCGCGGGCGTTTCGCGCGGTACAGTCGACCGTGTGCTGCACGGAAGGCCGAACGTTGCTCCGCTTGTGCGCAAAAAAGTGCTGAAAGCGGTGAAAACGCTGGGCTACCAAGTGAAAGCGGCACCGGCGGCGGCCGGCAGGCGCGCGGCTATTTTGATTCCGCCGTGGCTGGACAGCCACTTTAACCGGCAGGTCGTCAGCGGCATTCGCCGCGCGCAGCGGTATATTGCCGATCCTTCTTTTGTGCTGGTGGAACAGCCGCTTCAGACGATGACCATGCAGGAGCTGCTGCGCGAAATCGAGCGGCAGGTGGAAAGCGGGGTGGACGGGCTGATCATCCGCGCGGAAAACACGCCGGAGGTGCGCGCAGCGATCGAGCAGACGGTGCGCCGCGGCGTGACCGTCGTCACCTATGACGCGGATGTGCCGGACAGCGGCCGGCTGTGCCATGTCGGGCAGGACCTGTGGCGGGCGGGAGCGATCGCGGCCGGCGTGATGGCGCGGCTGATCCGGCCGCCCGAGCATGTGCTGGTCGTAACCGGCAACCTGCGCATGGAGGCGCACAAGGGCAGGGTGGACGGCTTCTGCCGCCGTCTGCGCGAGCTGGGCTTTGACGGCGACGCTTACCGCATCGTGGAAACCAATGAAATGCCGGAGCTGACCAGCGATTTGGTTGCGCGAGCGCTGGAAGAGGACCGCCGCATGCGTGCGGTCTATATGGCGACTCAGCCGGTTTCCGGCTGTATCGAGGGAATTCGCCGCGCCCGGCTGCGCGCGGCGCCGCATGTGATCTGCAACGATTTGACGCCCACCGCAAAACGGTACTTGAGCGAAGGCTTGGTGGATTTTGTCGTGGGACAGGCCTTCGATCAGGAGTCTTTTCAGGCGGTGCTGGCGTTGTATCAGCAGCTGATGCGCGGCAAAAGCCCCAAAAGGGAAGTATACTATACGGACTTACAGCTGCTGACGCGGGAAATGCTGTGAAGAATGGAAAAAGGCTGCTGCGAAATTTCGCAGCAGCCTTTTTCGGATATGAGCAATGAGTGAACTTACTTAGCGGCCAGTCTGCGGGCCTTAGCTTCCATGCGCTCACGGGTAACGTCGATAAATACGGCGATGATGA
>JAUNGZ010000007.1:0-46382 GCA_030524205.1 Eubacteriales bacterium
TTGCCGCCTTTGCGTTGTATGTGGATAATGGATATAACGGGTTGAACTTTGACCGCCCCGCCATTGCCCGCTTGCAGCAGCACATACAGGCCGGACAGATTGAAAAGATCGTTGTCGTGAGCCTTGACCGCATTTCCCGCAACTGTATAGATACCGTTGCGTTTGCAGATCAAGCCGCCGACTTCGGCGTTTCCCTTGAAGCAATCAACGGCGATCATGTGTCGCTTGATTGGAGCAGACAGTTATATGCTGCACTTGCCGCGAAAGGCGGTGAGCGCAGATGATGAACAAAGGGTTTTCATTTCAACAGGTTTCCACGCCTAACACATTGAGCGCGGAAGTACGCGAGGCCATAGCAACAAACGTCCTGCAATTCTATGTTCAAGAGCAGCAGGACGCACAGGACGAGGGAATAACCGCCCTGTACGAACGGCTTTCGCAGGAGGACAAGTTAGACGGTGAAAGCAACAGTATCGCAAACCAAAAGAAGATTTTGGAAAGGTACTGCCGCGATCATGGCTATACGGCAATCCGGCACTATGACGAGGATGACGGATATTCTGGGACAAACTTCAACCGTCCGGGGTTTCAACGTATGCTTGCCGATATTAAGGCGGGTAAAATCAAGCGCGTTATCGTAAAGGATATGTCCCGCTTTGGGCGCGATTATCTGCAAGTGGGATTTTATACGGACATTCTCTTTCCCGATTTTGGCGTTCACTTTATCGCTGTAAACGACGGAGTGGACAGCACGCGGGGCGACAACGAGTTTACCGCAATTCGCAACGTATTTAACGAGATGTACGCCCGCGATACTTCAAAGAAAATCCGCGCTACTTGGCAATCAAAGGGCAAATCCGGCGAACATCTTACCACCATACCGCCCTATGGCTATATGAAAGACCCGCAGGACAAAAAGAAGTGGATTATCGACGAGGAGGCCGCAGCCGTTGTGCAACAGATTTTCTCGTTATGTGTTTCCGGCATGGGGCCGACGCAGATATGCCATTGGTTAGAGAAAAATAAGGTTCTCAATCCTACTTTTTATTGGCTATCAAAGGGTATGAAAGTAGGCAACAAGCCGAAACCGGGAGCAAACCAATACAAGTGGGTGAATGAAACCGTTTCCCGTATGTTAGAAAAAATCGAGTATTTGGGGCATACGGTAAACTTCAAAACCCGCAAGCAATCCTACAAAAGCAAAAAGACGTTGTGGAATGACCCGTCGGAGTGGGTGATCTTTGAGAACACACAACCGCCCATTATTGAGGAAAGCGTATTCCTTATTGTTCAGAACATACGCCGTTCCCGTCGCCGCCCAACTAAAATGGGCGATATGGGTATTTTCTCCGGGCTGCTCTATTGTGCGGAGTGCGGCGGCAAGATGTATCAATGCCGCGCAACGAACTTCACCGAAGAACAGAAGTATTTTATTTGTTCTACCTATCGGAAAGGCAAAGACTTGTGTACGACGCACTCCATTAAGAACGTCGTCCTGCATGAGATCGTCCTAAAAAACCTACGGGAAGCGATACAGTATGTAACGCAGCATGAGGCCGAGTTTGTGCAGGAGGCAGCGGACAGCAGCTTGCGGGAGCGCGACGCGGAGTTTTCACGCAAGCGTGATACACTTGCAAAAGCTGAAAGCCGGATTGTGGAACTGGACAACATTTTCAAGCACTTGTACGAGGACAATGTAACCGGGAAGCTGTCTGATGATCGGTTTATCAAAATGTCCCGCGACTATGAACTTGAACAGGAAAACCTAAAAGCTATGGCAGCGGCCTTGCGAAAGGAACTGAAACAGCAGGAGCAGCAAAAGAACAATGTCAAGGCGTTTGTTTCGACGGTAAAGAAGTACACCGATATGCAGGAACTTGACGCTTCTGTACTCCGGGAGTTTATAGACCATATCGAGGTGTCCCACGTTGATAAGAAATCCAAAACAAGGGAAATCACGATTGTTTATAACTTTATCGGCGCATTTGATTTTGGGAGGGCGATTGACAACGCCCAACATACAACTAAAAAACAGCAAAGAACGGCATAGCCGTTGCTATACCGTTCCTTGCTTCAATGTTTTCTTAATTCACCGCCCCATTCGCAGCGTGCTTTTTTGTTTGCGCGGTTTCATCCAACCAGCCGCAGCAGCGCTTCCATCACGGTGATGGAGAGCGGCAGCGTGACGACGGAGAGCAGCGTCGTCAATGCGATGGCGCGGGTGGAGAATAGGAAATCCGTATGGTAGAGCTGTCCGAACATGGCGGAGGCGAGCGCGCAGGGCGCGGCGATGCCGGTCAGCAGCGTCAGCTTGGCCATCGTACTCAAGGGGACGAACAGCAGCAGCACGATGCTGATTGCAGGCATCAGCAGCAGGCGCACGCCGGCCAAATGCCAAACGGCCTTATCGGTAAAGCACTTCTTTAAGTCAATCTGGGCGAGAAAGCAGCCGAGCGCCAGCATGGCCAGCGGGGTGTTCACGTCGCCCATCAGGTCGACCGCATGATACACCAGCCCGGGCAGCTTGACCGGAGAGCAGAACAGCAAAAAGCCCCCGACCGTGGCGAGCATCGCGGGATTAAGCAGAATGTTTTTCAGTCCTTTTCCGTCCTTGCCGCCGGAAAGCTGCCCCACGCCGTAGGTCCACAGTACGATTGCCATGCAGGCGATATGCGCCGAGCCGAGAAACACGCCGTCCGCGCCGAACATCGCGTCGAGCAGGGGAAGCGCCATGAAGCCGTTGTTGGTGAGAACGGCGGAAACGCGGCGGTCGGCGCTGTTCGATATTTTTTCGGGCCGGTAAATGCGGTTGGCGAGCACGATGGAAAGCAGGAACAGCGCCACGCCGCATATAAAAATCAGTCCGAGCGAATAGCCAAGCGCAGGGTCGAACGGCCGCTGGAACGAACGCAGGATACATAGAGGCATGACGTATTTGTTCAGCAAAAGCGTTAAGCTTTCCGTCGTTTGATTGGTGAGAATTTTCTGGTGAAACAAAAAATATCCCAGCGCGATGAGCAAAAACATTACGACAATCTGCTGCAGGACCAATAGACTGTTGGTAAACATATGTTCCTCCGATTTTAAACTAATCATATCATACGCGCATCACCGGCTTTTGTCAATTTCCGAGAAGGGCATGTTTACCGGAGAGAACGCATAGGCTGAACAAAAAAGGGGAGGACAGACCGCATGAAAAAGATCGTTTGCCTTGCGCTTTGCACCGGCATGCTGTTCCAATCGGCGCTGGCGCTGCCGGAGATGGGGGCGCTTAACGCAAAATCGGCCGCGCTGTACGCCGCGGGCGGGCAGGAGCTTTATTCGTATCAGGCTGACGAGCCCTTGCAGCCCGCTTCGGTTACCAAAATCATGACCATGCTGCTCGCCATGGAAGCGCTCGAACGCGGCGACGTCACGCTCGACACGATGATCACGGGCAGCGAATACGCCTGCTCGATGGGCGGCACGCAGATCTGGCTCGAGCCGGGCGAGCAGCTTTCGCTCGACGAGATGCTCAAGGCGATCGCCGTCGGTTCGGCAAACGACTGCGCGGTTGCCGTTGCCGAGCATCTGGCAGGTACGGAGGCAGCGTTCGTCGAGCGCATGAACCAGCGCGCGTCTGAGCTGGGCTGCACCAATACGCAGTTTATCAACGCGAACGGACTGGACGGCATGGGGCAGAAAACCATCACCACGGCGCATGATCTCGCGCTGATTTCCTGCGAATTGCTGCGGCACCCCAAAATTTTGGAGTACACCGGCATTTGGATGGACAGCATCCGAGGCGGCAAATTTGCGCTCGCCAACACCAATAAGATGCTCAAAAGCTATCAGGGGCTGACCGGGCTGAAAACAGGCTATATTTCGGAAGCGGGCTTCTGCATTTCGGCAAGCGCCGAGCGGGAGGGATTGGGGCTGGTCGCGGTGGTTATGGCAGCGCCCACCAAGGAGGCGCGCATGGCGGACGCAACCGCCCTGCTCAATTACGGCTTTGCCAATTTTACGGCGTATACCCCCCCGTCAGACGCGCTGGCGCCCGTGCCGGTCACGCTTGGCAAAGCGGACTTCGTGCAGCCGGTCATGGAGGGCGGCGAAACGCTTGTAATTGAAAAGGCCAAGGCTGCCGAACTGGAAACACGGCTTGACCTGCCGGAAACGCTGGCAGCGCCGGTTGAAGCGGGGCAGAAGATCGGCGAACTGACGGTGCTGAGCGGCGGCGAAACCGTGCTTACCGTACCCCTGACCGCCGCGGAATCGGTGGAGGCAAAGGGCCTGCGCGATCTTTTTTCTTCGTTTTGGAGCGAGCTTTTGGGCAGCCCGGAATAAAATAAGACAAAATGACGGGAAGTTGACAAATCATGCTTGAGGTTTTGGGCAAACTATGGTACACTAGGGATAACCTCAAAGGTTGGGAGGAATTAATCTATGGTAAAACTTATCATTGGCGGCACTGGCTCTGGCAAGACCAAGGAATTGATCGATCAGGTCAACGCCGCAGTAAAAGAAGAAAAGGGAAGCGTGGTTTGCATTTCCCGCGGCGGCAAGCTGACGTTTGACATCTCGCATGATGCGCGTTTGATCGACGCGGCAGATTATCCGATCAAGGATTACGCGAGCCTGCTTGGTTTCCTGTGCGGCATCCATGCCGGCAATTACGACATCACCCGCGTGTTTATCGACGGCCTGTACAAGATCACAGGCGTGAAGGATGCGGCTAAGGCCGAGGAATTCCTGAACGCGCTGAATGATTTTTCCGAGCAGCACAGCGTTAATTTCACGGTTTCGCTGAGCACGGATCCCTCGGCCGTGACCGAAGGCATGAAGCGCTTTTTGTAAAAAATATACTTATCTGTGATTTTTCAATAGACGCAATCTCTAAGATTGCGTCTATTTTTTTGGTTATTTTACATAATAGTGTGATAAAGGACGAAAATATTCTAGAGATTTATAATAAAAAGTGTTTCACTTTTTGGTAAGGTTAGGTATAATAAAGCTGATGTGTGGGATAGGGGACAGCTCTGCTTTTTTGGGGCACTGCTGTGCTCTTTGCATCAATTCAGGTCTTGGGGGGATGCGGTTGAAGAAAGGCAAAAGCACTTGGTCGGCGCTGCGTTATCTGGTGTACTTCAGTCAGGTAGGCGTCACGATGGTCACGCCGCCGTTGGCGTTCTGCTTCGCGGCCGTTTGGCTGCGCAACAGGTTCGGCTGGGGAAACGGCGTGGTAATTGCAGGGCTCTTGCTCGGTATAGCGGTTGCGGTCTGCGGCCTGCGGGATTTTCTGCGGTTTACCGAGCGAAAAGCCAGAGAACGCGAGCAGGAGGAGAAAAAGCTATGACGGGAATGGAAATCGTCCGGGAGGAAGCCCGGCGCATGCTGCGCGGCATGGTCCCGCTGACGCTGATCGCCTTTGGCGCGTTCGTGCTGTTCGGCTGCGCTCCTCTGCGGGCGGCCGTCAGTCTGCTGCTGGGGGCGTGCTATTCGCTCCTGCTGTTCCGCATGATCGGTAGAAGCGCCGTGAAAGCGGTCCTGTTTCCGCCCGAACAAGGCACGAGGATCGTCCGCCGCGGCTATGTCTTCCGTTACGCGTTGACCGGCGTAATGATCGTTCTGGCGATCAAAGCGCCTTTCATCCATCCGCTGGCGGCGGTGCTGCCGCTGTTCTTTCCCAAATTCATTTTACTCTGGTCCAGCGTATTTCAGAGGAAAGGAGGTTAAACGGTGGATGCACAAATAACAGGCCCAAAGGTATATTTCTATTTGTTTGGCAATGAAAGCATGCCGATCACCGAAACCATGCGCAACTACTGGATTGTTATGGCGTTCATCCTGCTTCTCTGCGTTTTCCTGACGCACCGCATGCAGAAGGTGCCGAAAGGCAGGCAAGCGCTCGCGGAAAAGGCGGTGCAGATGATAGACGATCTGGTTGACAGTACGATGGGCGAGGGCTTCCGAAGCTTTTCCCCGTATATCATGACGCTGCTGATGAGTTCGCTGTTAGGTTCTCTGGCAACGCTGTTTTGGATGCGGCCGGTCACGGCCGACCTCAACACAACGCTCGGCTGGGCCCTGATCACCTTCGCGCTCATTACGATCAATAAGATCAAATATCATGGCGTAGGCGGTTATTTAAAGGGCTTTCTCGAACCGATCTTTGTTATGGCTCCGCTCAACGTACTCAGCGAAGTTGCCACGCCGATCTCCATGTCGTTCCGTCATTTCGGCAATATGGCCGGCGGTCTGGTCATTTCAACGCTGCTGCTTGGCGCTTTGCAGGCTCTTTCTCACGCGGTGCTCGGCTTTCTGCCCGTTCCGCTGCTGCAAATCGGCATTCCCGGCATTCTTTCGCTGTATTTTGACTGCTTCACCGCAGCCATGCAGGCGTTTATTTTCAGTATGCTGACGATGTCCTATGTCGGCGCGGCAAAAGATTGAAAACAAAACCACATTTTGAATCAGAATTTTCAAATTAGGAGGAAAAACTTATGGGAAGCATCGATCCTAAAGCATTCTTGGCAGGTATGTCCGCTCTCGGCGCAGGCATGGCGATGATCGCCGGCCTTGGCCCCGGTATCGGCGAAGGCTACTGCGCCGGTCAGGCGTGTGCGGCGATCGGCCGTCAGCCCGAAGCGCAGGGCGATATCACCCGTACCATGATCCTTGGTATCGCAATGGCGGAGTCCACCGGTATCTATGCGTTGGTTATCGCGCTGATCCTGATTTTTGCAAACCCGCTGTTTGGCAAGCTTTAATGGTTCGCCGGATTTTTAACGGGAAGGAGGGTTACCCCTTTGTTAGAAGGAATTACGCAGGAATTTGTCACAATCGGCTGGTGGCCGATCGTTGTTACGCTTTGTAACACCCTCATTACCTTTTTGATCATCAAAAAGTTCCTCTTTAAGCCGGTGCGCAAAATGATGGCCGCGCGTGAGGAGGAAGTGCAGAATATGTACGCCGTCGCGGAGAAGGCGCAGACCGAGGCGGAAAATCTCCGCAGCGAATATACCGAGCGTCTGTCCAAGGCCAAGGAGGAGGCGACCGAAATCGTCGGTTCCGCGACCCGCCGTGCGACCGTGCGCAGCGAGGAGATCCTGAAGGAATCCTCCCAGCAGGCCGCCGCGATGATGAAGAAGGCCGAAACGACGATCGAGATGGAGCGCAAGAAGGCGATGAACGAGCTGAAGGACGAAATTGCCGGCCTGTCGGTGATGATCGCCTCCAAGGTCGTCGAGCGCGACGTGAACGAAGCCGACCATGAACGCTTCATTGAAGAGTTCATCGACAAGGTAGGGTGAGCGTAAGTGGCCGATATTGTAAGCGAGCGCTACGCCCTGTCGCTGTATGAGATCGCCGCCGAGGGCAGGCAGGAAAAGGCTTATCTTGACGAGCTGGCCGCGATCTGCGACGTATTCGGGCAGCAGCCCGATTTCCTGAAGCTGCTCCAAACCCCGTCGATTGCGCTCGAGGATAAGCAAAATACCCTGCGCGCGGTTTTCGAGGGGCGGATCGAGCCGTTTCTGCTCAATTTCCTGATGCTGATTACGGAAAAAGGCCGCGCCGGCCTGCTCCATGACATGTATCAGGCATATAAAGAGCATTATTATTTTGAAAACGGCATTGTAGAGGTGCGCGCGGTCACGGCCAAGCCGATGAGCGACGCGCTGCTTCAAAAGCTGAAAACAAAAATGAGCGCCGTGACCGGCAAGCAAGTGGTGCTCGTTCCGTCGGTGGACGAAAGCCTGATCGGCGGCATTGTTGTCAAGATCGACAACGAACAGTTCGACACCAGCCTGCGCACCCGCATCAGCGAGCTTGCCGCGCGGCTGACCAATACTATCGCGTAAGGAAGTAGGTGACTTTATGGAATTACGCCCCGAAGAGATAAGTAACATTATCAAAGAGCAGATCACGCATTATCAAAGCCAGATCAAGCTGACCGACGTCGGCACGGTCGTCACCGTCGGCGACGGCATCGCGCATGTCCACGGTCTGGAGAATTGTATGTCCGGCGAGCTGCTCGAATTTCCGGGCGGCGTGTTCGGCATGGCGCAGAACCTTGAAGAGGATCTCGTCGGCGCCGTTATCTTGGGTTCCGATCAAAATATCCGTGAAGGCGATACCGTCAAGCGCACAAAGCGCATCGTGGAGGTGCCGGTGGGCGAGGCGATGCTCGGCCGCGTGGTCGACGCGCTCGGCGCGCCGATCGACGGCAAGGGCCCGATCAATACCACTGAGGCGCGTCCGATTGAAAGCCCGGCGCCGGGCATTATCGAGCGCGCGCCGGTCAACGTGCCGCTGCAAACCGGTATCAAGGCGATCGACTCCATGATCCCGATCGGCCGCGGCCAGCGCGAGCTGATCATCGGCGACCGGCAGACCGGCAAGACCGCCATCTGTCTGGACACCATCATCAACCAAAAGGGGACGGGCGTCGTCTGTATTTACGTCGCGATCGGGCAGAAGCGTTCGACCGTCGCGCAGGTGGCGGAAACGCTGGCGCAGAACGGCGCGATGGACTATACCTGCATCGTTGCCGCGACCGCCTCTGAATCCGCGCCGCTGCAGTATATCGCGCCGTATGCGGGCTGCTCGATCGGCGAGTACTTCATGCATAAGGGCAAGGACGTGCTTGTGATTTACGACGACCTTTCCAAGCACGCGGTCGCTTACCGCGCCCTTTCCCTGCTGCTTCACCGTCCGCCCGGACGCGAAGCATATCCCGGCGACGTATTCTATCTGCACTCCCGTCTGCTCGAGCGCGCGGCCAATATCCAGAACGGCGGCTCGCTCACCGCGCTGCCGCTGATCGAGACGCAGGCGGGCGACGTTTCGGCGTATATCCCCACCAACGTCATTTCGATCACGGACGGCCAGATTTTCCTCGAAACCGAGCTGTTCAACTCGGGCATCCGTCCCGCCGTCAACCCCGGCATCTCGGTATCCCGCGTGGGCGGCAACGCGCAGATCAAGGCGATGAAGAAGGTCGCGGGCACCTTGAAGCTCGCTTATTCACAGTACCGTGAATTGCAGGCGTTCTCGCAGTTCGGTTCCGACCTCGACGCGGATACCAAAAAGCGCTTGGCGCAGGGCGAGCGTATCGTCGAAGTGCTCAAGCAGCCGCAGAACAGCCCGATCCCGGTTGAGAAACAGGTTATCATCATTTTTGCCGTTATCTCGGGCCAGCTGCTCGACGTGCCCGCCGACATGATCGGCGCGTTTGAGAAGGAGCTGTTCGAGTTTGTCGACGGCGTTTACGGCGATATCCCCGAAACCATCCGCGCCACCGGCAAGATGGAGGACGATATCAAGGAAAAGCTGACGAAAGCCATTGAGGAATTCAAAGTTAAGTTCCTTTCCGAGCATTGAGGGAAGGGAGGACTGACTTATGGCTTCCGGCAACATGAAGGACATCAAGCGCCGCATCAAATCCGTGCAGTCCACCATGCAGATCACTAAGGCGATGGAGCTGGTGGCGTCCTCGAAAATGCGGCGCGCCAAGGAACGCGCGCTTGCCGCGCGGCCCTATTTCAACACGATGTATGAAACGATCACCCGGCTGGCGGCGGCCACGCGCGACGGCGATTCCATTTACACCCGCCACCGTGAGGTGAAAAACAGTCTGTACCTTGTGATCGCGGGCGACCGCGGCCTTGCGGGCGGTTACAACGCCAACCTGTTCAAGCTGGCCGCCGCGCAGATGGCGGGCAAAAACGCGCAGGTGATCACGATCGGCAAAAAAGCGCAGGAGCATTATGCCAAGCGCCCGTGGCCGGTGGTTTCCGATTATCCCGGCATCGCCGAAACCATGCGCATCAGCGATACGCATCCCATCGTTCATGACCTGCTTTCGCTGTTCCGCGACGGCAAGGTGGATGAGGTGTTCCTCTGCTACACCGAGTTTATCTCGCCCTTGCAGCAGGACGCCAAGTGCATCCAGCTGCTGCCCGCGAGCTTTGAGCGCGCGGAACAGGAAAAACCGGCCGGCCCGCAGGTGCTGACCGAGTACGATCCCTCGCCCGAGGCGGTGTTCGACGCGATCATCCCCGAGTACCTTTACGGCGTGCTGTACGGCGCGACGGTCGAGAGCTTCTGCTCCGAGCAGTCCGCCCGGCGCATGGCGATGGAGGCCGCGTCCGACAACGCGGGCGAAATGATCGAAAATCTGAACCTGTCCTACAACCGCGCGCGGCAGGCCGCCATCACGCAGGAGATCACCGAGATCGTTGCGGGTTCCGGCGAGGTCGGCGCATAGGACTATTAGGAATTAGGAGTTTTGCCAATGAGTGAGCAGAATATTGGCACCGTCGTCCAGATCATTGGACCGGTGCTGGACATTAAGTTTGCTGCTGACGCACTGCCGAAGTTATTGAACGCCATCACGATCGACAACCACGGCCAGATTGTAACGGTCGAGGTCGCCCAGCATATCGGTCAGGATACCGTGCGCTGCATCGCGATGGAGTCGACCGACGGCCTCGTGCGCGGCATGAAGGCAAGCGATACCGGCGGCCCGATCACCGTGCCGGTCGGCAACGCAAACCTCGGCCGTATCTTCAATCTGCTTGGCGAGCCGGTGGACAACAAGCCCGCCGTCGAAACGGAGGAGCGCTGGCCGATCCACCGTCCCGCGCCTTCTTATGAGGAGCAGGAGTCCACGACCGAGATCCTCGAAACCGGCATCAAGGTCGTCGACCTGATCGCGCCGTACGCCAAGGGCGGCAAGATCGGCCTGTTCGGCGGCGCGGGCGTCGGCAAGACGGTCATCATCATGGAGCTGATCAACAACATCGCCAAGCAGCACGGCGGTATCTCGGTATTCACCGGCGTGGGCGAGCGCACCCGTGAAGGCAACGACCTGTATAACGAAATGCAGGAATCGGGCGTTATCAACAAGACCGCGCTCGTCTACGGCCAGATGAACGAGCCGCCCGGCGCGCGTATGCGCGTGGCGCTGTCGGGCCTTACCATGGCGGAGTATTTCCGTGACGTCGAGGGGCAGGACGTGCTGCTGTTCATCGACAATATCTTCCGCTTCACGCAGGCCGGGTCGGAGGTTTCGGCGCTCCTCGGCCGTATGCCGTCCGCCGTTGGCTACCAGCCGACGCTTGCGACCGAAATGGGCGCCCTGCAGGAGCGCATCACCTCGACCAAGAAGGGCTCGATCACGTCCGTTCAGGCCGTTTACGTGCCCGCGGACGACCTGACCGACCCCGCCCCGGCGACCACCTTCTCGCATTTGGACGCAAAGGTCGTCCTGTCGCGCGATATCGCGTCGATGGGCATTTACCCGGCGGTCGATCCGCTCGACTCGTCCTCGCGCATCCTGACGGCCGACGTTGTCGGCATCGAGCATTATGAGGTCGCGCGCGCCGTGCAGTCCATTTTGCAGAAGTACAAGGATTTGCAGGATATCATCGCGATTCTGGGTATGGATGAGCTGTCCGACGAGGATAAGCTGACCGTCGCCCGTGCGCGTAAGATCCAGAACTTCCTCTCGCAGCCGTTCCACGTGGCTGAGCAGTTTACCGGCATGCCGGGCAAATACGTGCCGGTAAACGAGACCATTCGCGGCTTCCGGGAAATTCTCGACGGCAAGCACGACGACCTGCCCGAGTCCGCGTTCCTGTTTGCCGGTACGATCGACGAAGTAGTGGAGCAGGCGCGGAAGGGAGCGTAATATGGCTACCTTTCATTTAAAAGTGCTGACGACCGAGCGCTGCTTTTTCGACGACGAGGTGGAACAGATCGTTGTGCGCACCACGCAGGGCGACGCGGGCATCCTGCCGAACCACATCCCGTATACCGCGGCGCTGGGGATCGGCGGGCTGACCATCATTCAAAACGGCGCCGAGCGCGTCGCGGCGATCGCGGGCGGCTTTGTCGACGTATCGAAGGAGCAGACCGTCGTTCTCGCCCGCACCTGCGAATGGGCGGACGAAATCGATATCAACCGCGCCCGCGAAGCGGCCGAGCGCGCCCGTCAGAAGCTTCAGCAGAAGGCGAGCGAGCACGAACAGGACGTTGCGCAGGTCAAGCTGAAAAAAGCGGTCAACCGCATGCGCATCGCGGGAGAAAAATAAGCTTTCGTTTGAAGCGTACAGCTTTAAACGAGGGGACGCTTTTCCGGGCCTTGCCCGGAGAAGGCTATTGCAGAGAAACAGGCTCGGAATTTCGATTCCGAGCCTGTTTCTCTGTTTGTCTAAAAAGCACGGGCAAAGCTCGCGCTTTTTAGGAAACCGGCGGCGAGGCCGCCGGTTTCTATTACAATGCGCCTGCGGGCGAGGATGCGGGAGACGAAAGGACGGTCGCGCCGACGCGGCGCGGGGTTGGACGAAGGACGGGAGATGTGGCGGAGCGGGCGGGAATGTGCTATAATAAGCGAAGAAACAAGCAAAGGGGAGTCGGGATTGAAACGAATACGGGGGCAGATGTCCGAATCCATGCTGCTGGGCGCGCTGCTCGCGGTGGTGGGCGGCTTTTTGGACGTATATACCTATCTGTGCCGCGGCGGCGTGTTCGCCAACGCGCAGACGGGCAATATCGTGCTGTTCGGCCTGTATCTGGCCGAGCGGGAGTGGCTGACCGCGCTGCGCTATCTGCCGCCCATTCTGGCGTTTGCGGCGGGCGTTGTCGCGGCTGAGGAGCTGCGGCGGCGGTATCAGAACCGGCAGAGCATCCATTGGCGGCAGGTGGTCGTGCTGGTGCAGGCGACGCTGCTGTGCGCGCTGGCGTTTGCGCCGCAGAGCTTAAACACGGCGGTAAACGTCGTGATTTCCTTCGTCTGCGCCTTGCAGGTGGAGGCGTTCCGCAAGCTGCGCGGCAGCGCGTTTGCCACGACCATGTGTACGGGCAACCTGCGCTCGGGCACCGAGCAGCTTGTCATCTGGCGGCGGGAGGGCGACGCGAAGGCAGGGCGTAAGGCTGCGCGGTATTACGCGATTATCCTGTTTTTTATCGGCGGGGCGGTGCTCGGCGGCGCGCTGACCGACGCTTTCGATGAAAAGGCGGTGTTTGCGGCCTGCGCGCTGCTGCTGGTCATATTCGGCATGATGTTTATTGAGGAGGAAGAACAAAAAGAGCGCCCATAGGGCGCTCTTTTGCGTGCGGCAATCGTTAGGAGGGTTCGTCCTCCAGACAGCTTTCGATCATGGAAATGACGACGTTGTTCCAGCTTGTATTGTTTTCTCGGGCGATTTTCTCAACCGCGTCGGCAAGGGACTGCTTTATGTAAAGGGATTTATAGGTTGTTTCGTCTTTTCTCTGCGTGCGGTTGATCTTAAATTTCAAAGCTATCACCAAGGAAATTCTACCGCAAAAGGGGGATTAAAGATATATTAGAAAAATGTATTAGAATACACCTTAGAAAAACCTGTGAGATACACAGCAGAGAAAGCATGGTATACTTTTCTGCGAGGTGAATCGAACGTGAAAGCAGCGGAATGTGAGAACAAATGGTGCGTCTACTACGAAGCGTCCCGCTGTGTGCTGACCGATATTTCGGTCAATGCGTATGGCATGTGCGACTGCTGCATTATGGCCGAGGTGGACGAAGAAGCGCTTGGCGCGCTTCGCCGCCGTCAGCGCGAAACGCTCGAGAGCCGATAGGATTGAAGGAACGGAAAAGCCGCCTGTTCAGAGAACAGGCGGCTTTTCTATTTTTATTTCGCTTGTTTTATTGAAAGAGAAATCCGGTGGCTCTTAGGGTCGACCGACAGCACGACCACATCGACGATATCGCCTACCGTGACGGCTTCGGACGGGTGCTTAATGAATTGATTGCAGATCTGCGAAATATGCACCAGACCGTCCTGATGCACGCCGATATCGACGAACGCGCCGAAATCGGCCACGTTGCGCACCGTGCCTTGCAGCTTCATGCCGGGCTTTAGGTCGGCGAGGTCTAAAACGTCCGACCGCAGCAGCGGGGGTGGCAGCTCGTCGCGCGGGTCGCGGCCGGGCTTTTGCAGCTCGGACACGATATCCAGCAGCGTCGGCACGCCCACGCCGCAGCGCGCGGCGGCATTTTCCGCGCCCAGCTCCTTCACGCGGGCGGACAGCTCGCTAATTTTGCCGTTCGCCGCGTCCTCCGCTGTGTAGCCGCACAGCGTCAGCAGCGTCCCAGCGGCGGCGTAGGATTCGGGGTGCACGCCCGTCCGGTCGAGCAGGTTTTCGCTCTCGGGCACGCGCAGAAAGCCCGCGCACTGCTCGAACGCCTTCGGACCGAGGCCCTTGACCTTGAGCAGCTGCTTGCGGCTGCCGAACCGCCCGTTCTGCTCGCGGTAGGCTGTGATGTTTTTGGATACCGTGGCGGACACGCCCGCCACACGCGACAGCAGCGCGGGGGAGGCTGTGTTCAGGTCGACGCCGACCGCGTTTACACAGTCCTCGACCACGCCGTCAAGCGCTTCGGAGAGCCGCGCCTGCGGCATGTCATGCTGGTACTGCCCCACGCCGATGGCCTTGGGGTCGATCTTGACCAGCTCGGCCAGCGGGTCCTGCAAGCGCCGGGCGATGGACACCGCCGAGCGGAGCGACACGTCGAAATCCGGGAATTCCTCCGCGCCGAGCTTCGACGCGGAATAAACCGACGCGCCCGCCTCGGACACGACCATGTAGTCGATGCCGCCGCCGTATTCGCGGATGAAATCGGCCACGAACAGCTCGCTTTCCTTGCTTGCCGTGCCGTTGCCGATGGCGACGCAGGTGATCTTGTGTTTGTCGCACAGGCGGCGCAGCGTCTTTTTGGCTTCTTCTATTTTTTTATGCGGCGGCGTGGGGTAGATGACGGCGGTTTCAAGCACCTTGCCCGTGCCGTCCACCACGGCGAGCTTGCAGCCCGTGCGGTAGGCCGGATCGAAGCCGAGCGTGACGCGGTTTTTGACCGGCGGCTGCATCAACAGCGGGCGCAGGTTGAGCGCAAAGGTGCGGATGGCCTGCTCGCTCGCCGCGTCGGTCAGCTCGTTTCGCGTTTCGCGCTCAAGCGAAGGAAACAGCAGACGGCTCCACGCGTCCGCGCAGATTTCGCGCAGCAGCGGGCAGAACGGGTTCTTGGGGTGCAGAACGGCGCGGTTAAGCGTGACGAGGGCTTTCTCGTCGTCAACGGACAGCGTGACCTTGAGCTTGCCTTCTTTTTCGCCGCGGTTGATTGCGAGCACGCGGTGGCTCTGCAATTTGCCGACCGGCTCGGAAAAATCGTGGTACATGGCGTAAACGGTGTCATTCTCGTCCGTGCCGGCGGTTTTGATGACGCCCGTGCGGCGGATGTGCGCACGCAGCCCCGTGCGGATACTCGCGTCGTCCGAAATATCCTCCGCGATAATATCGCCCGCGCCCGCGAGCGCGTCCGCCGCGCTCTCCACGCCCTTTTCGGCGCTGATATACGGCGCGGCAAGCTCCTCTGCCGTGGGAGAGGGCGCACGCGCGGCGAGCAGGGCTTTGGCCAGCGGTTCCAGTCCCTTTTCCCGCGCGACGGAGGCGCGCGTGCGCCGCTTGGGGCGGAACGGGCGGTACAGGTCGTCCAGCGCGGCGAGCGTTTGCGCGTTTGCAAGGGCGGCGCGCAGCTCGTCCGTCAGCTTGCCCTGCTCCTCGATGGAGGCGAGGATGTCAGCGCGCTTTTCATCCAGACTGCGCAGGTAGGCCAGCCGGTCGGCCAGCTCGCGGATGAGCTGGTCGTCCATCGTGCCGTGCAGCTCCTTGCGGTAGCGCGCGATAAAGGGCACGGTGTTGCCCTCGTCCAGCAGTGCGACGACGTTCTTCACATATTCTTCCTTCTGTCCCAGCTCGCGGGACAGGATTTGGATGATCGTTTCCATTTTGACGCTCCTTTTCAGCAGTTCCTTCCCATTGTACCACAAAACCACGGCGGAGAAAATGAAAAACCGCAGCGATAGCTGCGGTTAAACGGTCAGCGCTTTTTCAAATAGAGCAGCGGGAACGGGCGGCCCTGCTCGTCCTGCTCGGTCCGCCGGTCGAGGACAAAGCCCAGACGCCGGTAAAAAGCGGCGGCGCGGGGGTTTTGCTCGTTGACGCAGACCGCATTCACGCCGTACTGTGAGAAAGCGTATTCCGCGAGAAGGCGGCCGAACCCGCGTCCGATTTCGCGCGGGTGCAGGAACAGCATTTCGAGCCTTTGCCCGTCCACCCCCAGAAAACCGAGAGGCTTGCCGTCCTCGTGCAGCACGGCAAGACACGGCACGGCGCGCAGCGCCTGCGGCACATAAGCGCGAAGCGAAACGATATCGTTCTCGGTCAAAAAGCCGTGCGTTTCGCGCACCGAGGCCTCCCAAAGGACGGTCAGCGCGTCCACCAGCGCGTCGGTGCGCGCGGCGGGCGGGTAGGATTTGATTTTCGGCGTCACACAAACACCGCCTGCACCAGAAACATGTACAGCGCCGTGCCCGCGCCGATAGACAGCAGGTTATTGCGCTTCCACGCGTGTAAGAGTGCGGTAACCGCGATGCAGAGCAGCTCGGGCGCGCCGTGGGGCGCAGCCAGCCAGTTGACGCTTTTCACGCAGTATACCACCAGCAGCGCGATGACCGCGGGCGGCAGCGCCTCGCCCAGATAGCGGACGATGGGCGGGATGGGCTTTTTGCCGTTAAAGAGCAAAAACGGGGCGACGCGGGTGGCGAACGTGCACAGCGCGGCGACCGCGATCATGGCGAATACTCGTGCGCCGCTCATTCGGCCACCTCCTTTGAAAGCCGGCCGCGCAGCGCGACCAGCATGACGCAGATCGCAAGCATTGCGGGCAGGATGAACTTGTCCGGTCCGAGCAGGAAAAGCGAAACTGCCGCCGCGCCCAGTCCCAGAAGGGCGGGGATATGGCATTTGGCGCTTTTCCACTGCTCGACAAAGATCACGGTGAACAGCGCGGTCATCGCAAAGTCGATACCGGTCGAGTCGATCGGCAGCACGCCGCCGATCACGCCGCCGATGACCGAGCCGGCGATCCAGTAGCTTTGGTCGAGAATCGCGATCAGAAAGCGCATCGCGTTCGGGTCCACGCCCTCGGGCGTCTTGAGCGAGCACAGCAGGGAATAGGTTTCATCGGTCAGTGAGAAGATCATGTACCATTTCCTGTGGCCCATTTGGTGGAAGGTTTCCAGAAACGACAGGCCGTAGAAGATATGGCGGCAGTTTAACAGCAGCGTCATCACCGCGACGGTGACGAGCGACGCGCCCGAGGCGAGCAGCGAAACCAGCAGGTATTGGCCCGAGCCGGCGTAGATTGTCAGGCTGGAAAAGAACGCCCAGACGGGGAGGTAGCCCGCGTCGCGCAGCATTACGCCGAACGCGAAGCCGATGAACAGATAGCCGCACAGCACAGGGATCGTAACCTGAAAAGCGGGGCGGAGCGCTTTTTTCATGGACATCACCTACAAAATATCAATAGAAAAGCGCTCTGCAAGCAGAGCGCCTTAACATTCATTCAACGTATCCGACGCGATCAAATCGCGCGGGTTACCTTGCCGGAGCGGAGGCACCGAGTACATACGTTGATATGGCGGGGAGTACCTTCGACCAGAGCCTTCACACGACGAACGTTCGGCTTCCAAGTTCTGTTGGAACGACGGTGAGAGTGAGAGACCTGAATACCAAAGGTCACGCCCTTGCCGCAAATATCGCACTTTGCCATTTTCCTGCACCTCCTTCTCTTGTACATTGCGTAACGGATATTATAATACCATAATGTCTATAAAAATGCAAGCGCTTTTTTCAGAAAAAGTTCTATTTTTCAAGTTTTGCCAAGGCTCGTCCGGAAACCGTTGAAAAGCAAGTAAAATAAGGGTATAATACAAATACCATATTACCTGCCTTAGCGGAAGGGAGCATTTTTATGCAGTTAAAAGAGTTCGGCGTCAGTCTGGGCGATTTGATACAGGAATTCAACTTCGAGATCGTTCACGGCCCCGAAGGGTTTGAAAAGGTTGAGATCACAAAGGACGACGTCAACCGGCCGGGCCTGCAGCTGGCCGGATTCTTCGATTATTTCGATCCCAACCGCATTCAAATTATGGGCAAGGTCGAGTCCAGCTATGTTGAGCTGATGGAGCCGGAGGCGCGTCAGGCCTGCTTTGACCGCCTGTTTTCGACCGGCATTCCGGTGCTGCTGATTTCGCGCAATATCGACGTGTTTCCGGAATGCCTTGCGGCGGCGGAAAAGTACAAGGTTCCGATTCTGCGCACCAACGATTTTACCTCTACTATCATGAGCGCGGTGATCGCGTCGCTCAAGGTGAACCTTGCCCCGCGCGTCACGCTGCACGGCGTGCTGATCGAGATTTACGGCGAGGGCGTGCTGCTGCTCGGCGACTCGGGCGTGGGCAAATCCGAAACCGCGATCGAGCTGGTCAAGCGCGGACACCGCCTGATCGCGGACGACGCGGTCGAGATCAAGCGCGTATCGGATAAAACGCTCGTCGGCACCGCGCCGGAGGTGATCCGGCACTTTATCGAGCTGCGCGGCATCGGCATTGTGGACGTGCGGCGTATTTTCGGCGTAGGCGCGATCAAGATGACCGAAAAGGTCGAGCTTGTCATCAATCTGGAGCCTTGGGAGGACGGCAAGCAGTACGACCGCCTCGGCATGGACGGGCAGACGACCAGCATTCTCGATATCGCGGTGCCCAGCCTGACCATTCCGGTCAAGCCCGGCCGTAACCTTGCCGTTATTATTGAGGTTGCGGCGATGAACGACCGCCAGAAGAAGATGGGCTTTAACGCGGCGAAGGAGCTGCAGGAGCGCATGCTCAAGCAGTACGGGAACTGAAACTCGTTTGAAAGCACGCTTTCAAACGAATTTTGGGCTGTGCCGCGCTTGCAGCGCGGACAAAGCCCGGCGGAAAAAAGTTCCGACAAGCGAAACTTTTTTGCCGTCTTGTATAAAAAGCCCGGCAGAGCTGGGCTTTTTATGAAAATCGCCGTATCCCGGCGATTTTCTGTTGTAAGGGCGCGCCGGAGGCGCGCGAAGCGGAAAACGGAAAAGGGAGCATTGTTTTTTCATGCAAATCGTAGCAGATCTTCACACGCACACGATTGCGAGCACACATGCGTATTCGACCGTTCACGAAATGGCGCGCGGCGCGAAAGAACGCGGCCTGCTCGCCATCGGTATTACCGACCATGGGCCGGATATGGCGGACGGCCCGCATGAGTGGCATTTTTCCAATTTGAACATCATTCCGCGCGTGATCGAGGGTGTGACGGTGATTCGCGGCATCGAGTTTAACATCCGCCCGGGCGGGGCGCTCGACCGGATGAGCGCGAAGAGCTTGGAGCCGGTCGAGTTTTCCCTCGCATCGTTTCACGAGTGCTGCTTCGCCCCTTCTACCCGCGCGGCGCATACCGAGGCGCTCGAGGCCGTGCTGCACGATCCGCGCGTCAACGCGCTCGGGCATCCGGGGAACCCGAAGTTTGACTTCGATCAGGAACACATTATTTCACAATGCGGCAAATATGGTAAATTGGTTGAGATCAACAGCAATTCGTTTGCCATCCGGAAAGGCAGCAAGGAGAACTGCACCGCAATCGCACGGCTGTGCAAAAAGTACGGGGTGCAGATCGTGGTGGATAGTGATTCGCACATTGAATACACGGTTGGCTGTGCGGACAACGCGCTGGCAATGCTGGACGAAATCGGTTTTCCCGAGGAGCTTGTGGTCAACAGCAGCCGGGAGCGGTTGGATGCGTATTTTCGCGGGCGCGGCCTGCGGCTGTTTGAATAAAGGGAAGGGGAGAAAGAAACCATGCGTATCGGCATTGATTTAGGCGGCACGAACACGGTCGTCGCACTGTGCGACCAAAACGGTGTGATGCTCAGCAAAAAATCCACCCCCACAAAAACAGGCGACGCGGACGGACTGCGCGGCGACATGAAAACGCTGGCGCTCGCCCTGTGTCAGGAGCAGGGACTGCCGCCGGATATGGTCACGCAAATTGGAATCGGCGTCCCCGGCTCGTTTGACAAGGCGTCCTGCACGCTTAAATTCGGCACAAACCTCGGTATGAGCGACGTTTCGTTCGCCAAGGCGTTTCTTCCGGAGTTTCATTGTCCGGTCAAGCTGGACAATGACGCGAACTGCGCGGCGCTCGGCGAGGCGATCGCGGGCGCCGGCGCGAACGCGCGGCATATGCTGATGGTCACGCTCGGAACCGGCGTGGGCGGCGGCATCGTGATCGACGGAAAGCTGTATACCGGCTTCAACGGCATTGCGGGCGAGCTGGGGCATATGGTCATCCGGCAGGGCGGAGAAGCCTGCAACTGTGGCAGAAAAGGCTGTCTGGAGGCGTATACCTCGGCGTCGCATTTCGTTAAATTTGCCGAGCGGGCGCTGCGGGAAGGACGAGAGAGCTGCCTGCGCGCCGATCAGGGCCATTTGAATGCCAAAATGATTTGTGACGCGGTCGATGCGGGCGATCCGCTCGGCAAGGAGCTGTTTGACGATTATTGTGTCAATCTTGCCTGCGGCCTTGCCAATTTCATCAATATCTTTCAGCCCGAGTGCATTGTCATCGGCGGCGGTTTGGCCGGTTACGGTGAAAAGCTGCTCGAGCCGCTTCGCCGCTTGACCGCGCCCGAGACCTTCCGCGGCGCGAGCCGGAACACGCAGATTGTCGCGGCCTCCCTCGGGAACGACGCCGGACTGATCGGTGCCGCAATGCTGTGAACACCATGGAAACGGCGCATTTGTAATATTACAAATGCGCCGTTTTCCCCCGTAAAGCATTGAATTTCGCGCTTTTTCGTGATAAAATACGTACCGTATTATCTGGGAATCAATCCGGACGGCACGGAGGTTTATCATGCGTTTCAAACGAATGCTCGCGCTGCTGTGTGCATCGCTTTATATTATGACAAGCGCGGCGGCTGCCGCGGACATGCCGCCCACCGATAGCGCGGCTGGTGCGGACGATATCGCTGTGATCGCGGCCGATTCGGCGCAAGCCGCGCAGACGGAACCAAATCAGGCGGGACAAATCGGCGCGGCGCTGCCGGTTGTGCGCGCGGCGGCGCCCAAGGTGGTGCCGTCCACGCATAAGGTGCAGGTAAACGGCGCGGCGGTCAATCCGCAGGCATATAATATAGACGGGTACAACTATTTTAAACTGCGCGACATCGCTTTTCTGCTCAGCGGAACCACTTCGTCCTTTGATGTTGAGTGGAGCGGCGCAAAACAGGCCATCAATTTGGTCAGCGGCCAGAGGTACACTGCAGTCGGCGGCGAGATGAATGTTACCGCGGCGGCTGCGCTGCGCGTGCAGGCGTCGACTGCCGCGGTGCTGCTGGACGGCAGCGGCGTATCGATCAAAGGCTACAATATCAACGGGAACAATTATTATAAGATTGCCGACGTTTCGGCGGCAATGGGCTTTACCGCCGCATACGAGAGCGCGACCAAAACCGTGCAGATTAAAACTGCGCCCGCGCCCGTACCGGAGCCGGAGCCTGATCCCGAACCCGAGGAGCCGGACGAACCGTTTGTCACCGGCATTTATCAGGTCAAGGTTGACAGCAGTCTGTCTGTGCGTTCCGGTCCGGGCACGACCTATACGGTAATCGGCAAGCTTTCCAACGGCGACAAGATCGTTGTGGACGCGCTGTCTGACGGCTGGGCGCATATCATGGACACCAGCGGGGGCGACCGGTACTGCAGCGCTGATTACTTAACTCGACTGAGCGATTACGACCCTTCGTCGAACGAACCTGATCCCACCCCGCCGCCCAAGCCGCCGCGCACTTCGCATATTGACGGGAAAATGACAATTATCCTCGATCCCGGGCATGGCGGCAGCGATATCGGCGCGCACAACGCGGATATGTCGCTTGACGAAAAGCACATTAACCTGTATGTGGCACAATATTTGCAGCAGTATTTGGAGGACGCCGGATGCACGGTCATCATGGTGCGCGATACGCTGGAGGAGGGAAGCGCGCTCTCTTTGCGCGGCACAGTGATCGAGCGGTATGCCGATTCGGCCGATTTGTTTTTCAGTATCCACCATAACGCGGTCAACACCACGGCGCGCGGCGCGGAGGTGCTCGCGCAGATCTCGGATAAAAACGGCGGTCCGAGCAAGATTCTAGCCGAAGCGCTGATGGCCGAGTACCGCAAGATCGACGGGCTGCCCATCCGCCAGATCGTATTCCGAGAGGGAAGCAATGGGGATTACTATTACACAAACCGCGTTGCGACCTCGGTGCAGATGCCTGCTGTAACAAGTGAGTTTTGCTTTATTGATAACGAAGAGGATCAAAAGCTGATTGACAGCGAAGAGGATTGGCAGATCGAAGCGCAAGCGCAGTTCAATGCGATCATGCGATACTTTGAACAGGTGGAATATTAAGGAGTGAAGGAAATGTCTGAACGGATGGAGCGGGCGCAGAACCTGCACAATCAAGGGTACAACTGCGCGCAGGCAGTCGTCTGCGCATACTGCGATCAATTTGGCGTGGATCAGGATACCGCGTTTAAAATGGCGGAAGGCTTCGGCCTTGGCATGGGGCTGATGGAGGTGTGCGGCGCGCTGACCGGCGCTTTCATGCTGGCCGGGCTGCGCGGAAGCAAGGGCTGCGACCATCCCGGGGAAACCAAAGCGCAGACCTATAAGATGAACAAAGCGCTTGCGGCGGCATTTCGTGATCAGAATGGAACGCTGCTTTGTCGTGAGCTGAAAGGCGTTGCCGACGGTAAGGTGCGGCGCTCCTGCCCTGACTGTATCAACGACGCCTGCCGTCTAGTCGAGGAATTTTTGGTAAAATAGTCAAATGCCGCAGATGTCAACCCATCTGCGGCAATTATTTTTTCTTTTCTTCGTCAGAATTCGACAGACGCGCCTCCCTTTTGCGCGTACAATGAAGCTCGTCAAGTTACATAAGAAGGGGGAGGACAACGATGGTTCGCTATATTGTTACCGAGAAGGAGGGCTCGGAAAAAACGCAATATGGCATTGCGGCTGTTTGGGGGAAGATGGAGCGCGTCTATATTCATGACGTTGCGCCGACATTAGAGAAAACAATCCATATTGCGGCGTTCCTACAGGAAAACGGTGTTGCGGTCGAGCATTTCCGCGATGTGTTAGATGATCTTTTGGCAGAATAATGCAATTCAATGAGAAAGCGGCGCTGCCATGGGCAGCGCCGCTTCTTCATTATTAGAATTGGAACAATACGCCGCAGACCGCGCCGATCAGGATAAAAAGGATGGGGTGGAGCCGGGGCAGCTTCCAAATTGCAAGGGAGAGAAGCAGGAAAAAAGCGATTGCAGGCAGATTGAGCACGGCGGTAAGGCGGGAAAACCCGCCCCACAGCTCCATATGAAGGAGCGAGGCTGCAAAGACCTCCAGCATCGCTCCAAAAATCAGGCCGGCGGAGGCGGGGCGCAGCCCGTAAAACGCATCCTTGACCAGCGCGGAATCGCGGAATCTGGTCAGCGCCCGTGAAATTAGGATAATGATTACGACCGAGGGCAGTACAAGCGAGCAAGTGGCCGTAAGCGCGCCCAGAACCCCAGCCGCGTGGAAACCCGCATACGTCGCGGTATTTACGCCGATGGGACCGGGCGTCGATTCGGAAACGGCGATCATGTCGAGCAGGTCGTTCGGTGTGAACCAAGGGTATTTGAGGGAAATCGCCTTGAGAAAGGGCAGCGTGGCCAAGCCCCCGCCAATTGAAAACAGACCGGTTTTAAAGAATTCCCAAAAGAGCTGTAAAAATATCATGTGCGGCGCCTCCGTATCAGACCGGCGAGGATACCGGCCGCAGCCGCCAGCACGACCATCAGCACGGGAGACAGTCCCAAAAACGCGACGCCCGCAAAGGTGAGCAGCAGCAAAATGCCGGTCAGGCCGTCGATCACGCCCTTGCGGGACATCTTCCAAACCGATTGCAGCACGAGCGCGCAGACCGCGATGCGGACGCCCGCAAACGCATGCTGAACAACAGCCAGATGCGCGAACTGCTGGATAAACGCAGCAATTACGGTAATGATCAACAGCGAGGGAAATATCATGCCGGCGGTCGCGCACACGGCGCCGCGCACGCCGTGCGTCTTGTAGCCGATGAAGGTCGCGGTGTTGACTGCGATCACACCGGGCGTGCATTGGCCGATTGCATAGTAATCCATCAGCTCATCGTCGGTCGCCCAGCCGCGGCCGTCGACAATTTCCCGTTGCAGGATCGGCAGCATGGCATAGCCGCCGCCGAACGTGCATACGCCGATGCGCGCAAACGTGAGAAATAAATCCAGATAAGGGTTCAAGTAAGAAACAACTCCTTTCCACATAGCAGAAGTATACCACGGCATAACCGATCCTGCATAAAATTCATGTGAAATCCGGCAAAAAACGCCGGACATTGTCCGGCGTTCTGCCAAGCTGCGTTTATCGGGCGGGGATGATCTCCACCCAGTAGCCGTCGGGATCGGAAATGAAATAAATGCCCATAGCAGGGTTTTCATAACAAATGCAGTCCATTTTAACATGCTTTTGGTGTGCGGCGGCAAAATCGTCCACGCGGAAGGCGAGGTGGAATTCATTATCGCCTAAATTGTAGGGATGGTCCCAGCCGCGAAGCCAAGTCAGCTCAAGCTGGTGCGGGGTCTGCCCGTCGCCAAGGAAAACGATGATAAAGCTGCCGTCGTCCGCCGTTTTGCGGCGAACCTCGGTCAGACCGAGCGCATCGCGATAAAACGCAAGCGACCGCTCCAGATCGAGCACGTTCAAATTATTATGAGCGAAAGTAAATTGCATAATTACATCCTCCTTTTGGCTGTAAGGCTACTCTATCACAGATTGGCTAAAAACACAATCTGCGTAGAGGATTTTTGTTTACATTGCCGCTGCCCGATGCTATAATTAACCTGTATATTTGCGTCCGAAAGGAGGACGGGAATTTGAAGAACCGTTTACAACGGTCTTTGCGACCCGGACAAAATTTATTTTTTCTGCTGTTTTTGCTGTTCGCGGCGGGAGGACTGTATTTTTCCCTGCCCTACGGCCTGATCGGCATGGCCGTTTGCGTGCTGCTGCGCCTTGTTTCGCTGCGTCAGGAAACAGAACGCAAAAAGCAGGTGCAGGAACTGATGGACAACGTCCGCATCGAGGGGGGCGAGCTGCAGCCCTCGGTTGCCAAGTCGCCGATGGCCACGGTCGTCGCGCTGGCGACAACCGGCGAAATCGTCTGGGCGAACGATGCGTTCGCCGAGCTCAGCGGGCAGTTTAACGGCGCGCGCCACATGCGGCTGACCGAGCTTGCGCCTACGTTTGAGACCCGCTGGCTGATCGAGGGTAAAAATGAGTTTCCGACCGAGCTGCGCATGGGGCGGCGCGCCTTCCACGTATTCGGCTGTATGGTGCCGGGCGGCGCGGGGCAGATGATGATGCTGCATTTTATCGACTGCACCGAATATGTACACCTGCGCGACGAAGCTGAGACGCGGCATCCGGCGATCGCGATTATTGCGATCGACAATTACGAAGAGCTGATGAAGAACGCGACCGATTCGGAAAAATCGGCTATTCTGGCGGGCATTGACAAGCGCCTGTCCGCGTGGACCCGGGATTCGGGCGCGGTGCTGCGCAAGTACGATCGCGACAAGTACATTTTCATTCTGGAAAACGCGGAGCTGGATAAGCTGGCCGCCCGCAAGTTTGCCGTTTTGCAGGAGGTCCGCGATATCCAAAACCACGAGGGTGTTATTGCCACGCTCTCGATCGGTATCGGCAAGGACGGCGACACGCTGGCAGAAAGCTATCAGTATGCCGGCTTGGCAATCGACATGGCGCTGTCCCGCGGCGGCGATCAGGCGGTCGTCAAAAACCACTATACGTTCGAATTCTACGGCGGCCTCAGCGAAGAAGTGGAAAAGCGCACCAAGGTCAAGAGCCGCGTTGTGGCAAACGCGCTTTCCCAGTTGATCCGCGATTCCTCTCAGGTGCTCGTCATGGGGCATAAAAACAGCGATATGGACGCCATCGGCGCGGCGGCCGGTATGGTGTGCGCCGCGCGCGTCAAGGGTAAGCCGGTGCATGTCGTGGTGGACCAGCAGCATACGGTCTCGTCCGACCTGATCAGCCGCTTGGAAACGCTGCCCGAATATAAGGATGTGTTCATCAGCGCGGAGGACGCGATGATCATGTGCGATTTCAACACGCTGCTCATCGTGGTCGACGTTAATCGCCCCGGCTACGTGGAAAGTGAGGCGCTGCTGCAGTCGATCAATAAAATCGCGGTTATTGATCATCACCGCCGCGCGGCGGACTATATTGAAAACGCGGTTGTTTCGCTGCACGAGCCGTACGCCTCCTCGGCCTCCGAGCTGGTCAGCGAGCTGCTGCAGTATCTGGTGCCGACCAGCGGGATACTGACGGGCGAGGCCGAGGCCATGCTCGCCGGTATCTATCTGGACACCAAGGGCTTTTCGACGCGCACCGGCGTGCGCACCTTCGAGGCGGCGGCGTATCTGCGCCGCGCGGGCGCGGAGGCGAGCGACGTCAAGCGCCTGTTCCAATCGAGCTTTGACCAGTATATGGAGCGGCAGAAGATCATTTCCTCCGCGCGCAACTGCGGGCAGGGCGTGATCTTCGCGCTGACCGGAGAGGAGATCGACCGCATCGCGGCGGCGCAGGCGGCGGACGAGCTGCTTTCCATCATCGGAACGCGCGCGAGCGTGGTCGCCTTCCGCAGCGGCGCGGATATCGCCGTTTCGGCGCGCGCGTCGGGGCAGGTTAACGTACAGCTTTTGATGGAGCGGCTGGGCGGCGGCGGCAACCACTCCGCTGCGGGCGCGCAGCTGAAAAACACTACCCCGGAAGAGGCCGACCGCATGATTACGGAGGCAATTCAGGGCTATTTCGCCGACAGAGAGACCGAAACGCAGGCGGAGGAATAGCTTCGCCGCGGTTTTATCGAATATCAGCAACTGCAAAAGGAGAAAACAACATGAAAGTCATTCTTACAACAGATGTTAAGGGAAAGGGCAAGAAGGGCGACCTGATCGAGGTCAGCGAGGGCTATGGCCGGAACTTTCTGATGCCGCGCGGCTTGGCGGAGCTGGCCACCGCCGATACGCTGAACGTAAAGCGCGCGCAGGACGAGGCGCATGCCCGCAAGGTCGCGCTCGACCAGCAGGCGGCGCGTGACGCCGCGGAGAAGCTCAAGATCAGCCCGGTTAAAGTGCCGGCCAAGGGCGGCGCGGGCGGCCGTCTGTTCGGCGCGGTCACTTCCAAGGAAATCGCGGAGGAGCTGAGCAAGCAGTACGGGCTCAATGTGCCCAAGCAGAAGATCGTCCTTGACGAGCCGATCAAAACCTTCGGCGTGCACAAGGTGAAAGCCAAGCTGTATCAGGATATCGCGGGAGAGATTTTGGTGCAGGTAGTGGAGGCGTAAACGCCTTATAAGGGACTTCAAAAGTCCCTTATATACGCGAACCGATTCCCAAGGAAACCGGTTCGCGATATCCGAATGACGCCGCCCAAGGCGGCTGGGTCGGAGTATAAAAAGCACGGGCAAAGCTCGCGCTTTTTATGGAAAATGCAGCTTGCTGCATTTTCCTACTTTAATACGCGCGCGGCGCGCAAGATTAGGGAAGGAGATGCGGCTTTGGATGAACTTTTGATGCGACAGGTGCCGCAGGATTTGACGGCCGAGCAGTCGCTGATCGGCGCGATGCTGGTCGACCCGAACTGCATCCCGGAAGTGATCGAGCAGGTGCGCGCGGACGATTTTTACGCGGACGAAAACAAGCGCATTTTTGAAACGATCTACTCCATGTTCAATGGCGCGCAGAAGATTGATCCGGTCACGGTGCTCGATATGCTGACCCGGCTCGGCTATTATGATGAGGCGGGCGGCAGAGCGTACCTGTTCCAGTTGATGGAGGTTACGCCGGGCACGCGCAATATCGCGGAATACGTGCGCATTGTGCGGGACAAAAGCCTGCTGCGCCAGCTTGCCGACGCGGGCGCGGAAATCCAGCAGAACGCGCTTGAGGCGCACGGCGAGGCTTCCTCGATCGCGGAGCTTGCCGAGCAGCGCATTTACAATATCCGGCAGGGAAGGGAGATCAAGGGCCTTTCCCGCCTAAGCGAGGTCATCGCCGACCTGTATACCGAGCTCGACGAGCGCGCCAAGTCGGACAGCGATATCCCCGGCATGTCGACCGGATTCCACGCGCTCGATACGGCGCTGACCGGCCTGAACAAATCCGATTTAATTTTGATTGCTGCCCGCCCCGGCATGGGCAAAACGGCGTTTGCGCTCAATATCGCGCTGAACGCCGCCAAGGCCGCGGTGAAGGGCAAGCCAAAGGGCTACAAGAAGGGCACTGGCGTGTGCGTGTTCCAGCTTGAAATGGGCAAGGAACAGCTTGCCAGCCGCTTTTTGTCCAGCGAAGCGCTGATTGAGTCGCAAAAGCTCAAAACCGGCAATCTGGACGGGGACGACTGGGTCAAGATCGCCCGCGCCTCGGGCGTGCTGGCGGGCCTGAACATTTATGTGGACGACAACCCGGCGATCACCGTCGCGGAAATTAAGGCGAAGTGCCGCCGGCTGGGCGATGAGCTCGGACTGATCGTCATCGACTATCTCCAGCTGATGCATTCTGGGGGCCGGCATTCGGACAACCGCGTGCAGGAGGTTGCCGAGATTTCGCGTTCGCTCAAGATCATGGCGAAGGAACTGAACGTGCCGGTCGTCTGCCTGTCGCAGCTTTCGCGTGCGTCCGAGCAGCGAGCGGACAAGAGGCCGATGCTGTCCGACCTGCGAGAATCGGGCGCCATCGAGCAGGACGCCGATATCGTTATGTTTATTTATCGCGACGACTATTACGACGATGAGAGTGAAAATAAAAATATTGCTGAAATCCTGATCGCCAAAAACCGTCATGGCGCGACCAATACCATCGAATTGCAGTGGGTTGGACAGTATACCACCTTCTCCAATCCCGACCGGATTCACGGGGATTGACGCCATGCTGGAAACGGTCAAGCAAACCATAGCGGAATATCATATGCTCACGGCGGAGGAGCCGGTGCTCGCCGCCCTGTCGGGCGGCGCGGATTCGGTTTCGCTGCTGCTGGCGCTGCTGACGCTCGGTTATCCGGTGCGGGCTTTTCATTTGAACCATTGCCTGCGCGGGCAGGAATCCGACCGGGACGAGGCGTTCTGCCGTCGGCTGTGCGAAGCGCGGCAAGTGCCGCTGACGGTCGAACGGGTCGATGTGCGCGCCGAAGCCGCGCGGCGGGGCGAAAGCGTGGAAACCGCGGCGCGGCAGATCCGGTACGAGCGGCTCGCTGCCGCGGCGCATGGCATGAAAATTGCAACTGCGCACACGGCGGACGACAATGTGGAGACCATGCTGTTCCATCTGGCGCGCGGAACAGGGGCCAAGGGACTCGCGGGTATCCCGCCGGTACGCGGCGGGCTGATCCGTCCGCTGATCAGCGTTTCGCGCCGGGAGGTGGAAGCATATCTTGCCGGCATTGGGCAGGCGTATGTGACGGACAGCTCCAATCATTCCGATTGCTACACGCGCAACCGCATTCGGCATGAAATTGTGCCTGAACTGCAAAAAATCAACCCAGAGCTGGCCGCCGCCGCGGGACGCACCGCGCGCCTGCTGCGGCAGGATGACGACTGCTTGGCTGGACTTGCGGAGCAGGTTGTTTCGCAGGCCGCCGGAGCGGACGGCGCATATGCGGTGCAGCGGCTCCAAGCGGCACATCCGGCGGTTCGTTCACGCGCTTTACGGCTGATTGCCGTGCGCGCGGGTGTGCCGCAGCGGGATTTTTCCATGCGGCACGTTGCCGCGCTGGAAGCGCTGATCAAATCGGAGAATCCTTCCGCCGTCTGCACCCTGCCGGGCGGTTTTGTCGCCCGGCGCGAGTACGGCGCGGTGCGCTTTGTCCGGAACGAGATGTTGGCGGACAGGCCGCCGTTTCCGCTTCCGGTGCCCTTTGAGGGGCCGCTGTGGAATGGTGAAATTAAAATAACCGTGAGGCCGCTTGAAAAAAACGAAGTTTTTTACAAATCATTCAATACTTTTTGCGTGGATTGTGGTACAATAAACCTTGATACGTTGCAAGTCCGTACAAGGCTTGCCGGAGACCGCATCCGCCTGTCCGGGCACAGCGGCAGCCGGACGCTGAAAAAGCTGCTGATCGACCGCAAAATCCCCAGACTGCGGCGCGGCAGGCTTGCGGTAATCGCCGACCGAAACGGGGTGATTGCCGTACAGGATATTGGCATGGATATTTCGCGTGCGCCGCAAGGGGGCGCGCTGATGGAAATAAAAGTAGAGGGGTAACGACAATGGCATACGACATGCGAGACGACATAAAGGAAGTCTATTTTACGGAGCAACAGTTAGCGGACAAGGTGGCGGAGCTGGGGGCGCGTATCACCGCGGACTACCGGGATAAGAATCCGCTGATTGTCAGCGTGCTCAAAGGCTCCTATGTGTTTATGGCCGATCTGACCCGTAAGATCGACACGCCCTGCAACGTCGATTTCATGGTGGTTTCGAGCTACGGCAAAAGCACCAAGACCTCGGGCGAGGTGCAGATCATTAAGGATATCGAGCAGCCGATCGACGGGCGCGACCTGCTGATTGTCGAGGATATTTTGGATTCCGGCGTGACGCTGCATTACCTGATGCAGGTGCTGACCGCCCGCGGCGCAAACTCTATTCGGCTGTGCACGCTGCTGTCCAAGCCGGCGCGGCGCAAGGTCGATGTGCCGGTCGATTATCTCGGGTTTGAAATCCCGGATGAATTCGTGGTCGGCTATGGCCTTGATTATGCTGAAAAATACCGTAATCTGCCGTATATCGGCATTTTAAAGCCGTTTGTCTACGGCGGCGAGTAAACTTTAACAAGGAAGAGGTGTTATACCGATTTGAAAGGAAAAATGAAGGGCTTCGGCCTTTATCTGATTATTCTGGTTTTCCTGCTGGCGGGCGTCAGCTATGTGGTAAGCCAGTCGCAGCAAGCGCCGGCGCTTGAATATTCGGACGTTTATAACCATTTTAAAGCCGGCGACGTCACGGAGTATTCCGTGGAAAGCGATACGCTGTACATGAAGCTGAAGGACGGCACGCAGGCGACCTTCGAACTTGGCAGCTATTTCAGCGTGTTCTGGAGCCAGCTGGGCCAGACCATTGACGACCAGATGGCAAGCGGTAAGCTCGAACACGTCAACTATAAGACGACGCAGATTCCGTGGTGGGCCAATTTTGTGCCGTATGTTATTCTGATTATTCTGCTTGGCGCGTTCTGGTATTTTATGATGAACAAGCAGTCGGGCGGCGGCGCGGGGCCGATGCAGTTCGGCAAGGCGCGCGCCAAGCTCGCGCAGGATGATAAGCGAAAAGTGACGTTCGAGGACGTCGCGGGCGCGGATGAAGAAAAAGCGGAATTGCAGGAGATCGTTGAGTTTCTTAAAAATCCGCAGAAATTTGTGCAGATCGGCGCGCGTATCCCCAAGGGCGTGCTGCTGGTGGGCCCTCCGGGCACCGGTAAGACGCTGATCGCCCGCGCGGTCGCGGGCGAGGCCGGCGTGCCGTTCCTTTCGATCTCGGGCTCTGATTTTGTCGAGCTTTATGTCGGCGTCGGCGCGTCCCGCGTGCGCGATTTGTTCGAGCAGGCCAAGAAGAACGCGCCCTCCATCGTGTTTATCGACGAGATCGACGCGGTCGGCCGCCAGCGCGGCGCGGGCCTCGGCGGCGGGCATGACGAACGCGAGCAGACGCTCAACCAGCTGCTCGTTGAGATGGACGGCTTCGGGGCGAACGAGGGCGTTATCGTCATCGCCGCCACTAACCGGAAGGACATTCTGGACGGCGCGCTGCTCCGCCCGGGACGTTTTGACCGGCAGGTGTATGTCGGCGCGCCTGACGTAAAGGGGCGCGAGGCGATTCTCAAGGTGCATGCGCGCAATAAGCAGTTCGATCCGGACGTTCGCTTCGCAGATATCGCCAAGACGACCGCGGGTTTTACCGGCGCGGATCTGGAAAATTTGCTCAACGAGGCGGCGCTGCTTGCCGCTCGCCGCAACAAAAAGCTGATCTCGCAGGATGAAATCGAGGAATCGCTGCTCAAGGTGGTAATGGGCGTCGAGAAAAAGAGCCACATTATCACCGAGCAGGATAAAAAGCTGACCGCCTTCCACGAAGCAGGTCATGCGATCTGTTTCCATGTCCTGCCGAGTCAGGATCCGGTGCATCATGTTACCATCATTCCGCGTTCCTCCGGCGCGGGCGGCTTTACGATGCCGCTGCCCGAGGAAGATCAGGCTTACCGCACGCGGCGCTATATGGAAGAGTATATCATTGTCTGTCTGGGCGGCCGCGTGGCCGAGCAGTTGACCATGGCCGATATCTCGACCGGCGCTTACGGCGACATCAAGCAGGCAACCCAGATGGCGCGCGCCATGGTCACCAGCTATGGCATGAGCGATAAGATCGGTCCGATCGACTATGCGGCCGATAACGGAGAAATCTTCCTTGGCCGCGATTTTGCGGCGGGCAAGGGATATTCCGAGGTCAAAGCGGCTGAGATCGACGACGAGATCCACCGCATTATCGAAGACGCGCATCGCGCCTGCGAAAAGCTGCTGACCGAGCATATGGATGAACTCAAGCGCGTGGCCGAATATTTGATCCGCAATGAGACGATGGATGGGGAAACCTTCCTTAAGGTTTATAACAATGAGGTGGTTCCCGATAAGGTTGTCGGAGACGATCTGATGACCGAACTCAAGGCCGAGCTTGACACTAAGATCGAACCGGCGGCGAAGGCCGCCGAGACGGAAAACACAGAAACCGAATAAGAAAACCCACGGCAAAAGCCGTGGGATTTTTTTGCTCAAAATGTAAAAGACTCTTGACATTCTTGCACGGCAGGGATATACTCTAAATGTAAAAAGAATTTGACATTTGAAGGAGATGGCAAGATGCGGCGGTTCTGGATTTACGCGATTCCATTTCTGGTGATCGTTCTGTGCTTTGGGTTCGCGGTTTGGCTTGCGAAGGGGAAATCTGCGCTCGCGCAGCGGCTCTCGGTTCGGTTCGGCGCGGTGAAAAAGGCGGATGAAATGGAGCGGCAGATACAGTACAAGGCCGTGAGCCTTGCGTATATGGTCGTGATGCTCGGTCTGCTGTGCCTGACCTTTTACAGCGTTTTTGTAAAAGGCGAAAGCATGCCGCTTTCCAATGCGGTCTTGCTGGCGGGCGTGCTGACCCAGTCCATCGCCGTGCTGGTGCTGCGGCACCGAAACACGGCGGGCGACGAGGAATACAAGGCCTATCCGATTTGGAAAACGCTGCTGTGGATCGTGGGGTTTGCGGCGGTCATCACGGTTGTCGGCTGTGCGTTGATTTTCAGCGGCCTGTCTTACGGACACGGTATGTGAGATGAAAAACAACATCAAAGCGCTGCGCCGCGCGCGCGGCCTGCGGCAGGAGGATATGGCGAACCTGCTCGGCGTATCGCGGCAGACGGTCGTGGCGATGGAAAACGATAAGTACGACCCAACGTTGGAGCTTGCCATGAAGGTCGCGCGGCTGCTTGAGCAGCCGGTGGAAAGTATTTTCTTTTTGGAGATATAAAAAGCGGAGCGGCAAACTTGCCGCTCCGCTTTCCTTCATCCAATACCGCCGGGAATCACAAAACTGAACAGCACGACCAGCGCCGCGAGGAATACATATACGTATTTGGCCAGCGGGTCGAACATGCGGCCGAGCGGCTTGCTGCGTCCCTCCATCAGTTCTTTTTTGATGTCCTTGACGCCGAGCACCCAATAGATCATCACCGCGCCGAGTATTGCGCCGATCGGCACGACATAGATCGTGATAATATCCATCCATTTGCCCATCAGCGGTTCATACTCGATGAATAGGCCCACTGCAAGGGTGGCAGCGCCTGCGAGCAGCACCGCCGCTTTGCGGTTCAAATGCAGCCGTGTCTGCGCGGCTTCGGATACCGCTTCCAGCATGTTTGCGAGCGAGGTAATGCCGGCAAACAGCACCGAAATAAAGAACAGCAGGGCGAACACCCGGCCGGCGGGCATTTGCTGGAACACGCGGGGCAGGGTGATAAACAGCAGCTTGGGGCCGGCCGCCGGATCGAGGCCGAACGCGTACACCGCCGGAATGACGGCGAAGCCCGCGAGCATGGCGGCACAGGTATCGAGCGCAGCGGTCATGGTGGAGGAGTGCACGATATCCTCCTTCTTTGACAGATACGAGCCGTAGATGATCATGCCCGAACCCGTGACCGAAAGCGAGAAGAACGCTTGTCCCATCGCCATGATCCATGTTTTGGGCTGCAATAGGTATTCCCACTGGGGAACGAGCAGATACCGGTATCCGTCCATCGCGCCGGGAAGAAAGGCAACGCGCACCGCGATGATCAGGAACAAAATAAAAAATGCGGGCATCATTACCTTGTTGATTTTTTCAATACCGCCGGACACGCCGAAAACCAAGATCGCGACGGTCAGGACGACCACGACGGCATGCCACGGCACACTGGAAAAGTGCGCGCCGCTCATCTGCGCAAAGAAGGATTCCGGATCGGCAGCCATCAGCGTGCCGGTCAGCGCGCCGGCCGCGCTCTTGAGCACCCAGCCGACGATGATCGCATAACCGATCGCGATGCCGAGCGAGCCGAACAGAGGGATCGAACCCAAAAGCGCGCCGCCTTTTTTGCCGCGGCTTTTCATCGCATATTCGTAGGAGCCGATCGGCCCGGTGCCGGTCAAGCGGCCGAGTGCAAACTCGCCGGACAGGCCGACATAGCCGAACAGTGCGACGAACAGCAGATAGGGAATTAAAAAGGCCGCGCCGCCATATTGTCCGGTGCGATAGGGGAACATCCAGATGTTGCCCATGCCGACAGCCGAGCCGACTGCGGCAAGCACAAAGCCCAATTTTGATGTAAAGGTTCCGTTTCCGTTTTTTTGTTGCATTTTTCTACTCTCCGGTTTTTATTTCACAGACTTAAATAGTATAGCACAGTCTTCCCGTATAGGCCATACACGATTTTCATAGAAAAGCCTGCGGAGTTTGTCAAATCCGCCAAAAGCTTTTTCAGAATAACGAGAAATTTATCAGTTATTCCCTTGCTTTGTAGGTTATCGTATGGTATGATAGGAAAGCGTGAAAAAGACACATGTCTTTTTAGGGAGGACAACGCATGATTAAGCCAAAATACTATCTGGTCGAGCGCACATTGCTGCCCGAAGTGTTCCAGCGCGTGATTGAAGCGAACGAAGCGGTCGCCTCGGGCAAGGCGGCGACGGCAAGCGAAGCGGCGAAGATCGCAGGCCTGTCGCGCAGCGCATATTATAAGTATAAGGACGGCGTGCGTCCCTTTTTTGAAGCGACGACTGACCGGATCGTCACCTTCCATTTCATGCTGCACGACCAACCCGGCGTGCTATCGAGCATTTTAGGACTGATGGCCCGTTCCGGGACCAATCTGCTGACCGTCAACCAGTCGATCCCGATGCGCGGGCAGGCTTCCGTAACGATCGCGGCCCGCACGGGGGAGATGAAATATTCGGTCGAGGAGCTGATGCGCCGCGCGGAAGCGCTGGAAGGCGTCGGCAAGGTTGAAATTTTAGCGTCTGAATAATAAAGAGAACCGAAGGGAAGGAAATATATGTTAAAAGCAGCAATTATGGGGCATGGAACGGTCGGCTCCGGCGTATATGAAGTTTTTGAAATGAACGCCGAAAAGATCGCGCGCACCGTCGGCGAGCCGGTCGAAGTCAAATACGTGCTTGACCTGCGCGATTTTTCCGCGCTGCCGTACGGAAATAAGTTTGTGACCGATTTCTCTGTGATAGAAAACGATCCCGAAATTGCGGTCGTCGCGGAAGTGATGGGCGGCGTAGGCGCGGCGTATCAGTTCACCAAGCGCTGTCTGGAGGCGGGCAAAAGCGTGTGCACCTCGAACAAGGAGCTGGTCGCCACCAAGGGCGAAGAGCTGCTCAAGATTGCCGAGGAGCACAATGTAAACTATATGTTCGAGGCTTCGGTCGGCGGCGGCATCCCGATCATCCGCCCAATGCTCCAGTGTCTGGCCGCCAACGAATTCAACGAAATCTGCGGTATCTTAAACGGCACGACCAACTACATTTTGACGCAGATGATCCACAACGGCGTCACCTTTGAGGACGCACTCAAGCAGGCGCAGCTCAACGGCTACGCGGAAAAAGATCCGACCGCCGATATTGAAGGCCACGACGCCTGCCGCAAAATCTGCATTTTGTCCGATCTCGCCTTTGGGGATAAGTTTGACCCCGACGCGGTTTCCTGCGAGGGAATCACCAAGATTACGCTCGAGGATGTGGCCAACGCGGATAAACTGGGCTGTGTGATCAAGCTGCTGGGACGCTCGGTCCGGTGCGAGGACGGCACCGCCTACGCTTACGTTGCCCCGCATCTGATTCATAAGGAAAGCCCGCTCGCCGCGGTTGAGGATGTGTTCAACGCCATCATGGTAAACGGCAACGCCACGGGCGAGGTCATGTTCTACGGCAAGGGCGCGGGCAAGCTCGCGACCGCGTCGGCCGTGGTGGCCGATATGCTGGACTGCGCCCTGCACCGCGAGCACCGCCGCCGCATCTCTTGGGGCGACGGCTCGAAGCACCTGCTCCGGCCGCTGGATACGCTGCAAAGCGCGTGGTATGTGCGCTTTAAGGGCGCGCAGAAGGACGCGGAGGCGGTTCTGCCGGTTGAGAGCGTGACGGAGCCGGTCGAAGGCGTGATCGTCGTGCGGACCCGTAAGCTGTCCACCGCCGATATGCGGGAAAAAATCGCAAAGCTGAACGCCTGCGGCGAAGTGCGCGCGGCGATGCGCATGCTGTAAGGGGAGGGAACAGAAATGGTTCGTGTTACCGTCCCGGCCACAAGCGCCAATATGGGTTCCGGGTATGACAGCATCGGCATCGCGCTCGAGCTGTATAATATTATCGACATCGAGGAAGCCGATCACATTGATATTTCCGATAAGAACGGCCAGTTTGTGCCGAAAGACGCGCGCAATCTGATTTACCAATGCGCGAAAAGAGTGTATGACGAGTGCGGGAAGCCGCTGTCCGGCCTGCGGATTGTGGAGGACTGCGCCATTCCGCAGACACGCGGTCTGGGCTCCTCGTCGGCGTGCACGGTTGCGGGGATTATGGGCGCGAACGCGCTGCTCGGCGATCCGCTCGACCGGCAGGCCGTGATCGACCTGTGCGCCTCGATAGAGGGCCATCCCGATAATTCGACGCCCGCCATCCTCGGCGGCTTCTGCGTGGCGCTGCTCGAAAACGGCCATGTGCATCATGTGCGCGTGCCGGTGCACGGCGCGATTGACTTTATCGTATTCATTCCGGATTTTAAGCTGTCCACCGAAAAAGCGCGCGCCGCGCTGCCTAAGACGATCGACCACCGCGACGCGGTATTCAATCTGGCGCGCGCCGCGCTGCTCGCGGGCTCGCTGACCACCGGCAAGCTGGAAAATCTGGATGCGGCCACGGGCGACTGCCTGCACCAGCCCTACCGCTTTGGTTTGATTGAAAACGGCGAGGATATTGTGCGCGAGGCTAAGAAACTGGGCGCGCTGGGCGCGTTCATTTCGGGCGCCGGGCCGTCCATTGTTGCGATCGTTTACAAGGGAGACCGCGATTACTTAGCGCGCGCGCAAGCGATGTGCGCGGCAAATTATCCGCACTGGCAGGCGGTGCAGCTTCGCTGCGACGAGGTCGGTGCGACGGTCAAACGCATTTGAGGCGCGGCCGCCCCGTGCGGCAGGCAATATAAGGAGGAAACGTAACTAGTATGAGTCTTATTGTGCAAAAGTTCGGCGGCACCTCGGTGGCAAACACCGAGCGTTTGAGAAATGTCGCAGACATTGTGACGAGCACCGCGGCGGCGGGCAACCAAGTGGTTGTCGTCGTGTCCGCGCAGGGGGATACCACGGACGACCTGATTGAAAAGGCTGCCGAGCTGAATGAAAAGCCCTCAAAGCGCGAAATGGACGTTCTGCTCAATACCGGCGAAATGATTTCGATGTCGCTGCTCGCAATGGCAATCCAGAAACTGGGCTTTCCGGTCGTTTCGCTGACCGGCTGGCAGATCGGCTTGGAGACCAACAGCAATTACTCGGACGCGCGCATCAAGCGCTTATCGGGCGACCGCCTGAAAGCCGAGCTGGACAACGGCATGATCTGCATCGTCGCGGGCTTTCAGGGTCTGAACAAGCTGGGCGACGTGACCACCCTTGGCCGCGGCGGTTCGGATACGACGGCGGTTGCCATCGCGGCGACGCTGGGCGCCGACCTGTGCCAGATCTACACCGACGTCGACGGCGTTTATACCGCGGACCCGCGCATCGTGCCGTCCGCGCGCAAGCTCGGCGAAATCACGTATGACGAGATGCTCGAGCTGGCTTCGCTCGGCGCGCAGGTGCTGCACAACCGCAGCGTGGAAATGGCAAAGAAGTACAATGTCGACCTCGAGGTCGTTTCGAGCTTTACCCGCAACCCGGGTACGAAAGTCAAGGAGGGTTCTCACATGGAAAAGATGAATGTATCGGGCGTTGCCCGTGACAATAACTGCGCCCGCGTTGCGATTATCAATGTAGACGACACACCGGGCACCGCGTTTAAGGTGTTTTCGCTGATGGCCAAGCACAATGTCGATATCGACATTATTTTGCAGTCGGTCGGCCGAGACAACAAAAAGTCGATTTCGTTCACCATCCGTCAGGACGACGCCGAACGCGTCGGCCAGATTTTGAAGGATAACGCCGAGATGCTCGGTTATGAGGACGTTTCGATCAGCACTAAGGTTGCCAAGGTTTCGATTGTCGGCGCGGGCATGGCCTCCTCGGCGGGCGTCGCCTCTAAAATGTTTGAGGCGCTCGCGATGGCCGGCATTAACATCCGCATGATTTCCACCTCGGAGATTAAGATTTCCGTGCTGATCAATGAAGAGGACAGTGAAAAGGCGGTCAAGGCCATTCATGAGGAATTTTTTGGAGAATAAAAAATTGATATAAATTTATCAATCTCGTTGACAACGACGGAAACACACGCTATAATAAGGATAGTAAAACGACAAGAAAAGGAGAATTCAAATGAAGAAGCTTTGGTGTCTGTTCCGCCGCCGCAATGCTACCGGCGAGGGGAAATTGTGTGTTGCTTTCTCTGAAACTGAAGGCCGCGTGCGCGCCTGTCCTTATGCGACCGAAGAGGAAGCAAAGGAAAAGTGCCCGGAGTATGCTTACAATCACCGCCCCGACGGCGAGGACGAAGGCATCGAGTAATTGATACATAAATGATTTGAAAGCCCCGGAAGAGATGTCTTTCGGGGCTTTATTCTGATAATCGGCGCTGTCAACCGCCGGTTGACAAAAAGAAACGCGGGGTTGGTGGCGCGACCGGGCTGTTTCCGGTAATCTGGAAATAGAGAAAGGCGGGTGGGAAATATGACGACTGGAGAGAAAATTGCGGCGCTGCGCCGCGCGGCCGGGCTTAGTCAGGAGGCGCTGGCCGACCGGTTGGACCTGTCCCGGCAGGCGGTCAGCAAATGGGAGGCCGATCAGGCCGTACCGGGCATGGATAATTTATTAGAGCTGAGCCGGATTTTCGGCGTTTCGGTTGACACTCTGCTGCGGCCGGACGAGGAATTGCCCGGGAAAAGCGGCGAGGGACAGGAGCAGGAAATGAAAGCGACGGTCTCGCCTAAGGGATTTTACGTATCCTATAAGCCGGTGCTGACGCGAAAAACGAAAGCGTTTATTATCGCCGTGGCGCTGCTGTTCGCGGTGAGCGCTGTCGGCAGCGTGGTTTCGCTGGTCGGGCTGACGAGATTGCAGGAGCGGCTCGCCCTGCTGCAAAGCCGGGTGGACGCGCTGCCGGCGGGCGGGGATGTTATATACATGCCGTCGCCCGACAGCGGGGCGGCGGAAGCCGCAGATATGGCGGACGCGCGCGTCGATTATACGCTCGACAGGGCCGATCCGACCAAACTCTCTCTGCAAATCAGCGCCATGCCGCGCGAGATCGACGCGACGGAGTCGGCGCAGTTCTGCGTCAAGGGCGGCGGGCAGAGCGTGACCGTTCCCGCCGCTTACGAAAACGGCAGCTACACGGGTACGGCGCAGTTTCCGCTGATGGACACGGTCTCAGTGTACCTGCTGCTGACGAAGGAGGGTGCGACGCGCAATCTGCTGGTGCGGCATCTGGAGTATCTGGAGGACGAGTACCAGTTGTATGTGGATGCGTCACTGGCGGAGGGCGGCCTGTCGTGGAGCGCCGGACGCGGCGCCAGCCTAACTGGGCGGATGTGCGTGTCGATCGAGTCGCACGCCGCTGAAACCGTGCTCTATCCGGTATCCGGGCGTGTGGTCGTGTACGTAAACGGCGAGGAATACGACAGCCTGCCGATCGACGACATCACCGCGCGCGCGGAGGAATGGCGGCAGCCGGATATGGCTGGGGCGACGCGGTTTTACTACATCGACCTGCCGTGGACACAGATCGACGCGGAGATGGACGCGGTCACTTGGACAGTCGAGATCACGGATAACTTTGGCCGGGTACAGACGACGGAGTAAGGATAAAAAGGGCGCGGGAATCGGTTGGTTCCCGCGCCCTTTGCGCTTGGCAGAGGTCAGCGCTTCTGTCTTGCCAGCGTCGAAGCGAGCACATAGACCCGCGCCGCGCCCATTTGGCGCAGAATTTTGACGGCGGAAGCCGCGGACGAGCCGGTGGTGATAATATCGTCCACCAGCACGACCGACAGACCGCCGAGATCGACGCCTTTTGCAGGAAGAAAGGCATGCTCCACGTTTTTCTGCCGCGCGGCAAGACCTTGCTGGCGCGACTGGCGTCGGGAGAACAGGCGTTTATCCAGCGCTGCCCGGCATGGCAGGCCAAGCGGTTCGGCGATTTTCCGCGCGATCAGCTCGGCCTGATTATACCCGCGCTGATACCAGCGGAGCGGGCCGATCGGCATATAAGTGATCAGGTCGGGCTGCCAGCGGTCGAGCCGCTCCGTGAGCAGAGGGAGCGTCTGCGCGGCGAACCAGTCGGCGTAATGCTGCTTGTGATGGAATTTGAGCCGCTGCATCGCGCCCGATACCTTGCCGGTGTAGTAAAGCGGCGCGGCGGCACCATCCGCGTCGTCAATGCGGACGGTCTCTGCGCAGCGGTATTTCTGCCGCACCTCGCCCGCGCAGGCGGCGCAAACCATCGCCTTGCCCGCGTCGAGCGGCAGCGTTTCGCCGCACAGCACGCATTTATCAGGATAAATGAGCCCCAAGATTACGCACCTCGCTTTTAAAACAGAAAATAAGGCAACGGGCTGTCCCACAGGGGACAGCCCGAATGATTATCCTAACAGCTTTTTCAGACGAGCCGCGGCTTCGATGGTGCGCTGCTGGTCGCCGAAGGCGGTCAGGCGGAAGAAGCCGTCGCCGTTCTTGCCGAAGCCCGCGCCCGGCGTGCCGACCACGTGCGCGTTTTCCAGCAGATAGTCGAAAAATTCCCACGAACCCATGCCGTTGGGGCACTTGAGCCACAGGTACGGGCTGGATTTGCCGCCCGTGTACCAAATGCCGAGCGCATCGAGCGTTTCGGAAAGTACTTTGGCGTTCTGCTTGTAGTAGTCGAGCGTTTCGCGGATCTGATTCTGGCCTTGCTCGGTAAAGCAGGCCGCCGCGCCTTTCTGCACGATATAGGGCACGCCGTTGAATTTAGTCGTCTGGCGGCGCAGCCACATCTGGTTCAGCTTGCCGTCCATAAGCGCCTTGGGGACGACCGTCCAGCCGCAGCGCGTGCCGGTGAAGCCCGCCATCTTGGAGAAGGAGCAGAATTCGATCGCGCAGGTCTTTGCGCCCTCGATTTCAAAAATAGAACGGGGCAGCGCTTCATCCTCGATAAAGCATTCATAGGCAGCGTCATACAGAATAACGGCGTTCATGCCGTTCGCGTAATCGACCCATGCTTTCAGCCCCTTGCGGTCATAGGCTGCGCCCGTTGGGTTGTTGGGCGAGCAGAGATAGATGATGTCGGCCTTGACCGAGGGATCGGGCAGGGGCAGGAAGCCGTTGTCCTCGTTTGCGTCCATGAAAACGACCTTGCGTCCCGCCATGATGTTGGTGTCCACGTAAACCGGGTAAACCGGATCGGGGATCAGCACCGTGTTGTCCGCGCCGAAAATATCGAGAATGTTGCCGAGATCGCTCTTTGCGCCGTCGGAAATGAAAATCTCGTCAGTATCGAGCGTTACGCCGTGGCTCTTGTAATAGCCGACCAGCGCTTCGTGCAGAAAACCGTAGCCCTGCTCGTCGCCGTAGCCATGGAAGGTTTCCTGCCCCGCCTGATCCTCGACCGCCGCGTGCAGCGCGTCGATGACGGCGGGTACGAGCGGACGGGTCACATCGCCGATGGACAGCTTAATGATATCGGCGTCCGGATGGGCGGCGGCAAATTCGCGCTGCTTGCGGTTTACCGTGGAGAACAGGTAGCTTTGCTCCAGATTATTGAAATTCTTGTTGATCTGCATCGTCTTGACTCCTTTTCAGTGCTGCGTGCACAAACGCCTTGAACAGCGGATGCGCGCGGTTTGGACGTGATTTGAACTCGGGGTGGAACTGTACGCCGATATAGAAGGGGTGATCGGGGATTTCCACCGTTTCGACCAGCTCGCCGGTGGGCGAGGTGCCCGTAATCAGCATGCCCTTGCTTTCGATTTCCTCACGGAAATTATTGTTGAATTCATAACGGTGCCGGTGGCGCTCGGAGATCATTTCCTCTCCGTAGGCGCGCGCCATGATCGTTTCCGGGCGCACCTTGCAGGGATAAGCGCCCAGACGCATCGTGCCGCCCTTTTTGGAAACGCCCTGCTGGCTCTCCATCAGGTCGATGACAGGATGCGTGGAATCGGGATCGAATTCGGAGGAATTCGCGTCCTCAAAGCCCAAAACGTTTCGGGCATAGCTCATCACTGCGATCTGCATGCCGAGGCAGATGCCGAAATAGGGGATGCCCTGCGTCCGCGCGTAATTTGCCGCGCAGATCATGCCCTCCACGCCGCGGGGACCGAAGCCGCCGGGCAGAATGATACCGTCGACCTCGCCTAAAAGCTTGTCCACGGTCGCGTCGCTCAGCTCCTCGGAATCGACCCAGTCAATGTCGACAAAGCACTCGTTTTCATAGCCGCCGTGCTGAAGCGCTTCGGCAACTGACAGATATGCGTCGTGCAGCTTGACGTATTTGCCGACCAGCGCGATCTTGACGTGCGCCTGCCGTTTGGCGATGCGGTCGAGCATGTCGGTCCATTCGGTCATATCGCCCTTGGGCGCGCCGATCGACAGCTCGCGGCAGACGATGTCGGACAAATGGCTCTCTTCCAGCATCATCGGCGCCTGATACAGCACGGGCAGCGTGCGGTTTTCGATCACACAGTCGGGCTGGACGGTGCAGAACATGGAAATCTTGCGCTTGATGTCGTCGTCCATCGGCTGGTCGACGCGCGCGACAATGATATCCGGCGTGATGCCCAGACCGCGCAGCTCCTTGACCGAATGCTGGGTGGGCTTGGACTTCGGCTCGTTCGAGCCCGAGATATAGGGAACGAGCGTCACATGGATGAACAGACAGTTGCGGCGGCCGACCTCGACCGCGACCTGCCGGATCGCCTCCAGAAACGGCTGGGACTCGATGTCGCCCGTCGTGCCGCCGATTTCGGTGATGACAACGTCCGCCGAGGTTTTTTTGCCGACCGAGTAGATGAACGATTTGATCTCGTTGGTGATGTGGGGGATGACCTGCACGGTCTCGCCCAGATATTCGCCGGCGCGCTCTTTGTTGAGTACGTTCCAGTACACCTTGCCGGTGGTCAGGTTGGAGAATTTATTCAGATCCTCGTCGATAAAGCGCTCGTAGTGGCCGAGGTCGAGGTCGGTCTCGGCGCCGTCGTCGGTGACGTAAACCTCGCCGTGCTGGAACGGGCTCATCGTGCCGGGATCGACGTTGATATATGGGTCGAGCTTTTGAGCGGCGACCTTAAGCCCGCGGCTTTTAAGCAGCCGGCCGAGCGAGGCCGCCGTAATGCCCTTGCCCAAACCGGAGACCACGCCGCCGGTTACAAAAATGTACTTTGTCATATCTCGATTTCCCCCTCAAATACAGTTGTTGCCGCACCTGTCATATACACGGTTTTATCGGTGTATTGCACGGTTAAATCGCCGCCGCGCAGATGGACGGTGATCTCTTTTCCCTTTTCCGCGCGTCCGGTCAGGCAGGCGGCCACGCCGACCGCGCAGGCGCCGGTTCCGCACGCCCAGGTTTCGCCGCTGCCGCGTTCCCACACGCGCATTTTCAAGCTGCCGTCGGGCAGCGCGTTTACAAATTCCGTGTTCACACGCTCGGGAAACAGGCTGTGGCGTTCAAATTTAGGACCGATGCGGGTAAGATCGAGTCCGTCGATATCCTCGTCCATAAAAACGACGCAGTGCGGATTGCCCATGGAGACGCAGGTGATATGGTATACCTTTTCGTCCACGACGAGCGGCGCGCCGATCACCGCGCCGCCGTCCAGATCGACGGGGATATCGCGAGGCGCGAGAATGGCGGCGCCCATGTCGACGCGGGCGGTTTCCATCTTGCCGCCGCTTACGGTCAGCGCAAGCGTTTTAACGCCTGAAAGGGTGTCTACCGTAATTTCGGTGCGTCCGCGGACCATACCGTTGTCGTACAGGTATTTGCCGACACAGCGGATGCCGTTGCCGCACATTTTGCCCTCCGATCCGTCGGCGTTGAAGATACGCATTTGCGCATCCGCCTTATCGGAAGGGGAAATGAGAATGATGCCGTCGCCGCCGATACCGAAATGCGCCTCGCTCAGCCGGACGGAGAGCGCTTCCGGTTCAGGAACCGTCTGGTCGAAACAGTTGAAGTAAATATAATGATTGCCGCAGCCGTGCATTTTGGTGAAAGACAGCTTCACACGGTCTCCCTCCTTCAATTCAAAAGAAAATGGCGTATGAAGGGACGTTTTTGCCCGCCCCGGCTCATACACCACTCAGTATATCATAATTCGATAGGAATTTCTCTAGTCATTTCAAAAAAAGGGGAAAAATTTTGTCATATCCGCACGGCCGGTTTTAGGCGGTATGGCACAAAAACGGTTTATTCCGGCTGTCCGCCGCCCAGTATGCGCTCGGCGATTTCGCGCTTGGTCAGGCGGTCGCGCATAGCCTGCCGCTCAATATAAGCGTGCGCCTCCGGTTCGGTCATCGCACAGCACTCGATCAGCACGCATTTGGCGCGGTCGACCAGACGAATGTCCTCAATCCGTTTTTGCAGACGGCGGTTTTCGCTTTGCAGGCCGGTCAAGCGCGACTGGGAAACACGGATCATACGCAGCGCCTGCAAAAATACCGGCTGCGCAAGCGGTTTGGAAACAACAAATACGCCGTCCTCCTCCACGCGCTCGGCTACCTCGTCGGCAGACTCTGCTTTGACAATTAGGATGACGCCCGCGAGCGTATCGTGCGCGGCGGTCTGCGCCAGCTCGTGGCCGAATTCGTCGGAAAGCGGCGCATTGATCAGCACAAGGCTGAAATTGTCCTCGATCAGCGCGCGCCGCGCCTGCGCGCAGTTGGAAACGGGGAAGGTCTGCGCCCGCACGCCGCAGGAGGACAGGAACTGTCCCAGCATGGCGCGTGATTTTTCAGTGGCCGAAACGATCAAAACACGTTCCAAACGGCGTTCCCCTCCTTTCATGCCGCGCCGGCGGCTGATTTAGTAGCGCTCGAAATAAAGACGGCGCTCGGCGGACAGCTGATCCTCCGCCGCCGCGATGCGGTCGTGCTCGGCCTGCTTTGCCGCGAAGAAGGCCGAGCGCGCCTTGGCGGGCAGGTTTTTCATAATAAAAAGACTGTCACTGGCGCACGCGATCGCTTCACACAAGGAAGCGGGCAGCGATGTATACTGCGCGCGCACCTCGGGCGGCGCGGTGAACAGGTTTTCGTCGCAGGCCGGGGCAAGCTGTGCGCGCTGCTCAATGCCGTCCAGCCCGGCGTGGATCAGCAGGGCAAAAACGATATAGGGGTTGATGCAGCCGTCGAGCGCGCGTATTTTCATGCGGTTGACGGTTTTGCCGTCGGCCAAGGGCAGCGTGATGAGCGGTGAGCGGTTACGGTGCGACCAAGTAATATACTTGGGGGCTTCGTATTCGCCCAATCGCTGGTAGGAATTGGTAAGCGGGTTGCCGAACACGGTGAGCTCGGCCGCGCGCTGCAAAATGCCCGCGACAAAGCACCGCCCTTCATCCGATGAGGAAAAGGAAGGATGGAAAATATTCCGGCCGTGTTTTGCGATG
>JAUNGZ010000007.1:46392-93595 GCA_030524205.1 Eubacteriales bacterium
GGTGAAGTCCGCTGCCGGGCGCGTCCGGCAGGGGCTTTGGCAGGAAGGAAGCGTACAGGCCGCTCGAGGAAGCCATGGATTTGACCACCCATTTGAAGGTGACGAAATTGTCAGCGGCTTCAAGCGCGTCGGCATAGCGAAAATCAATCTCGTGCTGGCCGGGGCCCTGCTCATGATGAGAGGACTCCGGTTGGATGTTCATCTCCTCGAGCGTCAGGCAGATTTGACGGCGCACATTCTCCGCCTTGTCGAGCGGCGCGACGTCAAAATATTCGCCGTGGTCGTGCGGAATGACGGTCGGATGGCCATTTTCGTCCAGCTCGAACAGATAGAATTCGCTTGCCGTTCCCATGGTAAGAGAATATCCCGCTTTGCGCGCGCGGCGCGTGGCCTCGCGCAGCAAATAGCGGCCGTCGCCCTCGAACGGGGTGCCGTCGGGATAGCGGATGTTGCAGTAGAACCGCACGACGCGGCCCTGCGCCGGCCGCCACGGAAGCACGGACAGCGTCGCGGGATCGGGGAAGAGCAGCAGGTCGGATGCGTCGACATTTAGAAAGCCGCGCAGCGCCGATGCGTTAAAGTGGATGCCGTGCTCGAACGCGCGCTCAAGCTCGGTCGGCATAATCGCAATATTCTTTTGATTGCCGAAAATATCGCAGAATGCCAGACGGATGAACTTAACGTCGTTCTCCTCGATAAATTGTACGACTTCACTCATGGTGGTATCCATAAAGCCGCACCTCCTAAAAAATTCTTCGCTCCAAACCGCGGGTTTGGACGAGCGGGAGTCTGCCGGTTTGTGTGCGCGCCGGCACGGAAACGCCGGGTCAGGATTCATAGGTGTAAAGCTGTTGGTAGCCGGCCTCGGGGTTGGGCGACAGGACAAAGTACCGTCCGGCCTTGAGCGCCGCCGCGTCGCCGCCGAAAAAGCGGCAGAAATCGTCGATATAAGGCGCGATGGCCGCGAGGTCAGCGGGGGAGGCCTCGTTTACCAGCACCTGCCGGGGCAGGCCGGCGGGGGCCTCATCACATTTTAACACAATTTTTCCGCCGTGCATACCGGTGCCGCAAAAGTTGCTGACCGGATACGCGCCGTCCGCGCCCGCGCCGAGCACCAAGATCAGGCCGCCCGCCTGATACTCGCCGAGAAAGGAGCCCGCCGTGCCGCCGATGATAACGGCGGGAAAGTGGTCCTGATACGCCTTCATGTGAATGCCGCCGCGGTAGCCGCAGTCGCCCTCGATGAAGATGCGGCCGCCGCGCATCCCGTAGCCGCAGGCGTCGCCTACGCTGCCGTGGATGATGATGTCGCCGTCGTTCATCGTGTCGCCGACGGCCTCTTGCGCGTTGCCGAACACCTCGATAGTCGAGCCGTTAAGATACTGCCCCAGCCCGTTGCCCGGCGTGCCGTGGATCGTGATTTTCTTGCCGGATGAGCCGCAGCCGAGATAACGCTGGCCGAGTACGTTTTCCACCGTGATCTCACTGTCGGAAACGGCGCGCACGGCTTCGTTCACCTGCCTATAATAGGTCAAATCTGCTTGTATGGTCGTCATGCGTGTACGCCTCCTAACTTTTTTGCGCGTTCGGCGCGGGAGAATGCCATCAGCTGCGGCTTTTCGCGGATCAGCTCGAAGTCGATGCTGTCGAGCGGCGTCTGTTCGCGGATGAGCGAGGTGTAGATGCCCGCGCGGTCGACGTCGCCGATCATGATGTAGCCGACCAGCCGGTTATCCCGCGTGACGAGCAGCTTGTAGCGCTCGCTGTCTTGTTCCAGATACTGCTCGCCCTCGTAACAGCCGGCAGTGATCATGTGCAGCCCCATAAAGCCGGAAGCGTTCATCGGGATGGCCTTGGTAAACGCGCGGTCGCCGCCCGCCATGTTCATGCCGGCGGCCTCGCCCTGTAAATAAGCGCCCGGCAGGATAGCGAGGATGCGGTCGGTATTAGCCGAAATATCGTGCGACACCGTGCAGTCGCCTGCGGCGTAAATGCCGGGCACGGTCGTCTGCGCGTGGTCGTCGATCAGGATGCCGCGGTTGATCTCGCACCCCGCGTCCTCCGCGAGCGAGATGTTGGGCCGCACGCCGACGGCGACGACCAGCACGTCAAAATCGACCGTTTTGCCGCTTTTCAGCCGCGCGCCGTAGGGGAAGAACTGCTCGACGCTGTCCTTCAGCAGGAATTTTACGCCCTTACCTTCGATGTGCCGCTGGATGATCGCGGCGGGCTCCTCGGTGAGCACGTTGGGAAGGATGCGAGGCGCGAGATCGACGACGGTCAGCTCCTTGACGCGCTGATAAATACCCTCCGCGCACTTCAGGCCGATCAGCCCCGCGCCGAGGATGAGCACGCGCTTGTCGTTTTTTACGCCCAGCATCCGGTCAAGGCGCTTGGCGTCGTCGAGCGTCATGAAGCTGGTCTGGTTTTCAACCAGCTCGAGGCCGTCCATCGGCGGGACGAACGGGCGCGAGCCGGTGCAGACGCACAGCCGATCATAGGGCACAGTCTCGCCGCTTTCGAGCGCAACCGTTTTGCCCGCGGGGTCGATGCGCGAAACGGTTTTGCCCAGCAGCGCGGTCACGCCGTTGTTTTCGTAAAAGCCCTCGGGGCGGTAATGCAGCATTTTGTCCTCGCTCGTCTTGCCGTACAGCAGATAGGAGATGAGAGGGCGGCCGTAAACCGGATACGGCTCGGTTGAGATTACCGTGATCGGGCCGGTCTTGTCGACGACGCGTATGCCCTCGATCACGCCGACGGCGGCGGTGCCGTTGCCAATGATAACGTAATTCATCCCTGTCTCACCTTTCTTCATATACGATGGCCTTGTTCGGGCAGCCCTGCACGCACATCGGCTGGCCGAACGCGTTTTTGGCGCACAGCTCGCATTTCTGGATCGCGCCCTCGTTCGAGGTCGACAGCGCGCCGTAGGGGCAGGACAGAATGCAGGTGTAGCAGCCGACGCACTTGTCGGAGTCGATATGCACCGCGCCGTCCTCGATGGTCAGCGCGCCCGAGATACAGCCCTTGACGCACAGCGGATCCTCGCAGTGGCGGCAGTTGACCGCGAAGGAGATGTTGTTGCGCTCCTCGATGCGGATACGGGGCGCGATGCGGTGATCCTTGAGTGCCTTGACCATCGAGGATTTCCCGGAGTTGGCGAATGCGCAGTAGTATTCGCACAGATGGCAGCCGAGACACCATTTTTCGTTGACGTAGACTCGTTTCATGCGTTCCTCCTTATTCTCCCGCGTGCTTGATGCCGAGAATCTGAAGCTCTTTTTCGTTCAGCCCCAGTCCGCGGAGCATCAGGCGGTTGCCGCGCAGCGCCTCGATCGAGTTGATGCCCATGCCGCCCATCATTTCCTTCAGCTCATGATCCCATGCGGTGACTAGATTGACCAGCCGCTTGTAGCCGATATCGGGGTTCAGGCGCTTGACCAGCTCGGGACGCTGGGTAGCGATGCCCCAGTTGCATTTGCCGGCCTGACACGAGCGGCACAGGTGGCAGCCGAGGGCTAAAAGCGCGCTTGTGGCGATATAGCACGCGTCCGCGCCCAGCGCAATGGCCTTTAAAAGGTCGGCCGAGTTGCGGATCGAGCCGCCTACGACCACAGAGACCTGATCGCGGATGCCCTCGTCGCGCAGGCGCTGGTCGACCGATGCGAGCGCCAGCTCGATCGGGATGCCGACGTTGTCGCGGATGCGGGTGGGCGCCGCGCCCGTGCCGCCGCGGTAGCCGTCGATGCAGATCACGTCCGCGCCCGAGCGGGCCACGCCCGACGCGATCGCCGCGACGTTGTGCACGGCCGCGATTTTGACCATGACCGGCTTTTTGTACTCGGTCGCTTCCTTTAAGGAGAACACAAGCTGCCGCAGGTCCTCGATGGAGTAAATGTCGTGGTGCGGGGCGGGGGAGATGGCGTCCGTTCCCTCGGGGATCATGCGGGTCTTGGAAATATCGGGACCGACCTTGTGGCCGGGCAGGTGGCCGCCGATGCCGGGCTTCGCGCCCTGACCCATCTTGATTTCGATGGCCGCGCCCGCCTCCAAGTAGTCCTTATGCACGCCGAAGCGGCCGGAGGCCACCTGTACGATGGTGTGCGGACCGTACTGGTAAAAATCCTGATGCAGGCCGCCCTCGCCGGTGTTGTAGTAGGTGCCGAGCTCGCAAGCCGCGCGGGCGAGCGACTCGTGCGCGTTGTAGGAGATCGAGCCGTAGCTCATCGCCGAAAACATGACCGGCACGTTCAGCTCGAGCTGGGGGGCGAGGTTGGGCACCAGCCGGCCGTCTGCGTCCCGCTCGATCCTGCCCGGCTTCTTGCCGAGGAAGGTTTTGGTCTCCATCGGCTCGCGCAGCGGGTCGATCGATGGGTTGGTGACCTGCGAGGCGTTGATGAGCATTTTATCCCAGTAGATGGGATACGGCTCGGGGTTGCCCATCGAGGAGAGCAGCACGCCGCCCGAGCCGGCCTGCCGGTAAACCTCGGAGATGGCCTTGCCCGTCCAGTTGGCGTTTTCCTTGAAGGTGTGGTCGGTCTTGACGATTTTGAGGGCACGCGTCGGGCAGAGCGACACGCAGCGGTGGCAGTTGACGCATTTGGACTCGTCCACCATCATCTTCTGGAATTCAGGGTCGTAAAAGTGCACCTCATTGGCGCACTGCCGCTCGCACGCGCGGCAGGAGATGCAGCGGTCGTAATTGCGCACGACCTCGTACTGCGGATATAAGAAATCAATAGCCATTACTGCTTTCCTCCCTCGTTCAGACCTACGATGACCGCCTCGCCGCCGCGCGGCGCCCAAACGGCGTCGAGCGCGGGCTCGATCATGCGGATCGCGCATTCCTCAGACGCGATGTAGACCGCGTCGTCCTTTTCGCCCACGACCATTGAGCGCAGCTTCAGCCGGTCGTTCAGCGCCATCAGCCCGCCTTCGTAGCCAACTAAAATGGAAAACGGACCCGTTACCATCAGCGATGCGAAGGCGTTGCGCAGATAAGTCAGGCGCTCGCGCTCGGCGGGCGGCTGCTTTTCAATGGTCGACCAGAAGGGCGCGGCGATGACGTTTGCAATCTCGGGGTAGGTCAGGCCGAGCTTGCGGCTCAAATAATCAATAATATAGGTGATGACCTCGGTATCGGTCAGCAGGTCGCACGAGTAGCCGAACATCTCGATGAAGCGGCGGTTGGCGTCGTAGGACGAGATTTCGCCGTTGTGCACGACCGTCGTGTCCAGCAGCGCAAACGGATGCGCGCCGCCCCACCAGCCGGGCGTGTTGGTCGGATAGCGTCCGTGGCACGTCCACGAGTAGGCCTCGTAGTTTTCCAGCATGTAATACTCGCCCACGTCCTCCGGAAAGCCGCTGGCCTTAAAAACGCCCATATTTTTGCCGGAAGAGAAGATGTACGCGCCCTCCAGCTCGTGGTTGATGCGGATGACGAAGCGGGCGACGAACTCGCGCTCATCGAGCTGGCTGGCCGCGAGCTTTACGTGCAGCGGCGCGACGAAGTAGCGCCAGATCATCGGCTCGTCGGTGATGCGGGGATGCCGCCGCGTTGGGATTTTCGACAGGTTTACAATGTCGAAGTGTGCTTCCAGCTCGCGCTCGCATTCCTCCTTGGCGGCCTGCGTGTCGTAAAACACGTGGAAGGCGTAGAAGTCTGCATATTCGGGATAGATGCCATAGCCGGCGAAGCCGCCGCCGAGGCCGTTCGAGCGGTCGTGCATGGTGCGGATCGAGTCGATGATGCGCGTTCCGTTTTCCCGTGCGCCGTCCTTGTGGAAGATGCCGGAGATCGCGCAGCCGGCCGGGATGCGTACCTGACCTTCTTTTTGCAACATGGGTGTTCCTCCTTTATATCGTGCGTTTGCAAGGCCCCGCGTTGGGAGGGCCGCCGCCCGTCTGCTTGGTTTGAAAGGCGAAGCAGGGCGGAAACTTACAAAATAAAAAAGGCGCCCGCCGCAGCCGAGAATGGGAAAACCCAAATCCTCAGCTGCGGCGGACGCCTTTGTCCGCTTCATATTTTATAGCAGCGGAAGGGGAAGCGTCAAGCAAAAAGCGCGTACTTTTATGATTTGTTGCAAATTGCATAGAAAATGTCTTGTTTTATGTTTGATAATTCAGTATCTTGCAATAAATCTTGAAAAAACGAAAAAAGAAGGCCGTTTGCACTTGACAAAGAAAAGCCCGGTGGCTATAATGCAAGGTGTAAACAGCAAAGGCGCTGTGGGAACACGACCCGCAGCGCTTATTTTATTTTTATTTACTTTGTTGCTGGTGAAATTAACATATGTAAGGAGCGATGCGTTCATGAGCACAGCAAAGAATGTCCCCGAGCTCTTCGGCAGCATGGTCTTTAACGAGACTGTGATGAAAGAACGTCTTCCCAAGGACGTTTACAGAAAACTGAAAAAGACCATGCGCGAGGGAACGGCTCTCGATGCGGATGTGGCTGCCGTTGTCGCCACCGCCATGAAGGATTGGGCGGTTTCCAAGGGTGCGACCCATTATACACACTGGTTCCAGCCGATGACCGGCATCACCGCGGAAAAGCATGATTCGTTCATCTCGCCCACTGACGACGGCGGCGTGATGATGGAGTTCTCGGGCAAGGAGCTGATGCGCGGCGAGCCTGACGCTTCCTCTTTCCCCTCCGGCGGCCTGCGCGCTACGTTCGAGGCCCGCGGCTACACCGCGTGGGATCCGACCAGCTATGCCTTCGTCAAGGACGGCTCGCTGTATATTCCGACCGCGTTCTGCTCTTACACAGGTGAAATTCTCGATAAGAAAACGCCGCTGCTGCGCTCGATGGACGCCATCAGCGTGCAGGCGGCCCGCGTTTTAAAGCTGTTTGGCAAGGATGTTAAGCGCGTTACCACCACGGTAGGCCCCGAGCAGGAGTATTTCCTGATTGAGAAAAACGACTATGCCCGCCGCAAGGATTTGATTTTCACCGGCCGCACGCTGTTTGGCGCGAAGCCGCCCAAGGGACAGGAGATGGAGGACCACTACTTCGGTTCGATCCGTCCCCGTGTTGCCGCGTTCATGCAGGAGCTGGACGAGGAGCTTTGGAAGCTGGGTATCTTCGCCAAGACCAAGCATAATGAGGTCGCGCCCGCCCAGCATGAGATGGCGCCGGTGTTCACCACGACCAACATCGCCACCGATCACAATCAGCTTACCATGGAGGTGATGAAGCGCGTCGCGCAGAAGCACGGCTTTATCTGCCTGATGCATGAGAAGCCGTTCGAAGGCGTCAACGGTTCGGGCAAGCATAATAACTGGTCTCTTTCTACCGATGACGGCGAAAATCTGCTCGAGCCCGGCAAGACGCCGAGCGAGAACGCGCAGTTCCTGCTGTTTCTGACGGCTGTTATCAAGGCCGTGGACGAGTATCAGGATCTTCTCCGCATTTCGGTTGCTTCCGCCGGCAACGACCACCGTCTGGGCGCGAACGAGGCGCCGCCGGCCGTCGTCTCCATGTTCATCGGCGACGAGCTGCAAGCCATTCTCGATGCGATCGAATCGGGCGAAGACTATACCGATATGGCGAAGACAAAAATGGATCTCGGCGTGTCCGCGCTGCCCAATATTCCGAAGGATACCACCGACCGCAACCGCACCTCGCCGTTTGCCTTTACCGGCAACAAGTTTGAGTTCCGTATGCTGGGTTCGGCAATCAACATCGCCTGCCCCAACATCATGCTCAACACTTCCGTTGCGGAGGAGCTGCGTCTCTTTGCGGATGAACTGGAAAGCGCCGCCGATTTTGAAAAGGCGCTGCTGACCCTGATCAAGCGTGAGATCAAGGCGCATAAGCGCATCATCTTCAACGGCAACGGCTACGACGACGCATGGATCGCAGAAGCGGAAAAGCGCGGTTTGCTCAATCTCAAATCCACGGCGGACGCGCTGCCGCATTATACGGATAAGAAGAACATTGAACTGTTCAGCCGCCACGGCGTATATACGCAGGCCGAGATGGAGTCCCGCGAGGAGACCCTGCTTGAAGAATATGCAAAGACGCTGCATATCGAGGCGCTGACCATGAGCGATATGATGCGTCAGGAAATCCTCCCCGCATGCGTGGCTTTTGAAGGGGAATTGGCCAAGACGGTTAAAAACAAAAAAGAGGCCGGCGTTTCCGGCGGCATGGAAGCAGATCTGCTTGGTAAGGTTTCCACGCTGACCGAAATGGCCTACACCAAGTGCGGCGCGCTGGAGGAGGCGGTTGAAGCCGCGCCTGCGGCCGATGCGAAGGCGATTGCGGATTATTACCATGACGTGATCATTCCGGCGATGGACGACGTGCGCAAACCGGCCGATCAGCTGGAGCGCTTGGTTGGTAAGGAGCACTGGCCGTTCCCGACGTACAGCGACATTCTGTTTTATGTATAAACGGCGGTTCAGAACTGCAACTTTATATTGATTGTAAAAATTTTTACAATACACAATGGCGTGTGTTTTCACCGTTTCCGTAAGGGGACGGAGGAGATACACGCCATATTTTTTTGAGGGGGTTTCAACAATGGACATCACAACTCTTGCATCCGCCGTAGACACGGGGTGGGTACTGATCGGCGCGGCGCTTGTGTTCTTTATGCAGGCGGGCTTCGCAATGGTCGAGACGGGCTTTACCCGCGCGAAGAACGCGGGCAACATTATCATGAAGAACTTGATGGACTTTTCGCTCGGTACGCCGATCTACTGGATTTTGGGCTTCGGCCTGATGTTTGGCAGCTCCGGTCTGGTGATCGGCGGGCTTGACCTATTCACCAACGGCGGCGAGGGCGATTTTAAGACGCTGATTTTCCAGACAGTGTTCTGCGCAACCGCCGCGACGATTGTATCTGGCGCGATGGCGGAACGCACCAAGTTTTCCGCCTACTGCGTCTATTCGATGGCAATTTCCGCCTTCGTCTATCCGATTTCCGGACACTGGATCTGGGGCGGCGGCTGGCTGGCCAGCCTGCCCGACCTGACGAACGGTGCGCTGCCCGCGTTCCATGATTTCGCGGGTTCGACGGCGGTTCATATGGTCGGCGGCGTGGCGGCGTTCATCGGCGCGCTGATTCTCGGGCCCCGCATCGGCAAATACACCAAGGACGGCAAGGCGCGCGCCATTCCCGGCCACTCGCTGACGCTGGGCGCGCTTGGCGTATTTATCCTGTGGTTCTGCTGGTTTGGCTTTAACGGCTGCTCGACAGTCGCCCTGTCGGGCGGCGCGGACGTAACCGCGGCGCGCGTGTTCGTCACGACCAATCTGGCCGCGGCAGTCTCCACCGTCGCTGTTATGTGCATTACGTGGATTCGCTACAAGAAGCCGGATGTGTCCATGACGCTTAACGGTTCGCTGGCCGGCTTGGTTGCGATCACAGCGGGCTGCGACGTGGTCACCCCGACGGGTGCGGCGATTATCGGCATTGTCGCAGGCTTTGTGGTCGTATTCGGCATTGAATTTATCGACCAGAAGCTCCGCGTCGACGATCCGGTAGGCGCGATCGGCGTGCACGGTCTGTGCGGCGCGACGGGTACGCTGATGGTCGGTCTGCTGGCGCACTATTCTGGCAATGAAGTGACCAACATGGGCTTGCTCTATGGCGGCGGCGCGGCATGTCTTGCCTCGCAGGCGGTCGGCGTTATCTCGGTCATCGTATGGGTCGCGGCCACCATGACAGTGATCTTCCAGATCATCAAGCATACAATCGGCCTGCGCGTCACCGAGGCCGAGGAGATTCAGGGCCTCGACACGAAGGAGCACGGTCTGGCCTCGGCCTATGCGGACTTTATGCCGGTCGTACCGAGCGTGCTGGGCACCAAGGCCGGGGAGAAGGTCGCTAGAAGCGGCAACAGCGCGCCTGTCGCGGTGGAGCACGCGGTGCCGGTTACCAAAATTACGACAGAGGGCAGCGCGCATAAGCTGAGCAAGGTGGTCATCGTCACCAAGCAGTCCAAGTTTGAGGAGCTGAAGAACGCGCTGAATTTGATCGGCGTGTCGGGCATGACGGTAACCAACGTCATCGGCTGCGGCTTGCAGAAGGGTGCTGCGGAGTACTACCGCGGCGCGGAGGTCGATATGACCCTGCTGCCCAAGATCAAGATGGAGGTCATCGTCTCCGCTATTCCGGTAGAGACGGTTGTCGAGGCGGCCAAGAAGGTGCTGTATACCGGCCATATCGGCGACGGCAAGATCTTTGTCTACGACGTGGAGAACGTCATCAAGGTTCGCACGGGCGCCGAAGGCTTCGACGCGCTGCAGGACGACGAATAAACATAGTTGTCCGAACCATATCGGTTCGGACGGGGAGCGCAGTCGACCGCCGGCTGAAATACCGATTGCGCGCAAGCGCCCGCAGAATGACCATTCTGCGGGCGCTTCGCTTTCAATTTTCTGTTCCGGCGCGCGGCGGCGCGGGTTGCTTATTCCGGTGCGGTGTATTATAATGGGGAAGTGATTTTTGAAGCGGGAAAGGCATCTTATTTTATGAAACGAATTTTTGCGGCCTTGCTGCCGCTTTTGCTGCTGTGCGGCTGTGCGGCCAAAGAATACAGCACGGATTTTTTTGCAATGGATACCTTCATGTCGGTTAAAGTGCTGGGGAAGGAGAGCGAGGCGCTGGCGCAGGACTGCGAGCGCCGGATCAACGAATTGGAGCGGGAGCTGTCCCGCACAAGGGAGGAAAGCGGGGTTTGGCTGTTAAATCACGCAAACGGCAAAGCGGTGCCAATCACCGACCGGGAGGCGGACGTGCTTGCCGCTGCGCTGGCAATCAGCGGGCAGACCGGCGGATTGTATGATCCGACTGTTGCGCCGCTGACTGACTTATGGGGCGTCGGCACGGAGTATGCGCATGTGCCGGAGCAACGTGAAATCGCAAACGCGCTGCTGCAAGTCGGAGCCTCCAAGCTGCATCTCTCAGCGGATGGGCGGCAGGTGCAGGCTGACGGCGGCGCGCAGCTTGATTTAGGCGGCATCGCCAAGGGCTATGCCGCCGACGAGTGCGCGGCCATCCTGCGGGCTGCGGACACTTCCGGCCTGCTGACGCTGGGCGGCAATATTTACGCCGTGGGAACGAACCATGGCGAGCCGTGGGTGATCGGCATTGCCGATCCGGATGAAAGCACAGACTATATTGCGACAGTCGCCGTGCAGGATAAGTCGGTTGTCACCTCGGGCGACTACGAACGGTATTTTGAACAGGACGGCAAGCGCTATCATCACATTTTCGATCCGCGCACCGGATATCCGGCGGATAACGGCCTGCGCAGCGTGACGGTGATCGACGAAAACTCGACCCGTGCGGACGCGCTGACGACCGCGCTGTTTGTCATGGGGCTGGACGAAGGCATGGCATTCTGCGAGCAGAACGGTATTGCCGCCGTGTTTGTAACGGCGGACAAGCAGGTGATCACGACGCCGGACGTCCCAAATGTCTGCACGTTCTTCTTCGCAGGCGCGGAAAAGGGATATACTGATGCGCAGTAGAATGAAATGGGGCGACTTCGTCATTATTGGCGCGGTGCTGCTGCTTGCGGCGGCGTTGGCCGCCGCGCTGCTCTGGCAGGCGGCGGGGGACCGGCTGTATGCCGAGGTCTGGCAGGACGGCGTTCTTTTAGAGCGTGTGCGGTTAAGCGACAATACCGACCGCGTGATCGAGGTGGACGGGCATAATACTGTTGTCCTGTCCGGTAAAACGGCACGGATGCAGACGGCCGACTGCCGCGATCAGGTTTGCGTGCGCACGGGCACGCTGACGCGCGTCGGACAGTCCGCGGTTTGCCTGCCCAATCGGGTTTTGGTCAAGCTGGTGGGGGAAAAGGCCGAAGTTGACGCGATTGCGGGCTAAGGGAGGTGCGCGGCGGCATGAAATCAAAGCGAATAACGCTCTGCGGCCTGTTGACCGCATTGGCCATTGTGCTGTCTCTGGCGGAACGCCTGTTTCCGCTTGACGCGGTCGTTCCGGTGCCCGGCGTCAAGCTGGGCCTCGCCAACGTCGTTACGCTGTTTGCGCTGACGCGCTTGCCGTCGCGCGACGCGGCGGCGATCCTGCTCTGCCGCGTGGCCTTATCCGCGCTGCTGATGGGCAGCGTGACGGCTTTTTTATTTTCGCTGTTTGGGGGCGTGCTGTCACTGCTTGTCATGTGGGCGCTTTTGCGTGCGGAAGGGAAGTTTTGCTCGCTGCTCGGCGTCAGCGTGGCGGGCGCGGCGGCGCATAATGTCGGACAGGTGCTCGCGGCGGTAATTTGGATGAAAACTTCAGCGGTTGCTTCCTATCTTCCTTTTTTGCTGCTGATGAGCGTGCCGCTCGGCCTTATTACCGGGCTGACCTGCGCGGCTGCGCTTGCACATATGAAAAAAATTGATTTTGACGTATAAATTCGCGTTGTCCTCCCATACTATCAGCAAATACACAAGGAGGAAATGCAATGAAAAAGCTTTTTGCTTTGCTTGCCATGCTGACCCTTCTGGTTGGCTGCGGCTGCTCGAACACGTCTAACAATCCGGACAAGAACGGTACGGACAACGGCGTAACCGACAATCAGGACAAGCAGAACGGAACCGCGAATAACGGCACAGCGGACAGCAATAACAACGGCACGGTCGGCGGCGACATCGAGGACGGCCTCGACGACGCGGGCAACGCGATCGAAAACGGCGCAAAAGACCTTGGCGATGCCGTAACCGGCAATGAGAACAACACTGCGAATAACGGCAATGCAAACACGCCGTCCGATAAAAATCCGTAATGGAAAAGAAAAGGCCGCCGGGGAACCGGCGGCCTTTTTGTTATATCTGGGTGGTAAATACTTGATAGCCCTGTCTGGTCATCTCGTCTAGCAGACGTTTGGCGTGTTCGATGCCGCCGACTTCGCAGACGACTTGAATGATCGCTTCCCCGATGTCCAGATCGGCCTGTACACGGTCGTGCTGAAAACGGATGATGTTTGCATTCTGTTCGGCGACTAAATGTGCGAAACGCTCAAGCGCGCCGGGCGCGTCGGGCATAACGGTGGAGAATTTGAGGTGCCGGCAGCGGGTGACAAGGCCCTTCTCAACAATCTTGTGGATGAAAGACACGTCAATATTACCGCCCGAAAGCACGCAGACGACTTTCTTGCCCTTGACGTCCACCTTGTTGTTCAGCACGGCGGCAAGCGAAGCGGCGCCGGAGGTTTCGACGACCTGCTTGGTGCGCTCAAGCAGCAGCAGAACGGTGGCCGCTATTTCGTCGTCTGACACGGTGACGACACGATCCACATACTTCTGGATATACTGGAAGGTGTTTTCGCCCGGGCATTTAACCGCGATGCCGTCGGCAATGGTGCGTACGGAATCGGAGGGCTGGAGCGTGCCCGAGCGGAAGGAATTGGCGATGGCGGGCGCGCCCTCGGCCTGCACGCCGATGATCTGTATGCGAGGATTGATCTGCTTTGCGCAGGCTGCGATGCCCGAAATCAGCCCACCGCCGCCCGCCGGAACAAACATCATATCGACAAACGGCAGGTCGCGCAGAATTTCAAGCGCGATCGTGCCTTGGCCGGCCATGACGTCCTCATCGTCGAACGGATGGATGAATTCGGCGCCCGTTTCTTCGCAGATTTCGCAGGCGCGGGCGTATGCTTCGTCGTAAATATTGCCTGCAAGAACGACTTCCGCACCGTATCCCTGCGTAGCGGACACCTTGGCGATCGGCGTGGAGCGCGGCATGACGATGGTCGCCGGAACGCCGACGGAAGAAGCCGCGAACGCGACACCCTGTGCATGGTTGCCCGCGGAGGACGCGACGACGGCATGAAGGTCGCCTTCGGCATAGCGCTTCATAATTTTGTTATAAGCGCCGCGCACCTTGAAAGAACCGGTCTTTTGCTGGTTTTCGTATTTCAGGTATACCTCGGCTCCCGTCATGGCCGAAAATGTACATGAGGTTGACAGCGGAATGTTGTGGATCACATTCTTCAGGCGGTCGGCGGCCGCTTCAAAATCTCTTAATTCTAACATAGCATCTTTCTCCGATTTAACGTGTTGAATATTATCATAGCACCATTATCCTGTAAATGCAAGAGGAAGGGGGCGGCTGCGCATGATTTTATTCATATTATAGCAGCGTTGACATTTGCACACAAACATGAAATGCTAAAATATACGCATGTTTTGTGTTGCCATTGCCGTCCCGCTTTGTTATACTATTAACGAATGAGATCGTATAATGGAGGATCATGCCATGGACGAGCAGGATAAGGGGTTTCGCGGCGCGGTATTCGGCGGCTTTAAACGCGAAGACGTGCTGCGGTACATAGAACAGACAGACAATAAATATCATACGGAAACAGAGGAACTGCGTCGTCAGCTGACTGAGGCGCAGTCTGCTATGAGCGAGCTGCGCGAGCAAAATGAAACGCTCACCGAGAAAAATGCGGAACTGCTCGAGCGTCTGGGTGAAATGACGCTTGACACGGATAAGATACGCGCCCAACTGGATGAAATTGAGAAGGGCTTCACCATGCAGACAGCGGAGATCGAGGCACAGAACGACCGGGCGGAGGCGCTCGCTGCGGAAAACGACCGGTTGACCGCGGAAAACGCCAATTTATCCGCTAAGTGCGGCGAGTATGACGCGTCCAAGGAAAAGATCGCCGAGATGGAGCTTTCCGCGTACCGCCGCGCTAAGCAGATTGAGGAGGACGCCAAAGCCGAACTGCAAAAGCTCCGCCGCCAGTCGATGGAAATGATTGGAGAGGTCAAGCGCCAGCTTGACACCGCAAAGGAGAATTACCGCACCGTTTTGGCGCGAAGCCAGCAGGAATCGGCTGAAATGGCGCGCAAGGCCGGTGAAGTGCTCGGCGAAATAGACCGAATTGCCGCTTCTTTGGGCAAAAACGAGTCGGATAAGTCCAGAACGGGCCTGCGCGACGTACTGAACAACCTGCGGCCCAAAACGGAGGAATGAGCGATGGCCCACTACGATTTGAAGACCGAAGAATTAAAGGAAATGGCGTCCAAGCTGCGTGCCGGCGATACGGTTTCGCTCACGGGGACGGTTTATACGGCGCGTGACGCGGCGCACAAAAAAATTGTCGCAGCGATGGACGCGGGCGAAGAACTGCCCTTTGCGCTGGAGGGCGCCGCAATATACTATGCGGGCCCGACGCCTGCAAAGCCCGGGCAGGTGATCGGCTCGGTCGGTCCGACGACGTCGGGCCGCATGGATCCCTTTGCGCCCAAGCTGCTTGACGCAGGCCTATCCTGTATGATCGGTAAAGGCGTGCGGAATCAAGCGGTGCAGGACGCAATGGCGCGCAACGGCGCGGTGTATATGGTGGCCATCGGCGGAGCGGGCGCGGCGAAAGCGGCGTCGATCAAAAATGTCGAGGTTATCGCATATGAGGAGCTTGGATGCGAATCCGTTAAGCGCCTGACGGTTGAAAACTTCAGCGCGATCGTTTCGCAGGACTGTATGGGCGGAAATTTGTACAGCGAAGGCGTGGAAAAGTATAAAAGGTAATCGACTGTGAGAAAGAGATAAAATTCAGGCTTCCCGCGCGGCGGGATGCCGGTTTGGGAGGAAAACGACTATGCGTAACTTTGAAACCGACGTACAAATGCTGAAATACCGCGTGCTGAAAGAAGTAGCGGCGCGCGCATATGAAGGCAATCTGATGGAGAGCTATTATGAAATCCCCAAGATCATTTCGCCCGGCCCCAAGGCGACCATGCGCTGCTGCATCTATAAAGAGCGCGCGATCGCGCAGGAGCGTGTGCGGTTGGCGATGGGCGGCGACCGGCGCAACCCCAACGTAATCGAAGTGATCCCGATCGCCTGCGACGAATGCCCGGTCGAGCGGTATCAGGTCAGCGAATCGTGCCGCGGCTGCATTTCGCAGCGCTGCATCAAGAACTGCCCCAAGCATGCGATCACCAAATCCAAAAACGGCCGCGCGCAGATCGACCCCGACGCCTGCATCGAGTGCGGCAAATGCGCGAAGGTTTGTCCATATGGAGCGATTACCGAGCATGTGCGTCCCTGCGAACGCTCGTGCAAGGTAGGCGCAATCAAGATGAATGAAGAAAAAAAAGCGGCTATTAACATTGACAAGTGCATCGCCTGCGGCGCCTGCGTTTACCAGTGCCCGTTTGGCGCGATTATGGATAAGTCGTTCATGGTGGACGCGATCAACATCATCAAAAATTCCCGTTATGGCGAGAATTACCGCACGGTTGCCATTGTCGCCCCCGCGCTTGCTTCTCAATTTGACGAATGCAGCTTGGGGCAGGTTGTTACCGCGATACGCCATTTGGGCATCGACTATGTTGTGGAAGCTGCGATGGGCGCGGATATGGTTGCGTCCAAGGAAGCGGAGGAGCTGGCCGAAAAGGGCTTCCTGACCTCGTCCTGCTGTCCGGCGTTCGTGTCCTACATAGAAAAGCAGGTGCCGGAGCTGGCGGAGCATATTTCTCATAACCTGTCTCCTATGGCCGAAATCGGCCGCTTTGTCAAGATCAACGCGGAAATGCCGGTCAAAACTATTTTTATCGGGCCCTGCACGGCAAAAAAACAAGAGCAGCAAAAGCCGACGGTAGACCTGTGGATCGACTGCATCCTGACCTTTGAAGAATTGCAGGCGATGATTGACGCGCGCGAAATCGACATGACCGCACTGGATGAAACGCCGCTGGTTGACGCTTCTCCGTGGGGCCGTATTTTCGGCCGGAGCGGCGGATTGACCGAGGCGGTTCTTGAAGCGGTAAAGGAAAAGGGGCTGGACTTCGAGGTCAAGGCGGAAATCTGCGATGGGATCGAAGCCTGCAAGCTCGCGTTGCTCAAGGCTAAAGCGGGCAAGCTGGATAAGAACTTTATCGAGGGCATGGCGTGCGTCGGCGGCTGCGTCGGCGGCGCGTGCAGCCTGAACCACGAACCGAAAAGCCGCGTCAAGGTTGATCAATACGGTAAGAAAGCGGAGAATAAAGAAATCGAAGCCGCAATTACAAATTACAAGGTTCAAGTTTAACGCAAAGGACTGCGTTTGAACGGGCGCCTTCATAAAATCCCCTCTCCGGACATACGCTTTGCTGAGAAGCAGTCCGAGGAGGGGATTTTTTGAAATTGGGATTTCGTCATACGGCGGTGCAAGCTGTGTGCACGGTGCTGGTGCTGTGTTTTGCCGTCGGGTTGCTGCAGCGGAGCGGGACACGCATGGTGTTTGGGGAGCAGGATGGGACGCGTGTGCCGATCCTGATGTACCACAGTATTCTGAAGGATGGCGCGCGGCAGGGAAAATATGTGATTTCGCCCGATACGCTGGCCGCCGATTTGGATGCGCTGCAAAAACGCGGCTATCAAACCATTACCGTTTCCGATTTGCTGGCATATGTGCAAGACGGCACGGCGCTGCCTGAAAGGCCGGTTATGATCACATTTGACGATGGATATTACAACAACTATGTTTATGCATACCCGCTGCTGCAGCAGCGCAATATGCGCGCGGTCGTTTCGATCATCGGCAGCCAGACGGAATTATATACGGAGAACGGACAGGAAAATGCCTATTGGTCCCATTTGAAATTGGAACATCTTGCGGAAATGCAGGATGTTTTTGAGGTGCAGAATCACTCGTGGAACCTGCACGAATACGGCGAGCGGCGGGGCTGCCTTCGCCGCAAAGGAGAGGACGGCACGGCTTATGAAAGCCTGCTGCGCGAGGATACCGAGCAGACGCAGAAGCTGCTGACGGCCGCAGGTTTGCCAACGCCGCAGTGCTATACCTATCCGTTCGGCGCGTGCTCGGACGAGAGCGAGCGGGTGCTGAAAGAGATGGGATTTTTGTGCACGCTGGGCTGTGAGGAGCGGATCAATACGGTGACGCGGGATCCAAATTGCCTATATGAAATGGGGCGGTACAATCGTGCGGCGGGAGAAAGCACCGAGCGTTATCTCAAAAGAGCGTTGGGAGAGTGAAAAAATGGGGCCAATGCGTTTTTCCGAGCTGCATTGCCGCGAGGTGATCAATTTATGTGACGGCGCGCGGCTGGGCGAGGTGTGCGATTTGATTTTCGATCCGGTATGCGGACAAATTACAGCGATCGTCGTGCCGGGGCAAGGCGGACTGATGAGCCTGTTTTCTCGTGAGGACTGCGTCATCCCATGGAGCTGCATTGAAACGCTGGGGGAGGATTATATTTTAGTGCGGTGGAAACGATAAAAGAAGAACAGAAAATGTTTGACAAACGGTGCATGCGGTGCTAAACTATTAGAGCATGAATTCACACATCCCGTGATGAACGCGGCCGGTGGCGGAGGAAACCTTCCGTTGCCGCAGTCAGATGATCAGGGATGGAGGAAACAAACCAAGGAGGAAATAAAAATGGCAGTAATTTCTATGAAGCAGCTTCTGGAAGCCGGCGTACACTTCGGCCACCAGACCCGTCGGTGGAACCCGAAGATGGCGACCTACATCTTCACCGAGCGCAATGGTATCTATATCATTGACCTGCAGAAGACCGTAAAGAAGCTTGAGGAAGCGTACTTCTTCGTCCGCGATATCGCCGCCGCAGGTGAGTCGATCCTGTTTGTCGGCACCAAGAAGCAGGCGCAGGACGCAATTAAGGAAGAAGCCGAGCGTTGCGGCCAGTTCTTTGTGAACGCCCGCTGGCTGGGCGGTATGCTCACCAATTTCAAGACCATGCGCACCCGCATCGCGCGCCTGAACCAGCTGCAGAAAATGCAGGCGGACGGTACGTTTGATCTGCTTCCCAAGAAGGAAGTTATCAAGCTCCAGCTCGAAATCGCCAAGCTGGAAAAATATCTCGGCGGCGTTCGTGAAATGAAGAAGCTGCCGGGCGCGCTGTTTGTCGTCGACTCCCGCAAGGAGAAGAATGCGATCGCGGAAGCCCGTAAGCTGGGTATCCCGATCGTTGCGATCGTCGACACCAACTGTGATCCGGATGAAATCGACTATGTCATTCCGGGTAACGACGACGCGATCCGCGCCATCAAGCTGATCTCCCAGACCATGGCGAACGCCGTTCTGGAAGGTAAGCAGGGCGAGCAGCTCGAGGTCGAGGCCAAGAAGGAAGAGGCCGAGGCTCCCGCCGCGCAGGCTTAAATTTAATAGACGCAATTTTTAACGTAGGGCGCGAGAGTCCCGGCGCGCCGGGTCACTGCGCCCTACCATTTTTTGAAATCATAACTGGAGGAATTAAAAATGGCTTTTACCGCTGCTGATGTAAAAAAGCTCCGCGAAATGACGAACGTGGGCATGATGGACTGCAAGAAGGCGCTGACCGAAGCGGACGGCGATTTTGACAAGGCGATCGAACTGCTCCGTGAAAAGGGTCTGGCAAAGGCCGCCAAAAAGGCCGGCCGAATCGCTGCCGAAGGCGTTGTCTGCGCTTCTGTCTGCGACAAATGCGGCGTAGGCGTGATCATCGAGGTAAACTCGGAGACCGACTTTGTTGCCAAGAATGTCGATTTCCAGAAGTTTGTCGCCGATCTGGCCGACGTGGTCATCAAGGAGAATCCGGCTGACGTTGAAGCGCTCAAAACCTGCAAGATGGGCGAGTTGACGGTGGAAGGCGCGCTGCAGGAGAAGGTGCTCACCATCGGTGAAAACATTCAGATTCGCCGCTTTGAGCGGTTCGACGATGCCACGGTTAACGTGGGTTACACGCATATGGGCGGCGTGATCGGTGTGCTGGTCGGCCTTTCTGTTTCCGATAATCTGAAGGGCAATGCGGCCGTTAAGGAGCTGGGCAAGGATATTGGCATGCAGGCCGCCGCGATGAACCCCTCCTTTATTGACAAGTCCGAAGTTGACGAGGCGACGCTCGCCAAGGAGAAGGAAATCCTGCTGGCGCAGGCTCTCGAGGAGAATAAGACGGCTGCCAAGCCGAAGCCGGAGCAGATCATCCACAAGATGGTTGACGGCCGCATCGGAAAGTATTACGAGGAGAACTGCTTGTTGCAGCAGGCGTTCGTCAAGGAAAACAAGATTTCTGTCGAGCAGCACATCGCGGCTGTTGCCAAGGAACTTGGCGGCGAGATCAAGCTTGCGAAGTGCGTCCGTTTTGAAAAGGGCGAAGGCATTGAGAAGAAGCAGGACGACTTCGCTGCGGAAGTTGCTTCCATGACAAAGTAAGGACGGATCAAATCCAAGCAGGACGTTCCAACTTTTGTTTGTCAAGTATGTATAATGGAAAGAACCGAAAGATGCGCTTGCATCCTTCGGTTCTTTTTTGCGTATTTACGCTACGGCTTGTCGTGCTTGCGGAGCAGCGCTGCGGCCGCGGCTGTCAGCACAGCGCCGCCGAGAGAGACGGTGAGTACGAACGCCCCCGTCCTGACCCAAAAAACCTCGGGCAGGATCTGTATGATTTGATCGGCTTGCTCGTCAAAAAGCCAGTTGGTCTTGCCGGGGAAAAAGACCGAGTGGAACGCGGTGAAAAGGCTGTTAAAATCAATCAGCGCCCACAATGCCGCAAGCGCGAATACCAGAGCCATTCCCGCAGCAGCCCAAAAAGCCGGGCTGCGTCCCGCAAACCGGTGGAACGCTATTTTGCGCCGCCATCGAAGCAGCGCGAGCGCCAGCAGCAATAACGAAGCGCAGCCGAGCAGAATGAAATCCAAACGGAACAGGACTTTACAGTCGGCAAAATGCTGCATTCCGCTGGCGGACCATTTAAGCTCACCCGTGCCAAAGGGCGCGTCTGCAACGAGATAGTCCATCACCTCGTCGTACGCCTGCCGGATGACGGCTTCGCTCCATCCGGTCTGCTCTGCCAGCGCAAGGGATTCAATCTGCTCGTAATAGAAAGGCCGGTATAGGATGGGAATAGCGACGGCGGCCGAAAGAAAAAACACGGCCAGAGCCAAGGAAAGCAGCAACGATAACAGCTTGGAGGGTTTCATGTTATTCTCCTTTAGAATGGGCGGATAGCACGATCAGCACCTGCGAGGGCAGGTAAAACAGCCACATGCCAACACGGGTAAACGCATTCCACAGGCCGAGGTTGTGCGCGCCGACACAGACGTCGCAGCCGATGAAAAGCAGCAGGCCGACGGCAAACAAAAGCGCCTTTCGGTCTTTCGGCTGGAAGAGGCAGGCCTCTGCCGCGTTCAGCACGAGGTTCGTAAAATAGAACAGAGAGACGGCGATCAGCAAATCCGGCTTGCACAGCAGGATGAAAAGCGGAAGCACACGGAAAGGCAGAAGCCGGCGCAGGACCCGGCCGCGCTGCATGGAAAGGCGGATGAAGTATAGGGCCTGCACAATGCAGAACAGCGAAACGCCAAGCAGATACTGTTCTCCTTTTATCAGCAGGAACCAGTCTGCACCGGCTGTAAACGCCAGCGCGGAAGCGACCAGTCGACCGTCCGCGGTTCGGATATTCGTCAGGGCGGCGAATACGCACAACAGGATGGACGCGAATTTAAGCGGTGCGCTGTCGCTCCAATATGCGATGTCCATACCCATAAAAGCTGCATAAAGGAGCAGAGACAAAATGGGGAAAAGCCGCGTCCGAAACCACGCCATTTATTTCACTCCTAACAAAATCATATTAGGGCAATGACTCGCAGGTGTCAAGCGGCTTGCGTTAAAATAAGTTTTTTCTCCGGTTCGCCGCGCGCGTCTTGCATTTGCCCTGTTAATTCGATACAATAGAAAAAACGGCAAAGGAGTCCCCGAACGATGGAATTAAAGTACGATATTACAAAAGAAGACTATATTGCGTTTAATTTGAATTATTATACCCACAATGCGGTCGTGCAGCGCAGCATATTGACGACGCGCGTCGCAACGGCGGTCATCGTGCTGCTGGCTGGAACGGCGCTGATGGTTTGGCTCAATTTATTCCCGCCGCTGGCAATTGTGGTGTATGTAGCGCTTGCGGCCCTGTGCTTCTTTGGTACGCCGTGGTACATGCGGCACAAGATGATTAAGAACGTGGATCGGATTTTGAGCCGCGCCAATAACAAATCTGCCTGCGGACCAAAGACTCTGGTGCTGCGGGAGAATGACTTTGAACTGATCGGAGAAAATGAAGATACGACCTATCAGTATGAAGTGGTTCAGCGTACCGCTTCCGATGAAGGGCACTATTATATTTTTGTGGATGAGTTTTCCGCGTTGATCGTGCCGTTTTCGGCCTTTGCGGATGAAACGCAAAAACAGGAATTCTATGCTCGGATTACCGCGCATATCACAGATGAAGCGCTGAGGTGCTGAATGGCAGGCTCCCGTTAAGGGAGCCTGTCACTTTATGGGAACCTTTTTATTGGTGTCTCGTCAAACCAGTTAAAACAAGACGGGAGGGATTTGTATGAAAAAGCGGATATTGGCAATCGCACTGATGGTGGGTATGCTCTTGCCGGCTGCGGGCGCCGCACAGGCGGAAAGCGATCCGGCGGCTGTGCGCACGCTGAGCAGGGCGGGCTTTGTGCAGCTGCTCGCGCGGTCCTCGGGCGAGGACTTTGCGTCCTATCAAGGCGAGGAAACCCCTTTTGCGGATGCGGAGGACGACGCGGCGGTCACATGGGCATATCATAAGTGGCTGGTTAATGGAGACGAGCGGAGTCTGTTCCGTCCGGACGACGCGATCACCCGGCAGGAGGCTGCTGCGATTCTGGGGCGCTATTTGGATTACAAATACACCGCGCTGCCCGGCGGCTGCGGCACGGGCGCGCCCAGCATGGATAACGTCGCCTCATGGGCGCGGGAGGGCGCGATGAAGTGCTGGATGTACGGTGTGATCCCGACGGACGGGACGGATTTCAACCCGTTGTCCCGCATGACCGGCGCGCACGGCGCGCTGATGATCGATAACGCGAACAGCCTGACCATGTCTGCCGTCAGTGCGCCCGAACAAAAAACCTTTGCGGATTCTCTCGTTTCGGCGGTGGAGGCGAAAGGCAACTTTACGCTGTCGCCCTACTCGGCCCGGCTGTGCCTCGCCATGCTGGCGAACGGCGCAAAGGGAGATACACAAAAAGAACTGCTGGCCGCTTTGCAGATTGACGACCTTGGCGCGTTCAACGCGGCGGTTAAGCGGCAGATGCAGACCTACGACGGCTACGCGCGCATCATGCGTCTGGAAACCGCTAACTCCATCTGGCTGAATCAAAGCTGGTTTGACGGAAAGGGCGCGTTCCTGCCCGCGTATCAGAAGCAGATGCAGGACTTTTATGCCGCCGAGACGAAGGAAGTGACCAACCAGAACTCGGTCGAGCAGGTGAACGCTTGGGCCAATGAAAAGACGAAGGGAAAGATCCCGTCCATCCTGACCGAGGACAACCGCGAATTTGTTACCGCACTGGTAAACGCGGTGTACTTTAAGGCCGCGTGGGCAAACGAGTTCTACGAAAACAATACGAAAAAGGCCGATTTCACCAATGCGGACGGTACAACGGGCAAGGTAGACATGATGCACCAGACCGACTATTTCGGCTATTACGCCACGCCCGGCGCCGAAGCGCTCAAGATGGACTACCGCCAATACGCGGTGGACAATGAAGAGGGAGATAACTTTGAATCCTTCCGCGACGCGGACTTCAGCATGTACCTGATCAAAGCCGACGAAACGCTCGATGTACAGAATCTGCTTGATCAGGCGGAATTTGTGTACGAGGATAGGATCAAGGCCGCCGTACCCAAGTTTAAGATCGAATATGGCCAGCCGCTGGACGACGCGCTGAAAGCACTGGGCGTAAAGACGGCCTACGACCATGCCAAGGCCGACCTTTCCGCGATGGTCGACCCGTCCGGCCTGCCGGGCGGCGAGCTGTTTCTGGATACGGTTCTGCAAAAGACCTTTATCGCGGTGGACGAAAAGGGCACCGAGGCCGCGGCTGTCACCGCCGCGATGAACGGCGGGGGTTCGGCCCCGCCGGAGCGCCCGCCGCTGGTGCGCGAATTTACGGCCGATTCGCCGTTCTGGTTTGCCATCCGCGACAACGCAAACGGCGAGATTTTGTTCGTTGGGCGGTATGAAACAGCGAAATAACGGTTGACAAAGCGCGTTTCGGGGTATAGAATAAAACCATTCACAAGCAAAAGGCGATGACGGAAACCCTGTTGCCCCCCAAACGCCCTGCAGAGAGCGGACGACGCGGCTGAAAGCGTCCGCAGGCGTGGGAAAACAGCACCGATTCTTGAGCTGCGCGGCGGAAATACCAGTATGCCGCGACGCGTCGTTCCCGTTACGAACTCCGAGCGGCAGGTATGGCTCGTCCAAGCCTGCAAGCAGGGTGGAACCGTGGGTTTTTACAAGCTCACCCCTGATTTTACATCGGGGGTGGGCTTTTTCGTTCTCCCCGACAATGACTAGGAGGAAAAATCATGTCCGAAGAAAACAAGTACACGTTTGAAAATCCGGAATACCGTGATACGTACCGTCATACGGTATCCCATATTCTCGCGCAGGCCGTCAAGCGCCTGTATCCTGAGGTCAAGCTTGCCATCGGCCCGGCCATTGAAAACGGCTTCTACTACGATTTTGACGCGCCGTTCTCCTTCACTGAAGAGAACCTTGCCGCCATCGAGGCCGAAATGCGCAAGATCTGCAAGGAAAAGCTGCCGCTCGAGCGGTTTGAACTGCCCCGCGCGGAGGCCGTTAAATTTATGGAGGAGCGCGAAGAACCGTATAAGGTCGAGCTGATCAACGACCTGCCCGAGGATGCGGTCATTTCGTTCTACAAGCAGGGCGACTTTACCGACCTGTGCGCCGGTCCGCACCTCGATTCGACCGGCCGCGTCAAGGGCAACGGTATTAAGCTGCAAAACGTCACGGGCGCGTACTGGCGCGGCGAATCTAAGAATAAAATGCTTCAGCGCATCTACGGCACGGCCTTCCCGAAGAAGGATGAGCTGGACGCTTACCTCGAGATGCTTGAGGAAGCCAAAAAACGCGACCACCGCCGTCTCGGCAAGGAGCTCGGCCTGTTCATGCTGACCGAGGAGGGACCGGGCTTCCCGTTCTTCCTGCCGAACGGCATGACGCTCAAGAACACGCTGATCGACTACTGGCGCGAGGTGCACAAGCGTTACGGCTACGTCGAGGTTTCTACGCCCATCATCCTCAACCGAGCGCTGTGGGAGCGTTCGGGCCACTGGGGACACTATAAGAACAATATGTACACCACCGTCATCGACGACGAGGATTACGCGATCAAGCCGATGAACTGCCCGGGCGGCATGCTGGTGTACAAGGCGCAGCCGCACTCCTACCGCGATCTGCCGCTGCGCGTGGGCGAGCTGGGGCTTGTCCACCGCCACGAGCTGTCGGGCGCGCTGCACGGCCTGTTCCGCGTGCGCTGCTTTACGCAGGACGATGCGCATATCTTCATGACCCCCGAGCAGATCAAGGACGAGATCAAGAACGTTGTGAAATTGTTTGACGAGGTGTATTCGACCTTCGGTCTGTCCTACGCGATCGAGCTTTCGACCATGCCCGAGGATCACATGGGCGACGAGAGCGTGTGGGCGTTTGCCGAGCAGACGCTCAAGGAGGCTATCACTGAGATGGGCAAGGATTTCGTCGTCAACGAGGGCGACGGCGCGTTCTATGGGCCTAAGCTGGATTTCCATCTGGCCGATTCGCTCGGCCGCACATGGCAGTGCGGCACCGTGCAGCTCGACTTCCAGATGCCCGAGCGGTTTGAACTGGAATACACCGGCGCGGACGGGGAAAAGCACCGTCCGGTCATGATTCACCGCGTCGTGCTCGGCTCGATCGAGCGCTTCATCGGCGTGATTACCGAGCACTTCGCGGGTGCGTTCCCAACATGGCTTGCTCCCGAGCAGGTGCGCGTCATGCCGATGACCGACCGCAACATCGCCTGCGCGCAGAGCGTGCTGGACACGCTGAACGACGCGGGCTTCCGCGCCGCACTGGACAGCCGCAACGAAAAGATCGGCTACAAGATCCGAGAGGCGCAGGTGCATAAAGTGCCGTATATGATCGTCATTGGCGATAAGGACGAGGAAAAGGGCATCATCTCCGTGCGCGACCGCAAGACGGGCGAGACCACCCAGATGGAGGTGCAGGAATTCGTCGAAAAGCTCGCTTACGAGGTCAAGGAAAAATTGCGGTGAGCGCAGAGCAGCCGCGGGCTGCCTGCGTGAGAGATGCAGCGGCCCTGTGGGGCAGGCGGCTGTTGATGCTGGCGGTGGGCACGGTCGTTTCACAGGCGGGGATTCAGTTGTTTGTCGCCGTGCGTTTGGGCTCTGACCCGTATATGGTATTCATACAGGGCGTCGCCCGGTTGACCGGCTTGTCTAACGGCATGGCGATGAATATCGTCATGCTTGTGCTGATGGCGCTGCTTCTCGCTTTTACGAGCGGATATATCCGGCCGGGTACGGTGCTGTGCACGTTCTGTGTCGGTCCCTTGGTCGGTGCATATGAGCGGTTATATGGCTTGCTGCTGCCCGCAGAACCGGCGCTGGCGCTGCGATGCGCGTTGATTTTGCTGGCTTGTGTAATCGCGTCGTTTGGGCTGGCGGTCATGCTTCAGTCAGAAGCGGGAGCCTGCCCAAACGATTTGATTTCAGTTGTGCTGTCTGACAAGATCGGGCGGCTGGAGTTTCGGTTTGCCCGAATCGGTACGGACGCGGTTCTGGTGGCCGCAGGTTTTCTAATGGGCGGCACAGTTGGCGTTGGTACGCTGGCTTCCGTCTGCCTGTATGGGCCGATCATTCAAGTTTTTACGCCGACTGCGAAAAAGCTTGCACGCCTGCTTCATGTTGAGGAAATCGCTGCCCGGCAAGAGAAGCTGTAAGTAGAAGATGCGGGGCTACCCCTGCTCGAGCGCGCGGATGCCGTCGGTCGATTTGAACACTTTGATGTGGTACAGCTTGCCCGATTCGAGCGGCCCAAAGGTGAAGCGGCCAAGTTCGTCGGTATACAGCGCGCTGATCGGGCGTGTGGGCGCGTCCGCCCGGTAGACGGTGACAAGCGCGGCTTCAACCGGCTTATCGTCTCCGTCGACGACGGTGCCGACAAGTGCGGGGCGCTGGTCGAGAAACAGTGAAACTGTGGTGTCAACGACTTCGTGGGCCGCTGGTTTGACATAGAAGGACTGCGAAAGATTCATGGCAGATTACCCCTTGTTCAGTACGAAATGATCTATTGCAATGTATGAAATACACTCAGAAAAGGTGAGGGAATACAATATGGCAGAACAGAAGAAGCTGGTCAGCGAGATCACGTCGATGGACGTGGATTTCGCCCAGTGGTATACCGATATCGTCAAAAAAGCGGAAATGATCGATTATTCCTCGGTCAAGGGCTGCGTTATTATGCGGCCTTACGCACAGGCTCTGTGGGAGAATATCCAGCACACGCTCGATGGGATGTTTAAGGCGACCGGGCATGAGAATGTCGCTATGCCGATCTTTATTCCGGAATCGCTTTTGCAGAAGGAAAAAGATCATGTCGAAGGTTTTGCGCCCGAGGTTGCGTGGGTGACGCACGGCGGCACGGAAAAATTGGAAGAACGCCTTTGCGTGCGCCCAACCTCGGAGACGCTGTTCTGCGAGCATTATGCAAAGACCGTCCGCTCGTGGCGCGACCTGCCCAAGCTGTATAACCAGTGGTGCTCGGTTGTTCGCTGGGAAAAGACCACGCGCCCCTTCCTGCGCTCGCGCGAGTTCTGGTGGCAGGAGGGACACACCGTTCACGCCACCGCCGAAGAGGCGATGGAGGAAACGCTGCGCATGCTGAACATTTATGCGACCTTCTGTGAGGAATATCTTGCCATACCCGTCCTCAAGGGCGAAAAGACCGAGAAGGAGCGCTTTGCCGGCGCGGAAAAAACCTATACGATCGAGGCCATGATGCATGACGGCAAGGCTTTGCAGTCGGGCACAAGCCATTATTTCGGAAACGGCTTCGCCAAGGCGTTCGACATGCAGTACACCGACAAGAACAATACCCTCCAGTATATGGAGCAGACCTCTTGGGGCGTGTCGACCCGCCTGATCGGCGCGATCATCATGACGCACGGCGATAACGAGGGACTGGTGCTGCCGCCGCGCATCGCGCCGACGCAGCTGGTCGTCATTCCGGTTGCCAGCCACAAGCCGGGCGTGACCGAAAAGGCGCAGGAACTGCTGGAGCAAATCAAAGCGTCGGGTATCCGCGCAAAGATCGACCTGTCTGAAAACTCTCCCGGCTGGAAATTCGCCGAATACGAAATGAAGGGCGTTCCGCTGCGTTTGGAGGTCGGCCCGCGCGATATCGAGGCCGGGCAGTGCGTGCTCGTCCGCCGCGACAGCCGCGAAAAGACCGTCGTTAAGTTTGAGGAGCTGAATACCGTGATTCCGCGCCTTTCGGAGGAGATTCAGCAGGCGTTGTTTGACAAGGCGCTCAAAAACCGCGAGGAGCACACGTACACGGCAAAGAGTCTGGACGAAATGAAGGAAATCATGAAAGAACACGTCGGCTTTGTCAAGTCCATGTGGTGCGGCGACCTTGCGTGCGAGGAAAAGGTAAAGGAAGAAACAGGCATGCCGTCCCGCTGCATGCCGTTTGAGCAGGAGACGATTTCAGACGTTTGCCCGGTTTGCGGCAAACCCGCGCATAAAATGATCGTCTGGGGCATTGCATATTGATCACGCGGCTTTGCGTGGCATAAAGAACGGGTCCGTCCGGAACGGTTTGCCGGACGGACCCTTGTTTTCTCAGGAAAGGAGACTGGGAGCGCATGGTGGAATGGCTTGAAGCTTTTTTTGAGACACGTGCGGGAACCGCCGTGGGTGCGGTCTTGTTTGCGGCTGCGGTGGTATTGGTCACGTGGATGCTGGCCGGCGTGGTCAGCCGGGTGATGCGCCGTCTTATGGAGCGCCAGAAGCGGCGCGGCAGCGGCGCTGCGGCGGTTTTAGGCTTTGCGCGTTATGCCGCGGTGGCGGCGGTTTATTTCGCGGGCTTCATGGTCGTGGTGTCCGGCATTCCGCTGCTGTCAAGCGCGGTCAAAACGCTGCTTACCGCCGGCGGCGTGATCGCGGTGGTGGCCGGCCTTGCCGCGCAGGAGGCGCTGGGCAGCGTGGTCAGCGGTATGATGATCTTAGCCTTTAAGCCGTTTAAGCTGGGCGATGTTGTGCGGTATATCGACAACGATATTTCGGGTGTGATTGAAGAAATTACGCTCCACCATACCACGATCCGCACGTGGGAGAATAAGCACGTAATCATTCCCAACAGCAAGATGAACAGCGCGATTATCGAAAATGCGGATTATGCCGACAGCAAAGTGTGCGTGTTCCTTGAGGTCGGCGTGTCGTACGAGTCCGATCTTGATCTCGCGAAACAGCTTCTGGCAGATGAGGTTGCGCGGCAGGCGGACTATCTGGATGTGCGCACGCCGGCTCAGAAGGCGGCGGGTGCGCCGCCGGTGCAGGTGGTTGTGCTTGCGCTGGCCGAATCTTCCGTCACGCTGCGCGCCGCCCTCTGGGCAAGGGACAACGGAACCGCTTTTGCGCTGAAGTGCGCCGTATTGGAAAATGTGAAAAAAGCGTTTGCGCAAAATGGAATTGACATTGCATATCCGCATGTGGTTGTGGTGCAAAAATAACCGGCGCAATGCATTGGCAAAGCGCCGGCAGCAGGAACGCGCAGAAAAAGCCGCCTTTCATTCGGAAAGGCGGCTTTTTGATATTACCAGATGGAGATACGCTGTTCGGGCGCCATATACATGCCGTCGCCGGGCTGGATACCGAATACCTCGTAAAATTCGTCCAGCGATTGCAGCACGCGGCTGCCGCGCAGCTTGTCGGGCGCGTGCAGGTCGATCTGCGCATAATATTCCGCTGTTTCGCGCGGCATGGTTGAGGCCCACGTGCGCGCCATCGCGCGGAACATTGTTTCCAGATCAGGGTTCGCCTCGCGCTGGGCGGCTTCAAGGATGCAGGAGGCTGCGCCCAGATCGGCGATGTTTTCAGAAAGGGTCAGCGTACCGTTGCAGGTGATGCCGGGAGCGGCTTCCACGCCGTCGTAATAAGCGATCGCCTGATTGCACAGCTGCTGGAACGCTGCGTAGTCTTCCTGCGTCCACCAATCGGCGGCGTTGCCGTTTTTGTCGTACTTGGCGCCGTTATTGTCAAACGCGTGCGTAATTTCGTGCGCGATGACGTAACCGATGCCGCCGAGGTTTTCCTCGCGGGAGGCGTTCACATCGTACATCGGGCTTTGCAGGATGCCGGCAGGGAAGCAAATCTCATTATTGTTTGACACATAGCAGGCGTTTACAGTAAACGGACTCATAGCCCACAGGCCCTTGTTAACCGGCTTTTTCTGCCAGTCGATCAAAAGCTGCTTGTTGGCCTTGGCGATGGTGACCATGTTATCGAAATAACTGCCGCCCTCGGCTTTGGTTTTCAGCGTTACGCCCTTGAGCAGATCGTTCCACTCGCCATCGTCGGGATAGCCGACCTTAACGCCCATTGTATCAAGCTTTTCGATCGCCTTTTTCTTGGTGGCATCGCTCATCCAGTCGAGCTTTTGGATTCTCTCTTTATAGATGGCGATAAAGTCATGCACCATATCCAGCACGTCGGCCTTGGCTTCTGGCGAGAAATAAGCCGCCGCATACAGGTGGCCCAGCTCGTCGGCAAGGGTGCCCTGCACGATCTGCGTGGCGGCTTCTTCGTCGGTCGTCGTACCCTCGGTGCCGAGAAAAGCCTGCTGAAAGGCGTCGGAAGCGTCCCAGAAATCGCGGCTGAGATAGCCGCCGTAGCTGATCAGCAGGGAAACGCGCGTCATTATTTTCAAATCTTCAACGTGCGCGTCGTCGAAATAGGCGGCGGTAGCCTGCATCAGACCTTTGTCGGAAACAAGGATTTTATCGGACGGGGCAAGGCCGGAATCGGCATAGACTGCGTCGAGATCGACATGCGGGAAAAGCGCTTTCAGTTCGTCCATGGTATAGGGATTGTAAATCTTATCCACGTCCGCGTATTCCTGCTGGTCGAGGCGGCTCGGAGAGAGCGCCTTTTCCATTGCCCAAAGGCGGTCCGCATCGGCCTTGGCGCTTTCCGAATCCTGACCCGCGATTTCAAGCACGCGGCGAACATAGGCTAAATAGGCTTCCTTCTTATCGCCGGCGTCCTGCGCGTATAAATCCTTGGTCATCGAGGGGAAGAAGGTGGAAAACGAGACGGTGTATTTTGTGCTGTCCTTGGCGTCGCTGGAAAGCCCGAAGCCGAGCAGGACGCTGCTGGCTAGCTCTTCGCTGAGCTGGTGGCGGACGGCAAGCAGCTCATCAAGCGTCCGCACGTTTTCAAGCGCGTCCAGATAGGGCTGGATGGGGGCAAGACCGGCGGCGTTGCGCGCATCCCAGTCAAGAATGTTGTTGTAGAGCGCGGCGATGCGCCGCTCGTCTTCGTTGCGGGGGTTGCTGACAGCTTTGTCGATCAACTCGGTCAGCGGCGCGGTGTCGAACATCAGGTCGTACAGCGTGCCGCTTTGAGGCGCGCCGGGCTTAAGCGTGGACGAATCCAGCCAGTCCTTGTTGACTGCGGCATAAAAGTCATCCTTCAGGTTGGAGCCTAACAAGGCGTAAGTACGGTTGATGAACTTGTTCAGTTGATTCATCGTTACGCTCTCGTCGGGCGAAAAGGCCGTCGCGCTTGTGCCTGCGACAATGCCTGCCTCAAACACGCTTTTCAGCTCGCTTTTGGCCCAATTGGGGATGTCGGTAAAATTGGAAGCAGGGTAGCCTTTACGCGCATTGTCTCCAACGGGCGACGGTAGTTCGCCAAAGGCGCGCTGCAGCATAACAAGTGCCTCGGCGCGTGTGACGGGATCGTTTTCCCGCAGATTGCCGTCAGGGTCGCCGTGCATGACGTCGGCGGCGGTGACGCCGGGATTATAATCGTCCGCCGCTTGAACAAGTGCGGCGCAGACTTCACCGCGCCGTGCGGGTTCGCTTGTGTCCGCCGCCAGCGCGGCAGGCAGGGTGGAGAGCAGGGTGGCGGCGGACAGCGCCGCCGCGAGCAGTCTTTTTACATTCATAGCTCTTTCCTTTCCTTACGGCTAATTGTGTTAATGGAACGATACAATAATACAATATGGACTGCGGTTTGTCAAGAAAAATATTGTACATATATAACATATACAATATACTGCGGAAAAATGCGGGTGTCAAGAGGATCAGCTTATTTCGGAAATAAAAGACCGGAACGGAGATTCCGTTCCGGCCTTTTATCAGCCGCCCAGCTCGTCGATCAAGTTTTTCATTTTTGCTGCCGAGTCCTGAAGCTGCGTCAGCTCTTCGGAGGAGAGCGGAATGTCGAGCACATATTCCGCGCCGTTTTTGCCGACGACTGTCGGCAGTCCCAGACACAGCCCGTCAATCCCATAATGGCCGGAAATAAAAGAGGATACAGGCAAAACGGAATGTTCGTTGCGCACAATCGCCTCGGCGATGCGGCGGACGGCCATACCGATACCGTAGTAGGTCGCGCCTTTTCCTTCGATAATGGCATATGCCGCGTCGCGTACATTTTCATAAATGCGCTGCATCGCGCCAAAGGAGTCGTCTTTGCCGGTGATACGGCAGTAATCAGCCAAATCAACGCCCGAGATGTTGGCGCTCGACCAGACGGCCAGCTCGCTGTCTCCGTGCTCGCCGATAATAAAGGCATGCACGTTGCGGCTGTCCACTTTGAGGTGCTGACCGACCAGATATTTGAGGCGCGCGGTATCAAGCACAGTACCCGAACCGATGACGCGGCCTGCCGGCAGGCCGGACATTTTCTGCGCCATATAGGTCAGTACGTCGACCGGATTGGAAACGATCAGCAGTACGGCGTATTTGTTGACCGACATCAGATTTTCAATGATTGAGGACATAATCACACGGTTGCGCCCAAGCAGTTCGACGCGTGTTTCTCCCGGCTTTTGGTTTGCGCCGGCGGCAATGACGATCAAACCGCATTCGGACAGATCTCGATAGGTACCTGCCCGCACAAAGCAAGGCTTGGCAAACGAGATGCCATGGTTGATATCGGCGGCTTCGCCTTCGGCTTTCTTCTGGTTCATATCGACGAGAATGACCTCGGAGAACAAGCCGGAGGTCGCCAGTGTAAACGCGCTTGTTGCGCCGACAAAGCCGACGCCGATGACGCCGCATTTTTGCATGCTGGTCATATTTGACACTCCCTTTCCAATGTACTGCGGATAGTATGTCCGCTTCTCCTTGGAAAACATGCGTGTCTGTGCTATAATAAATGCAGCTTCAAAACAAAGGAGAATGTGTTTTATGAATAAATGGTTTCGCACGGTGTGCGCGGGCGCACTGCTCGCGGGCGCGTTGACAGCTTCAGCGTTTGCGGCGGATTTTACCGATTGCGCGGATCATCTGAAGGATTTGGGTTTATTCCAAGGCACGGAGCAAGGCTACGAGCTTGACCGCGCGCCCACGCGGGCGGAAGCGGCGGCCATGCTGGTTCGCCTGCTTGGCAAGGAGGATGCGGCGAAAGCGCTGGAGTATACGGCGCCCTTCACTGATTTGCAGAACTGGGAAAAGCCATACGTGCAGTATTTGTATGAAAACGGCCTGACAACCGGCGCCGCGCCGACGGCTTTTGAGCCGGAAGGCCGCTGTACCGCACAGATGTATGCGGCTTTTTTGCTGCGTGTGCTCGGCTATGCCGAGGCGGAAGGAGATTTTACATACCGCGAGGCCGTTTCGTTTGCTGAGCAAACCGGTTTGTATGACGCGTCGACGGTCGATGTAGAAAATTTCCTGCGCGACCATGTGGCGGCCGCGAGCTACACCGCGCTTTCACTTGCACCGAAAGGGCAAAGCGATACGCTGCTGGATTCGCTGATCGGACAGGGCGCGGTGGATGCCGAGGCGGCAGCGCCCTATCGCTCCCTATTCGACGTTTACGCGCGCTACCGCGGCGCTACTGCCGGAATGGACGAGCTGACGGCGCTTTCGCTGAAACACACGCTGACGGTCGACAATACCGGCGCGTTGGGAAGCTTTGCGCTGACAAGCGCGGAAACGACTTCGATTGACCGAGGCGCGCCCGCATTGCTGACCAGCAGAACGGTTACGCTGCGCGCCGGAACCGTCGGGGAGAAGGCTTTTACCGCTGAAAGCTATACGGCGGATGGTTACAGCTATATTAAGCAGGACGGCGCAAAATCGCGCCGCGCGCTGTCCGCCCGGCAGATGCGTCTTGCTTTTACCGGTTATGCGCGCGTGCCGGTCGCGCTGATCGAGGAAATGACCGCATCCTCCGCGCAGGTTTATGCTTTCCGGTACAGCGAGGCCGGATTGTCGCGGCTGAACGGCCTGCTCGACGCGGCGCGCGCCGCGGTCGGCGGCTTTGACGAGATGGAGGTGAGCGGCCTGCGGATGGAGCAGCGCGTATCGGGCGGCCGCATTGCATCGCAGGAGCTGGAAATGGAATACAGCGCGGATGATCTGCACGGCTCGGTGGTCAGCTCGGCGCAGCTTCTTGCGGTAAACGAGCATGTTGCGGTAACCGCGCCTTCTAATTTGGATCAGTATCCGCTTGTTCAATAAAAGGAACCTTTTTCCCCGGCCGCCGTCTATTGGGGTATAAGGATGAAAGGAGGCTGTCACTATGAAAAAGAGGATTCTTTCCGCACTGCTCTGTACGGCGCTGACTGCAGCCTGTGCGTTTGCCGCTGCGCCGGAGAAGGTGGACCCGCCAGTGCGCGAGCTGCCTGTCATGCGGGAAACGCCTGTCGGTGAGCAGGCAACCGTGCTTAAAATGACGCTCAAATCGGGCGTACAGTCCGAAATGACCGTTAAGACCGACACTTACGATGAACTGGTGCTCCATTTTGCCGATGATACGCTGCTGATGGACACACAAACAGGAAATGGGGCGGCAGAAAGCGATATCAAAAACGGTGATCAGGTTTACGTTTATTATGATGGCAGCATTATGGAGAGTATGCCGCCGCAGGCAAGCTTGCACGCCGTGCTGGTCAATCTGGACAAGGAGCACGCGCCCGCGCATCTGCTGACGGCGGAAGCCATCAGCACATCGACGAACAGCGGTCCCACCGTGCAGACGGAAAACGGCGGTATGCTTGTCATGCTGCCTGCTAATGTGGAAATTCGCCCGTTGTCGACCAAGAATATTGTCCGGCTGAGCGATATCCATATCGGAACGCGCTTTTTCGCATGGTACGATACGACGGCCTTGTCTTATCCGGGACAGGCGGTAGCCACAAGGGTGGTTCTGCCGCCGCAGACGGATGCGTCGTTCTCCATCGTGGTCGAAGGGGACATGGCGCTCTCTGCTGGCGGCCGGATGGAAAACGGCGTGGCTATGGCGCCGGTACGCGCCGTCGGCGAGGCGCTGGGATACACGGTGACATGGAACGGCGCGCAGAAATCCGTCCATTTGACAAACGGCACTGTGCAGACCACGATTTCTATTGGAAAGGACAGCTATTTCACAGCGACGGCCGTGGAAGGCGCTGACGGCATGAGCAAACCGATGCCGCTTGGCGCGGCGGCATATGAGACCAAAGGCGTAAGCTGGGTCCCCGCCGCGTTGTTCGCGCTGATGGGTGAGCCGGTCGAACTCAAAAATGGCACGCTCGCGGTTGGCGCTGTGGAAAACAGTCAGATTCTGAATGCGGTTGAAACGCAGGATTCTGCAAAAGCGCTGGCTGATATCGGTCTGCCGATCGACGCGCCGACGGGCGCGTCGATCGTATCCTACGCCATTATCGGCGGTAATCTTGCGCAGGTGGAGTTTATGATGGACGGCGCGGCGTATACTTACCGCGCCGCCAAGACCAAAGACGATATTTCGGGTGTTTACCCTGCGCCGTTCGCCGGTGTCCCCGACAGCGGATTGGAAATGACCGCGATGCCGGACGGCGGCTTCGCGGGCCGATGGATGGATGGAGAGGTGCAGCATTCGCTGGTTACATTCGATCTGGATTACGGTCAGGACGCTAGCACGAAGGGTGTGTTTGCCGGGGTTGCCGGTATGCTGAGGAAGTAAGGAGCGCAAACGCAGTCATGCACTATGTGGTTGATGACCGCGCTTTGCGCGCGGAAGATTTTCTTGCTTTGGCCAACTGTGTTTGGCCGGGCGACTATGATGCTGCTAAAACGTGTCAGGCACTGCAAAAAACACTCAATATTGCAGCGTATCAGGATGGGCGGTTGATCGGGTGTCTCAGAATTTTGTCGGACGGCTACTTTTTTGGCACCATCACAGAACTTTTGGTTCTGCCCGCGTTTCAGAGGAAAGGCATTGGTAGTCATCTGCTGAAGCTGGCAAAAGCCCATACGCCGACGCTGCTGTACTTCGGCGCACAGCAGGACGCAGAAGGGTTTTATGAAAAAAACGGGTGTCAAAGAGGGATGCAGTCTTATATCATCCCAAAGGCGGGGCGCTGAGCAAAGCTGCGTCGTTGCTGTATGTGCATTTAAAAAGGTAAGGCGTCGTCGCTTTCGTGCGATGACGCCTTACCTTTTGCCATATCTATGATATTTTTACTTGTTTTGAATGTATTTGTCCATCGCCTCGGCGGCGCGCTTGCCCGCGCCCATGGCGAGGATGACGGTGGCGGCGCCGGTCACGGCGTCGCCGCCTGCGAACACGCCGTCCTTGGACGTGATGCCGTGCTCGTCGTCCGCGACGATGCAGCCCTTGCGGTTGGTGTCAAGCCCGGGCGTGGTCGTGCGGATGAGCGGGTTCGGGCTCGTGCCGATGGCCGCGATCACGCAGTCAAGGTCGAGCGTGAACTCGCTGCCTTCAACCGGCACGGGGCGGCGGCGGCCCGACTCGTCCGGCTCGCCCAGCTCCATCTGCTGGCACTTCATGCCGCAGACATTGTAATTCTCGTCGGACAGCACCTCGAGCGGCGCGGTCAGGAATTTGAAAATAATGCCCTCTTCCTTGGCGTGCTCGATCTCTTCCAGACGGGCGGGGAGCTCCTTCTCCGAGCGGCGGTAGACGATGTAGACGTCCTCCGCGCCCATGCGCTTGGCGCAGCGAGCAGCGTCCATCGCGACGTTGCCGCCGCCGACGACCGCGACCTTGTGCGCGTGGAAAATCGGGGTGTCCGAATCGTCCTTGTATGCCTTCATCAGGTTGATGCGGGTCAGGTACTCGTTGGCCGAATAAACGCCGTTCGCGTTTTCGCCCGGCACGCCGATGAACGTCGGCAGGCCCGCGCCCGAGCCGACAAAGACCGCCTCAAAGCCGTCCGCGAACAGCTCGTCGATCGTTTCGCTTCTGCCAACGACGAAGTTCAGCACAAATTCTACGCCGAGATCCTTCAGCGTGTCGATTTCCTTCTGGACGATGGCCTTGGGCAGACGGAACTCGGGAATGCCGTACATCAGTACGCCGCCCGCAGTATGTAAGGCCTCAAAAACGGTTACCTCATAGCCCATGCGCGCCAGATCGCCCGCGCAGGTCAGCCCCGCGGGGCCCGCGCCGACGATTGCGCACTTATGGCCGTTGGAAACGGGCTTTTCCGGCTTTTCCTCGCCGTGTTCGCGCGCGTAGTCGGCGGCGAAGCGCTCCAAGCGGCCGATGGCGACCGGCTCGCCCTTGATGCCGCGCACGCACTTGCACTCACATTGGCTCTCCTGCGGGCAGACGCGGCCGCAGACGGCGGGCAGGGCGGAGGTCTCCTTGATCTTGGCGGCGGCTTCGAGGAACTTGCCCTCGGCCACCAGCGCGATGAATTCAGGGATCTTGACTTGTACGGGGCAGCCCGCGATGCAGGGCTTGTTTTTGCAGTTTAAGCACCGCTGCGCTTCCTCGATCGCCATTTCGGGCGTGTAGCCGAGCGTAACCTCTTCAAAGTTTTTATTGCGGACGTTGGCGTCCTGCTCGGGCATGGGGATTTTATTGGGATTCATGTTCGGCATCGTTATTTGACCTCCTGCTTCATCAGGTTGCATTCGTGGCGCTCCACGGCGGCTTTTTCCTGCGCCTTGTACATTGCGCCGCGGCGCATCGAGCCGTCGAAATCGACCAGATGGCCGTCGAAGTCCGGGCCGTCGACGCAGGCGAATTTGGTTTCGCCGCCGACCGTCAGGCGGCAGCCGCCGCACATGCCCGTGCCGTCCACCATGATGGTGTTCATCGAAACAATGGTCTTGATGCCATAAGGGCGCGTGGTTTCGCAGACGAACTTCATCATAATCATAGGTCCGATGGCGATGACGCAGTCGTACTGGTTGCCCGCGTCGATCAGCTCTTTCAGCACCTGTGTCACGAGCGCCTTGCGGCCGTTCGAGCCGTCGTCCGTGACGACGTGCAGGTTCGTGCAGGCGGCGCGCATCTCGTCCTCAAGGATGATGATGTCCTTGGAACGGAAGCCCGCGATCAAATCGACCTCGCAGCCCATTTCATGCAGCTTTTTAGCCTGCGGGTAGGCGATGGCGCAGCCGAGGCCGCCGCCGACAACGGCGACCTTTTTCAGCCCTTCCAGCTCGCTTGCGCGGCCGAGAGGACCGACAAAGTCGTGCAGGCAGTCGCCCGCGTTTTTCTCCCCCAGCGCGATGGTCGTTGCGCCGACCTCCTGAAAAATGATCGTGACCGTGCCCTTTTTCCGGTCAAAATCCGCGATGGTCAGCGGAATCCGCTCGCCGTCCTCCGAAACACGCAGGATGATAAATTGTCCCGGCTCCGCTTTGCGCGCTACGTGCGGCGCGTCAACTACCATCTGCTTTGTGTTTGCGTTTAATGTCTTTTTCTCTAAGATCTGATACACTCTTCAAGTACCTCCTTGCGTTTGTCGCATCGAACAGTATTATTATACTGGTTTAGCGCGCTAAACGCAAGCAAAAAAGGGACAGGAAATGATACTTTTTGGGCGGAATTTGTATTTCCAAACCGTTATTTGTATTTCTGTACGCTCAATAGTTCAAAACGATATAATCACCCGATACATAGCCCTCATATTCGTCATATCGAACGGCAAACCATCCATCGTACTGGCCGAGCACAAATAGCTGCGCGCCGTCCGGTGCTTTGCCGATAATAGGGGCTGTCAGCGAAGGAGCGGAGCGGATATTCAGATTGCCGGACTCAGTTTCAACTGTCGCGGTCTGGATCGGCTGGGGTTCCACAAAGGGAAGATGGAAATACTCGGTCAATGACAGCGCGACATTGCGCCCGATGTCGTCAATGTGGCTGCGAATCCATTCGGCGTCTGCCGGATTATCGTGATAGGCGAACTCGATTAAGACGGACGGAGCAAGAGGGCGGGTCACTTCCCCGAGTGAAGTGGTCGGACGTGTGCGAACGTCATTGGGGTTGGGATAAATAGCCTTTAGGCCGGCCGCGATTGTTTCCGCAAGTTGTCCGCTGCGCAGGGAATCAGGGTAATAATAGACGTCTGTTCCGCGCAGTTGGCCGGATAGGTTGACCGGCGCCGCGTTGGAATGGAGCGCGATATGCGCATCGTAAGCTCCCTCGTTGGACGCGCGAATAGAGGAAGCGGCTGTCATATCGGGCGTGTTCCGCGTGAATTCAATACCTGAGGCTGTGAGGTACGGAATCATGGCGTCTGCGATTTGGTTCATATAAAATTCCTCTGTGCCGAGGCCGTCGTAATAGACGTTGTATTCCTGCGTTGAGGGCGACAAATAAATACTGGGCATAACATTACCTCCGTAATAGCGTTTCTCATTGGCAAATTATGCCGAGCTGTACAAAACGGTCACAAAGGCGCGGTTCTCAGCAAGGGAACGCCGCGCAGGCGGCGGACGGCGCGGAATGGCGGTAAAGGTGTCTATTGCATCCTGTCTGAATTTTTAAGCATGACAGCGGACGCGCACTATTGCGCAATGACAGCGCATAGCGGTTGGTTTTGCTGGACGTATCAGCGGCCATACTGAGTGATTGACTGCATTATTTGCGCTAAATTTGCAATAACGGAACCGTTATAAAACAAATGCCCAAGCCTTGGCGGCAAAGAAACACTTAATAAATAAGGAGAATAACCCTTGCATTTTTATAAAAAGCTTGTATAATAAATCTCGATATATAAAATTGGTTTTGTAAAACCACAATTGGGAGGACATTTTAATGAAGAAGTTTGTTTGCGCGCTGCTTGCCGGCGTGATGAGTATGAGCCTTTTGGCAGGCTGCGGTTCCAAGCCGACTGAGCCGGACGCGAATGCGCCTGCGGACGGCGGCGAGAATAACACGACTGCCGGTGAAACGCTGCGCATGGTGACCAACGCCGCATTTGCGCCGTATGAGTTTGTGGACGATAATGGCGAAGTCGCCGGCATTGATGCGGAAATTGCGGCCGCGATCGCGGAAAAGCTCGGAATGAAGCTTGAAATTACCGACATGGCGTTTGAATCGCTGCTTCCTGCGCTGCAGTCGGGTTCGGCGGATATCATTCTGGCTGGCATGACGGTTAACGCCGAGCGTCAGGAAAGCGTAGATTTCACGGATTCGTATGCCAAGGGCGTGCAGGTTATCATTGTGCCGGAGGGTTCTGAAATTGCGGGTCCGGATGATTTGAACGGCAAGCAGATCGGTGTGCAGACCGGTACGACGGGCGACCAGTACTGCTCGGATACGCCGGAGAACGGCGGCTTTGGCGAAGACGCGGTGCAGCGTTATGACAACGGCCCGCTTGCGGTTGCGGCGCTGCTGAACGGTCAGGTAGATGCGGTCGTCATTGACAACGAGCCGGCCAAGGCGCTGGTGGCGGCGAACGAAGGCCTGAAGATTCTGGATACCGCGTATACGGATGAGGATTATGCCGCAGCGGTACAGAAGGGTAATACGGAACTGCTTGATAAGGTGAATGCGGCGCTCGAGGAGCTCAAGGCCGATGGAACCATCGACGAGATTCTGGCGAAGTATATTCACGAATAAAATGTTTTTGGAGAATAGGGGGACGGCGCAAGCCGCCCCTTCTTTTCCTAATTAGAAAAAGAAAAGGGGGATAAGGCGTGACGGAACTTACTTTTGCGAATTGGCTGGGAACTGTGCCCGAGTGGCTGGCCGGTTGGCCGGAAGGCGTACAGCGATTGTTTTTTCAATTTTATCAAACCTTTGTTTATCAGGACCGGTGGACGTTTTTTACAAACGGCTTAAAAACGACCTTTTTGATCACGCTCGGCGCGCTGCTGCTCGGCGTGCTGATTGGTGTGCTGGTTGCGGTCGTCCGCTCCGCACACGACTCCAGACGCGCGGGCGCGCGGCCCAATCTGGTGCTCAACTTTTTCAACACCGTCTGCAAGCTGTATTTAACTGTCATTCGCGGCACGCCTATGATGGTGCAGCTGCTGATAATGGGGTACGTTATTCTGAAACCGCGCGGGGAACAGGCGGTTTTGGTAACGGCGATCGTCGCTTTTGGCATTAACTCGGGCGCTTACGTGGCGGAGATCGTGCGGTCCGGCATCATGTCGATCAGTGCGGGGCAGATGGAAGCTGGGCGCTCGCTTGGCTTGACATACGGGAAAACCATGTGGTACATCATCATCCCGCAGGCTATTAAAAACATTCTGCCGGCGCTTGGCAATGAAATGATCACGCTGATTAAGGAAACCTCGATCGTTACCGTAATTGCGGGTAAGGATTTGACCAAGGCGGCGCAGGTCATCGTGACAAAAACCAATCAGTATCTGGTGCCATATATCAGTCTGGCGGTTATCTATTTGGTTATTGTTCTTATTTTGACCAAGCTGCTCGGGCTGCTTGAAAGGAGGCTGCGTACCAGTGATCGCCGTTAAAAATTTGTGCAAGGCCTTCGGTGAAAACGAAGTGCTCAAGGGCGTCAACGAACATATTGAGAAGGGCGAGAAGGTCGTTATCATCGGGCCGTCCGGCTCGGGCAAGTCCACCTTCCTGCGCTGTCTGAACCTGCTCGAGGAGCCGACCGGCGGCAGCATTATCTTTGAGGGACAGAATATCACCGCGAAGGATACCGACATCAACCTGATCCGACGCAAAATGGGTATGGTGTTCCAACAGTTCAATTTGTTTCCGCATCTGACGGTCAAGGAGAATATCAAACTCGCGCCGGTCAAGCTGAAAATCATGGCCGACGAGGAAGCGGATAAGCGCGCCCTGCAGCTTTTGGAACGCGTCGGCCTGCCCGATAAGGCGGACAGCTATCCGATCCAGCTTTCCGGCGGGCAGCAGCAGCGCATTGCGATTGCGCGCGCGCTCGCCATGAATCCGGATGTGATGCTGTTTGACGAACCAACCTCGGCGCTTGATCCCGAGATGGTCGGCGAGGTGCTTGAAATTATGAAGGAACTGGCGGAGGACGGTATGACCATGGTCGTGGTGACGCACGAAATGGGCTTTGCCCGAGAGGTTGCCACCCGCGTGCTGTTTATGGACGGCGGCAACATTGTCGAGCAAAATGAGCCAAAGGCCTTCTTCGCAAACCCGCAGAACCCGCGGTTAAAGGATTTTCTATCTAAGGTGCTTTGAAAGAACAGCCTTCCAAACGGAAGGCTGTTCTTTGGCGTAGAAATGAAAAAAAGCGGACGGTTATATAACCGTCCGCTTTTATAAATACAAAAATATCCTTGACTTGTCATGAAAAACCATGGTATAATAAAACGCTCAACAATATCGGGCGAATTGTCCCGATTCCTAAATACATGTTAGCACGACCCGCAGGGGATTGCAAGACTAAAATTTAGATTTTTGCCACGCCGCCGGGCGTATCAACACCAACACAGCCGAAAGAAACGGAGTGATCAAAGCACATGAAGGTGAAAGATGTACAGCACGGCAAAACCACACGAAAGAGCTTTGCGCGCATTGATGAGATTCTGGAGATGCCGAATCTGATCGAGGTGCAGAAAAGATCTTACAAGTGGTTCCTCGACGAGGGACTGCGCGAGGTTTTTGCCGATACCGCGTCCATCACGGACTACACCGGAAATCTGGAGCTTTCCTTCCTCGATTATTCGATGGACGAGGAGCCTAAGTACAGCGTGGAGGAGTGCAAAGCGCGCGACGCCACATATGCTTCGCCGCTCAAGGTCCGCATGCGCCTGCGTAACAAAGAAACGGGCGAAATCAAGGAGCAGGAAATCTTCATGGGCGATTTCCCGAAGATGACCGACTCCGCGACCTTTATCATCAACGGCGCCGAGCGCGCCATCGTTTCGCAGATCGTCCGCTCGCCCGGCGTGTATTTCGGCAAGGAATATGACAAAACCGATAAGGCGATCCTGTCGGCCACCGTCATTCCGTACCGCGGCGCGTGGCTCGAATACGAGACTGATGCGAACGACGTTTTCTATGTCCGCATTGACAAAAACCGCAAAATCCCGATCACCAGCTTTATCCGCGCGATCGGCGTCAAGACGGAAGCGGAGATCAAAGAGGTGTTCGGTGAGGATCCGCTGATCGTGGCGACGCTTGAAAAGGACCCGGCGAGCACGTCCGACGAAGCGTTGATCGAAATTTACAAGAAAATGCGTCCCGGCGAGCCGCCTTCGGTTGAGAATGCGACCAGCCTGATGGACGCGATGTTCTTCGACGTGCGCCGGTATGATATTTCCGCCGTCGGCCGCTATAAATACAATAAGAAGCTCGATATTGCGCGGCGTATCACCGGCCACAAGCTGCTTGAGCCCGCCGTCGATCCGATGACCGGCGAAGTGCTGGCGGAGGCCGATGAAATGCTGAGCCGTGAAAAGGCGCGCCTGATCTCGAAACGCGGCGTACACGGCGTAACCATTGAGTCGAGCGAAGGCCGCGCGGTCAAGGTGTTTGGCAACGGCATGGTTGACGTCAACGACTTTACCGAGTACACCGGCTTTACTGCCGATGAGCTGGGCGTGAAGGAAAAGGTGCGCTTTGTCGTTCTGAGGGAACTGATTGAGCAGTTTAAGGGTGAGGAATTCAAGGCGCAGGTTGCCGCCCGCATGAACGAGCTGGTTCCCAAAACGATTATTGTGGACGATATGCTGGCTTCGATCTGCTATCTGCTGAACCTTGGCAACGGTATCGGCACAACGGATGATATTGACCATCTGGGCAACCGCCGCCTGCGCTGTGTGGGCGAGCTGCTGCAAAACCAGTTCCGCATCGGCTTCTCCCGCATGGAGCGCGTGATCCGCGAGCGCATGACCATTCAGGATCTTGATATCGTCACGCCGCAGTCGCTCATCAACATCCGTCCCGTGACCGCCGCGATCAAGGAATTTTTCGGTTCCTCGCCGCTGTCGCAGTTCATGGATCAGAATAACCCCTTGGCCGAATTGACGCACAAGCGCCGTATGTCGGCGCTCGGCCCGGGCGGTCTTTCGCGCGACCGCGCCTCGTTTGAGGTGCGAGACGTCCACTATTCGCACTATGGACGCCTGTGCCCGATCGAAACGCCTGAAGGCCCGAACATTGGTCTGATTTCCTATCTCGCGACATATGCGCGCATTAACGACTTCGGCTTCATCGAAGCGCCGTACCGCATTATTGACAAGGAAAACGGCCGCGTCACCGATGAAGTACAGTATATGACGGCTGACGTTGAGGACGAGTATATCGTCTGTCAGGCGACCGAGCCGATCGACGCGGACGGCTATCTGCTCAATGAGCGCGTTACCTGCCGCATGCGCGACGAGTTCGTCGAGGTCGACCGTAAGGACGTAGATCTGATGGACGTTTCTCCCCGCATGATGGTATCGGTTGCCACCGCGTTCATTCCGTTCCTCGAGCACGACGACGCAAACCGTGCGCTGATGGGCGCGAACATGCAGCGTCAGGCGGTTCCGCTTCTTAAAACGCAGGCGCCGTATGTCGCGACCGGCATGGAATATAAGGCGGCGGTCGACTCCGGCACCATTCCGCTGGCGGAGGGCGACGGCGTTGTTGCCCGCGTGACCGCGCGCGAAGTTGTCGTGCAGTATGACAACGGAACGGAAAAGACCTATCACCTGACCAAGTTCCTCCGCTCGAACCAGTCGACCTGCATCAACATGCGGCCGATCGTCGATTTGGGCGAGCGCGTCAAGTGCGGCGACGTGCTCGCCGACGGCCCCTCGACCGATAAGGGCGAGATCGCGCTCGGCAAGAACGCGCTGATCGGGTTTATGACGTGGGAAGGCTATAACTACGAGGACGCCGTTCTGCTCAACGAGCGCCTTGTGCGCGACGACGTTTATACTTCAATCCACATCGAGGAATATGAGTCCGAATCCCGCGACACCAAGCTCGGGCCGGAGGAGATCACCCGCGATATTCCGAACGTCGGCGAGGACGCGCTGCGCAACCTCGATGAGCGCGGCATTATCCGCGTCGGCGCCGAGGTGCAGGCGGGCGATATTCTGGTAGGCAAGGTAACGCCCAAGGGCGAAACCGAGCTGACCGCGGAGGAGCGCCTGCTGCGCGCCATCTTCGGCGAAAAGGCGCGCGAGGTGCGCGACACCTCGCTGCGCGCGCCGCACGGCGAAAGCGGCATCGTGGTCGACGTTAAGGTGTTCACTCGTGAAAACGGAGACGAACTGTCGCCCGGCGTCAATATGATCGTGCGCGTGTATATCGCGCAGAAGCGCAAAATCTCGGTTGGCGATAAAATGGCCGGCCGTCACGGCAACAAGGGCGTTGTATCCCGTATTCTTCCGCAGGAGGATATGCCGTTCCTTGAGGATGGCACGCCGCTCGATATCGTGCTGAACCCGTTGGGCGTTCCGTCCCGTATGAACATTGGGCAGGTGCTCGAGGTCCATCTGGGCTTTGCCGCCAGCAAGCTCGGCTGGAAGGTCGAGACGCCTGTGTTCGACGGCGCTTCGCTGGAGGATATCAAAGAGGTGCTCGTGCAGGCGGGCGTCAATGAGGACGGTAAGAGCGTCGTATACGACGGCCGCACCGGCGAGCAGTTCGACAACCGCGTTACCGTCGGTTATATGTACTATCTCAAGCTTCACCATCTGGTAGACGATAAGATCCATGCCCGTTCGACCGGCCCGTATTCGCTGGTTACCCAGCAGCCGCTCGGCGGTAAGGCGCAGTTCGGCGGCCAGCGCTTCGGCGAAATGGAAGTCTGGGCGCTCGAAGCCTACGGCGCGGCCTACACGCTTCAGGAGATCCTGACCGTTAAGTCGGACGATATCACCGGCCGCGTTAAGACCTATGAGGCGATCGTAAAGGGGCATAACGTGCCGCAGCCGGGCGTGCCGGAATCCTTTAAGGTTTTGGTCAAGGAGCTGCAGTCCCTCTGCCTCGATATTCAGGTGCTCGATGAAAACATGGAAGTGATCGAACTGGCGGACGATGAAGAGGACGAGAGCGATTTCATCCGCCCGATGGAGCATGCTGTCGCGGGCGCTGACGAGGAATTCACCGCAGCCGGCTTTGGCATTAACGATGCCGAGGAGGGCGACAGCGATCTCTTTGCGCTGGACGCCGCCGATGATGACGGCGGAGACGATGCCGAAGATGATTTTGACGACGGTCTGGGCGAATAACGCCATGCCGGAACAATCAAAATCGTCTGCTAACAGGGAAGGAGCATCTTAAAATATATGGGATATCATACGTTTAACGCCATCAAGATCGGTCTGGCTTCGCCCAGCCTGATCCGCGAGTGGTCGTACGGTGAAGTTAAAAAACCCGAAACCATCAACTACCGCACGCTCAAGCCTGAAAAGGACGGCCTTTTCTGCGAGCGCATCTTTGGCCCCACCAAGGACTGGGAGTGTCACTGCGGTAAATATAAAAAGGTCCGCTTTAAAGGCAAGGTCTGCGATAAGTGCGGCGTCGAGGTGACGCGCGCCAAGGTTCGCCGCGAGCGCATGGGTCACATCGAGCTGGCAGCGCCCGTATCGCATATCTGGTATTTCAAGGGCATTCCGTCGCGCATGGGCCTGATCCTCGACATCAGCCCGCGCGTGCTGGAAAAGGTTCTGTATTTTGCCAACTATATCGTCATTGATCCGGGCGATACGCCGCTGATGAAGAAGCAGATCCTGACCGAGGCCGAGTACCGCGATATGCGCGAAAAGTATGAGGACGACTTCAAGGCCGGCATGGGCGCGGAGTCTATCAAGGCGCTGCTCGCCGAGCTCGATCTTGACCAACTGTCCAAGAAACTGACCGCCGAGCTGAAGGAGGCGTCCGGCCAGAAGCGCCTGCGCCTGATCAAGCGTCTTGAGGTCGTCGAGTCGTTCCGCCTGTCCGGCAACCGCCCCGAGTGGATGATTATGGACGTGGTGCCGGTCATTCCGCCCGAGATCCGCCCGATGGTGCAGCT